>JACMNB010000039.1 GCA_014378845.1 Methylotenera sp. | reverse complement strand
CGTAGAAGAAGCGCGGCTTATTTACGAAGGCGTTAGCCGCTTACTGCCGCAATCGGATGAGCGCCGTTTGGTGATTGATATTGGCGGGCGTTCGACCGAATTTATTTTAGGCCATCAGTTAACGGCAGAAACTACCGATTCGTTACGCGTGGGGTCGGTTGCTTGGTCGCTTAAATATTTTGCTGATGGCACATTTACCGATAAGAATTTGCAGCGCGCCGAAATTGCGGCAGAATCATTTTTGGACGCTGTAGCGCCTGTTTACAAGCGCGCTAATTGGGATGTGGCGTACGGCGCATCTGGCACGGTGGGCGCAGTGGCCGAAGTGCTGGGCTATGCTGGGTTCGACGAGAACAAAATCACGCGCGAAGGTTTGGCATGGCTGCGCCATCAATTAATTAAAGCTAAAACGGTCGATAAGCTCAGCTTAAATGGCTTAAAAGATGACAGAAAAAGTGTGATTGGCGGCGGTTTAAGTATTTTAATTGGTATTTTCGATTTGCTTAAATTGGATGAGTTAATTGTCGCAAAAGGCGCACTGCGCCATGGCTTATTGTACGACTTACTGGCGGATGAACAAGATGCGCCGCAAGACTTATGTGACGCCTCAATTACCTCGCTTACCACGCGCTTTGGCGTCAATAAAAAGCATGCCCAAAATGTAGATATTGTGGCGTTAAAATTTTTTGATGCAGTCGCCTATGCGTTAAAAGCACCTGACCATATAAGCGATGAATCAAACCATCTTGAACTCGCCAAACCATGCCAAATTTTGAGCTGGGCGGCGCAATGCCACGAAATTGGCGCGGCTATTTCGCACAGTGAGTTGCAAAAGCATGGCGCCTATATTTTAGATAATACCGAGCTGATGGGCTTCACTCAAACCGAGCTACACCGCTTAGGTTTGTTGGTGCTGGGCCACTGCGGCAAACTTAAAAAGCTAGACGTCGATTTTAATGACGATCGATTTATTACAAAACTTGTGTCGCTTCGCTTGGCGGTGATATTTTGCCACTCGCGCAATATGCCCGTGCTTAAAAATATTGTATTTGAAAGGGCAGAAAATACTTTTATGTTAAGTCTGCCAAGGGCCTGGCAACAAGCTTTTCCGCAAACCTGTTATTTGTTAGAAGAAGAAATTTTGTCTTGGCAAAAAACCAATTGGAACTTGGTTGTGAAAAGTCTAGATTAAAATGATTTGACATGACTATTAAACGGTATAAACTGTTTATATCGTTTAATTTTTTTAATTTATGTTAAGGATACAGTTATGTCAAAAATATCACCCATGCAAGCTGCCGCGCTTGGCTTAATTCCATCACCCACAACCGTATCAAGCACAGCACCAAAACCAGTTGCAGCCACTGCTGCGATAAAAGCAAAAGTTGTTAAAGCGAAGGTTGCAAAACCAGATTCATTAAAACCAGCTTCATCAAAACCAGTAGCCGCTAAAACAGTTGTTACAACAAAACCTGCGGTTAAAACTGTATCAAAAACTGCGGTAAAACCAGTTGCCAAAAACGCAATTAAAACCGCACTTAAGCCAGCGCCAAAAGCAACTCGTAATGTCGGTATGAAGCTAGATCATAAAAAAAGTGATCATCATAAAGACCACCAAAAAAATACGAACAAAAAGGATGATAAAAAAGATGACAAAAAAATAAGGCCAGAGAAAGTCAAAATGGAACGCGATAGTTTTACTATGCCAAAAGACGAATATGCGCAATTAACCTTACTAAAAGCGCGCTTAATGGCAATGGGTCAGCCAGCCAAAAAAAGTGAGTTACTGCGTGCGGGCATCAAGTTATTAGCCGCCATGAGCGACAATACGCTAAAAACCACAATGGCTAAAATACCCGTCATTAAAACAGGTCGGCCTAATAAGTAATTGTTTTGAATGTTGAATGTTGAATGAGTGATTTTAAAGCTTGCTGGGCGTTTGTACCGTTAATATTTGGTAGCGCCCAGGGGCTGATTCTAAACGGCGGAGCCACCAGATTGCGCCTTTTTTAATGTGTATCTCAAGCTCAGAAATCCCCAATAAATAACCTGCCAGTTGCCCTAAATAAGGTTCATGCCCAAGCAACAACAAATTACCTTCAGAAGGCAATCGCGCCATCGCACCTAGCGCTTGTTGCAAGTTAATGCTGGGCTTAAATGCTTGATTAATGTTGATTTTATACTTAAGTGCATCGGCTGTTTGAAAAGCCCGTAGTGCAGGGCTACATTGAAAATTAGTATCATTAGGCAAATGTTGCGTTAACCAATGTGCCATTTTTTTTGCTTGTTGCTCACCGTGGCTTGTGAGTGCGCGCGACAAATCGTCTTGCTCGGCATTAAGCGTATTGTTATAACTAATTTCGCTATAAACATTAATTAAATCAACTGCTTCGGCATGTCGCCATAAAATAATATTTTTAAATTGTAATGGCTTCTTAACCACCATTTTGTTGACCTTGGTAGCGTTTAATTAATATTTTTTGTGCACTAATTGCTGGGGTATTTGTAGGCTTGAGTTGCTGATATGAGCCATTTTCGCCTTGCAACCACGCGTCTTCATTATCGGCCAAATAAGGAATTAAACAATTTTGCATAATAAGTTGTTGACTGTGCAAATTTTCGACTGGCCAGGCAATTTCTATGCGCCGATTCATATTACGACTCATCCAATCTGCGCTGGAAAGCCACATTTTTTTTGTGTTGACGCCATTTGCATTGTAAGCAAAATAAAACACGCGTGAGTGCTCTAAAAACCGCCCTACAATTGACCGCACACGAATTCGGTTATGCAACATTACCGCGTCAACAGGCAAAATACACGCGCCGCGAATGATTAAATCAATTTCAACGCCGGCTTCTGCTGCACTCATTAAAGCTTTAACTAAAACCTCATCCGTTAATGAGTTCATTTTGGCAATAATTTGTGCGCTGCCACCTAATATGCAAGCGCGTTTGGCCGCTGCAATTTGACGCAACATGGCGGCTTGCAAATTAAAGGGTGCCACCAATAACTTGCGCATGCGCGGCAAAGGTAGTTGACTCGTTAAATGTCTAAACACATACTCCATCTCGCGTGTGAGCGTGCTATCTTTAGTTAGCATGCAAATATCGGTATAGAGTTTTGCCGTATTTGCGTTGTAGTTTCCTGTAGAAAGATGCCCATAACGTACAATTCGTTTGCCTTCTTTACGCATAATTAACAGCATTTTGGCGTGTGTTTTTAAACCCAGCATGCCATAGACAATTTGTGCGCCAATCGCTTCTAGCGATTCCGCCCAGTTAATATTAGCTTCCTCATCAAAACGCGCTTTAATTTCTACCACCACTAACACTTCTTTGCCGCGCCGCACCGCTTCTTGCAACAAGTTCAACATCCGCACATCGCTGCCCGAGCGATAAATGGTTTGACGAATCGCCAGTACATCGGGGTCATAAACTGCTTCATGCAAAAACGCAATCACTGCATCAAAATTCTCAAAAGGCCGATGTATCAGCACATCCTGTTGTTTCAACTGCTCAAAGATAGAAGGTTGAGCTTGTTGCATTTTTGGCCAAACGGCTTGATAGGGCTCAAAAGATAGGCTGGCAATGGCTTTATGGCTTTTAATCGGGCTTTCAATCACGTTATTTTTAGCGTCGACTGATGAGTGTGCCATGCTGGTTAATTGAATCAATCGGCTTAAATTAACAGGTCCTGGCACTTCATAGAGCGAAGCAGCAGGCAAATTAAACTCTGCTAATAAAAAAGCGGCTAAATGCGCAGAACAAGCGGCAGAAACTTCAAGCCGCATCGCCTCGCCAAATGGCCGCTGTGCTAGCTCTTGACGCAGCGCACTGGGTAAATCGCTGATGTCGTCTTCGTCTAGGGATAAATCAGAATGTCGCGTCACCCTAAACTGCGAATAACTTAATAGGTTTCTATTAACAAATAAACTGGGTAAAAGTGCAGCAATAATGCTGGTTAAGGTCACAAAATCTTGATTTTGACTGCCATTGTTTGGTAGTTTAAATACTCTGGGCAAAATACGCGGTACCCGAAGAATGCTCACCGTTGGCTTGCCGCCTGCAATAACAGGTGCCAGCTCAATAATAAAATGCAGTGCTTTACTCGCCACGAGCGGAAATGGGTGCGCAGTATCTAACGCAATTGGCAATAAAAGTGGCTTAACGTTATCCTCAAAATATTGATTCAGCCATTTTTTTTGATGATCATTGCGATTGGCGTTATCCACTACATCGACACCAGCCAACTTAAGCGCAGGCATTAGCGAATGATTAAAAATATCATATTGCAAGTCCACCAAGGCATGCGCCTTGGCAGCAACCGCTTCAAAACTTGCCGCAGTCACCAAACCTTTTTTAATATTGCGCCGTTTTGCATGCAACTGTGCTTCCATGCGCACTTCAAAAAACTCATCCAAATTAGATGCAACAATGCACAAAAACTTAAGCCGCTCTAACAGCGGGTAATCTGCGCGCTGTGCAAGCGATAGCACACGCGCGTTAAAGCTTAATATGCTTAAGTCGCGGTCTAGTAAGGTTTGCGGGTTAATTGTCATTCGATTATGGTATGACAGTTTTGATGCTTATATATGACAGTTTTGTGAAAAGTACTAAATTGAGTTGATATTATTCAATACTTTTTCGGACAGCAACTCAATCGCCTGCACCTCAATGCTGCTAAATCTGTCCACATTTTTGGTCATTAACGCTGTACGCGGGTTGCGACTAAAAATTTCGTAATGCTTAATCAAAAAGTGCCAATATAAAGTCGTCATTGGGCATGCATCATCGCCTGTTTTTACTTCGGGCTTATATTGGCAACCGCTGCAATAATTGCTCATGCGCTTAATATAGGCGCCGCTAGCCACATACGGCTTGCTAGTAAAACGGCCACCATTGGCATACAGCGCCATGCCCGCCACATTAGGTAGCTCTACCCATTCAACGGCATCTACATACACCGCTAAGTACCAATCAGCCACTTCTTTTGGGTTAGTTTCAGCCAAAATACCAAACATGCCAGTCACCATTAAGCGCTGAATATGATGCGCGTAACCAAGTTGCATCGTGTCGCCAATTGTTTGTTTCATGCAGTTCATGTGCGTGTCTCCAGACCAATACCAGCTTGGTAAGGCACGCTTATGATTATAATGATTGGCAACCGCCATTTGCGGCATATCGAGCCAATATACACCGCGTATAAACTCGCGCCAGCCTAAAATTTGGCGAATAAAGCCTTCAACACTAGCAAGTGGCAATTGATGTTTTTGGTACGCCAGAACAGCAGCGGCAAGCACCTCTCGCGGGTTTAATAGCTTTAAATTAAGCGAAGTTGAAAGTAGTGAATGCCATAAATAGGGGCTTTGGCTTTTGTTCTCACTCGCCCACATCGCGTCTTGATGATTGCCAAAACCGGCAAGCTTGTTGGTAATAAAATCCTCTAAAAATTGCAAAGCTTGTTCACGCGTGACAGGCCATATAAAATGGTTAAGTGAGCCTGGGTGATGGGGGAAATACTTTTCCACATCATCCATTACCGCTTGGGTAAGCGCATCTATAGCCACTTGCGGGGCAGTTGGCACATTCTGAGGGCCCAATCTTCCGAATGCTTTACGGTTTTCGGGATCATAATTCCACGCGCCGCCAACAGGATCTTTGCAATTCATTAATACGTCAAATTTTTGTCGCATTTCGCGATAAAAAAACTCCATGCGCAACTCTTTTTTTGGGCCGTTTTTTCCATGCCTAGCATAGCGCGTAAAATCGGCGCGGCTGCACATAAAATGCGTGTCATCGCGAATGGCTAATGGCACCTTTTTTTCTTTGCACAGCGATATTAAATCTTGCTCTAGCCGATATTCGCCAAGTTCGCAAATAATCACTTTTTGCGGTTTTAGCAAGTCTATTTTATGCGCCCAAGCATCTTTTAACGTGGCAAAATCATGCTCGCCCAGCTTTAAGTAACTGCTCTGCAAGCCGCATGGATATTGACACTGCAGACTAGCATAAAAATGCCGCATGGCCGATAAAAACAAAACAATGCGCGCCTTGTGGCTCCACACATGGCTGGATTCGTTACTCGCTTCCACCATCAAAATAGCGTCTTGCGCCGCGTCAAAATCGTCTAAGGCTGGATTATCAAGATTAAGCTGGTCACCAAGAATAAGGATTAAATGTCTGGTCATAAATTCGAGTTTTTTATATTTCTATTTGGCGTGTTTTCTACATTTGTCAGAGCAATATTTCACTTCATCCCAATTTTTAGCCCACGCTTTGCGCCATGTCATTTCGCGGCCGCATACCGCGCAAATTTTACTCGGCAGCTTGGATTTATTGCCCTTAAATGCGCTTAGTTTGTCCATCAAATGACTGCGTTAGTTGTGCAAGGTTCAAGCGATGATTAAGTTAATCGCCATTTGCGCCATGGCAAAGCCAAATGGCGCCGTCACGCACACGCTAGAACCGTACCCTGCACAATTAAGGCCTGTGATTGCTGGTGAATCAAGTTCGCAAGCAATAACTTGATTGTTGGTTTTTGATTTAAGCACAGGCTCGTCAGAATACACGCAGTTAATAGCAAATTTTGCAGATTTTTTAGTTTGTGAAGCTTTGGGGAAAGCATGATCGCGCCGCAATTGATTGCGAACTTTAGCCAGCAATTTATCACCTTGTACAAAAGCCATATCAGACACTGCTATACGCGTTGGGTCTAGCCGCCCACCCGCGCTACCACTCATGATAAGTGGTGTCTGCATGGCTTTACTGTTTAGCGCCATGGCAATTTTTGCTTTTACGTCATCGGTGCAATCAATCACCGCGTTTTTGCTAAAATTGAGCAGTTTAGCCACGTTTTCTAGTGTCACAAAATCTTCAATCTCGCGCACAATGCATTCAGGATTAATAACGCCAATGCGCTCTGCCATTGCGCTTACTTTTGCCTTGCCAAAATTACCGTCTACCGCATGAATTTGCCGATTCACATTACTTTCAGCCACATTATCTAAATCCACCAAGGTGATAAAGCCAACCGCATTGCGCGCTAGCGCCTCAGCCGCCCAACTGCCCACGCCGCCTATACCAACGACCACCACGTGGGCGGTTTGCAGCTTGGCTAAGCCCGCAGCGCCATACAGGCGGTTTACGCCGCCAAAGCGGCGCGCAAAATCTATATCCACGCTCATTTTTCTAATCTGTCATGCTGAGTGTAACGATGCATCCAGCCTTTAAATGGTTAACACTGGTTCTTCACTTAAAATAAAACGTTAGCTTCAAAATGACGAACATTTTAAGTTTCTAACACCACAAAAGCAGCTGCTAAATTCTTTTCGTCGCTAATGCTAATGTGCGTTTGTGTGATATGTTTAGCTTGCAAAAATAATTGCAATTCTGCCGTTAAAATCAAGATTGGCTTACCTAAATCATCATGTGAAACGGCTATATTTTGAAAGGTCGCTGGTGCGCGCAAACCAGTGCCAAGCGCTTTAGAAAACGCTTCTTTTGCAGCAAAACGTTTGGCTAAAAAACGGGGTTTAATGGCAGATTTTTCGTAACTTGCAAACTCACTCTCGGCCAAAATACGTTTAGCAAAATCATCACCAAATTGTGTAATTGAGGACTCGATTCGAGCCACTTCCACGATGTCAGTACCAATACCGTAAATCATGATTAGCTGTCATGCCGAACTTGATTCGGCATCTTGCTGGGTTGTGAAGTGTTGTACGCGATTGCGAGTCTAGCCCGCAATGACAAGTCTTGAAACAGCAAGTGCAATGTTATTTGCATGCAGATTCTTTCATCAACAATTTCATTTCGCGCACCGCATTATCCCAGCCGACAAACAAGGCATGCGCAACAATAGCGTGACCAATATTCAACTCTTCTAAACCTGGTATTGATGCAATTTCATGCACGTTATGATAATGCAAACCGTGACCTGCGTTCACCACCAAACCTAGTTTCGCAGCATGTGCTATGGCAGTTTTTACGCGCGCCAATTCTTTGGTTTTATCGGCTTCAGTTTCCGCGTCCGCAAAGGCGCCTGTGTGAATCTCTACCACTGGCGCGCCTGCGCGTTGAGAAGCGTCAATTTGCGCAATATCTGGCCCAATAAATAAGGATACGCGAATGCCGTTATTAGCCAATTTATTGCACGCAGCTTGCACTTTGTCAAAGTGCGTAATGACATCCAGCCCGCCTTCTGTGGTGCGTTCCTCGCGCCGCTCTGGCACCAAGCATACGTCTTGCGGCGCTACTTTAATAGCGATTGCTATCATTTCGTCGGTCACCGCGCATTCTAAATTCATTTTGGTTTGCAGTAACGGGCGCAAGGCGAAAATATCGGCATCTTGCATGTGGCGCCTATCTTCACGCAAATGCAGCGTAATGCTATCCGCGCCCGATTGCTCGGCGCGCAGGGCAGCCTGCACCACGCTAGGGTACTTGGTGCCACGCGCTTGACGAATGGTTGCGACGTGGTCGATATTAACGCCTAATTTAATCATTACTTAAAAAATCCTTTAACCAAATTAAAACTAAAACTCAAAATTAAGTTAAACAGCCCAGACTAAGGCGCCAACTACAATCATGACAAACTATTCTTTAAATAAGATTTGCTTGGATTTTGACACTTTTTCACGTTTAGTGAATCCGAGTTCTGCCAACATTTGGCCGATTGCACTAAAAAAGCCCTCAAAAAAACCTTGCACTTATAATCCTTGTAAATCAATCAATAATTGCCGCGTATGCAAAGGTTTATCGCCTAAATAATGCGCAAGCAAATAGCGCATCAGTTGTTTGCTTTGGCTTTGCGTTGTAGCATCCGCATAGTCGTCACGCGCCATATCCAGCAAGGTTTTACCACTTAATTGTACGCCGTTTTTTGTGGCATTAATGTCACATGCGCCGTATTCTGCCTCTACGCGATACAGTTTATCTGCGATGATTGACACATTATATTCGTCAACCTGCAAAGGCACGGCGTAGCCCATTTCTTGCAGCAATTTTAGCTCAAATCGGCGTAAAGTTTTGGGTAAATTGAGCGGTAAATCAGAGTTTTCTACCAGCGTTTTAAGCGTTGCTTGATAATATTCAAATAAATTTTCATGCGCATCTTCGCGCGGCAAAAGCCTTAACAGCAACTCATTCATGTAAAAGCCGTACATCAGCGCCTCGCCTTTTAGCAGCGTTAAGCCTGCACTCCAATCAAGGCTGTGTAAGGTTTTAAGCTCATTTTTGCCCGACCAAGCGCCATCTAACATTTGAAACGATTGCAGCATGCCGCGCATGGCAGAATGCGGCCTGCGCGCGCCTTTTGCCACGGCGGCGATGCGGCCAAATTGCTGACTAAATAGCTCCACCACCAAGCTGGTTTCTTTAAACGGATACGTATGCAGTACATATACAGGCTGATTCGTTTGCTTGTGTGCATCCAACTTAGGGCTGGCAAGCGCCACCATTAACGGCCTAATTCGCTTAAGGTTTGTAGTGCTTCATCTTGCGATTTTTGAATCAATAAAGGCACTAACATGGTAGGTATTTCTAGCAACTTGCCATCAATTTCTATTGGTGTTTTGGTTTCTTGCGAAAATAAAATCATCGCAAATAAACAGGGCTCATCTGCATGTAATGGCGTAAATTTGCCAAAACCATAACGCGCGTTGCGCATTAACTGCCAAGCGCCATTGGGCTCGGCAAACTGTGGATGATCAAAATGGTATTTAACCTCAGTTATATGGCAAGTTTTAAGCGCGTATTCGCTATTATCTGCCAAAATTACCCAACTAATATCACCCTCTTTACTGGTGTTTTTAAGTTGAAACAAATACCAATCATCGTCTTCAAATACTAAGTTAAAAAGATTATTAACCTCGCCCGTTTTGCGATTAATGCTGCAATAAACTCCTGCATCAGTTAGCTCAATTGGTTTGCCAATGTTAGGCAAATTGAAAACATTACTAGACATATTGCGTATTAATGATCACTCGTTTAAAACCGCTTTGTTAATAACCCAAACTTTTTAAAGCGCGCGCGTCATCTGCCCAGCCGCCCTGCACTTTTACCCAGGTTTCTAAATACACTTTGCTGCCAAATAGCTTTTCCATATCTTGCCGTGCTTCGGTGGAGATTTGCTTCATTTTTTCGCCACCTTTACCAATCAACATGGGTTTTTGACTGTCTTTATCGACAATAATCGCCGCAAAAATACGGCGTAAATTACCAACTGTTTCAAATTTTTCAATTTCAACGGCAACAGAATAAGGGATTTCATCACCTAATAATCTGAATATTTTTTCACGAATTAGTTCTGCGGCTAAAAAGCGTTCATTTTTATCGGTCAGTTCATCTTCGCCATAGATGGCTGGCTGCTCGGGCAGATATTGGCGCGTGGTTTCTAACAACTCATCTAAATGCAAACTTTTTTTGGCGCTTACCGGGATAATGCCGACAAAGGGATGCAGTAAATCAAAGTCTTGAATCAGCGGCAGCAAGTTATTTTTATCGCCCATTAAATCTGATTTATTCACCACAAGTAACACGGGCTTATCGGTTGGCAGCAGCGTTAATACTTTTTTATCCGCTTCGCCCAGCTTCATCGGCTCTATCACAAACAGCACCACATCGACTTCTTCTAATACTTGCGTAACGGTTTTATTAAGGCCTTTATTAAGCGCGTTAAGGTGTTTTTGCTGAAAACCCGGCGTATCAACAAATATAAATTGTGTGTCACTTGTGGTATGAATGCCGAGCAGGCGATGGCGCGTCGTCTGGGCTTTGCGCGAAGTGATTGCTAACTTAGTGCCCAAAATATGATTGAGTAAAGTCGATTTACCCACGTTGGGGCGGCCAACAATGGCCACTGTGCCACATCTAAAAGAATTGGTAATGTCAGTCATGATTTGAAGCTCGCTTATCTATTATTTCTTAAGTGTGTTATTTCTCTGCTGTACTGATTGGTGGCGTATTATTTCTTTGGAGTATGATTTCCAGGGCAAGTTGCGCTGCTTGTTGTTCGGCAATGCGGCGGCTGGTGCCCTCACCCACGGCCGAAATATACAACTTTTGAATAACACATTCGATTCTAAAGGTTTGTGCATGCGCCTCGCCTGAAATGGCCACTACGCCATATTCGGGCAGCTCAATTTTTTTGCCTTGAAGATATTCTTGCAGTTGCGATTTTGCATCTTTATCGATGATTTTTGGGTCTATACTATCCAACCTTTGGGCGTATAACTTAAGCACTAAGGTTTCAGCTGCCGCAAAGCCGCCATCAAGAAACACCGCGCCAACAATGGCCTCTAGGGCATCGGCTAATATAGAAGGCCGCTTAAAGCCTGCACTTTTAAGTTCGCCCTCACCCAGTTTAAGTGATTCGCCAATATTCAAGCCTATTGCGATTTCTGATAATGTCGATTCTTTCACCAAAGCCGCACGTAAACGGCTTAAATCGCCTTCTGGTAACTTATTAAATCGATTGTAAAGCTGATGCGCAACAATAAAATTAAGCACACTGTCGCCCAAAAATTCTAGGCGCTCGTTATTATTGGCGGCAAAACTGCGGTG
>JACMNB010000038.1 GCA_014378845.1 Methylotenera sp. | reverse complement strand
TTCCGAAGCCAAAGGTCGTGGGTTCGACTCCCGCCGGGCGCGCCATTCAATCACTAGAGTTTAAATAGCCAATAATGGTCCACCAATAAAGCAGCAAAAAGCAGGGTTAAATATAAAATAGAATATTTAAACATGCTACGCGCTAAATCGTCTGAGTATTTTCGATATAAACCAACGGCATAGGCAATAAACAGGCCATTTAACACCAATGCTGCGCCTAAATAGATTAAGCCGCTCATGCGCATCAAGTAAGGCATTAATGTAATGACTGACAAAATAATGGTGTAAAGTAAAATTTGTAAAAGCGTAAATGCCTCACCATGCGTTACAGGTAACATAGGCAAACCTGATTTTGCATATTCCTCGCGGCGATAGAGTGCAAGCGCCCAAAAATGCGGCGGCGTCCACGCAAAAATAATCAGCACCAATACCCATGCTTCTGCTGACACATGCCCAGTAACGGCCGCCCAGCCAAGTGCTGGAGGCATTGCACCTGATAAACCGCCAATTACAATGTTAAGCGGCGTAGCAGGCTTTAAAAATATGGTGTAGATGACAGCGTAACCAACAAAAGTCGCCAGTGTTAACCACATGGTTAGCGGGTTAACGAACACATACAAAATACCCAAGCCAATGCTAGCCATCATGGCAGAAAATATAAACGTTTGCGTTGAGCTAAGCTGCCCAGAAGGTAATGGCCGTGCACGGGTGCGCGCCATTTTGGCGTCGATTGATTGCTCTACCAAATGATTAAAAGCCGCCGCGGCACCAGAAGCCATGCCAATTCCAATGGTAGCCGCTAGCAAAATATTGAGCGGCACCATCGCTGGCGTGGCAAGAAACATGCCTATAACCGCTGTAAACACAATTAATAACGTCACGCGCGGTTTAGTTAATGCCAAAAAATGTTGAAAGCTTGATTTAGCACTTGGTAGTTTTAGCTCAGAAACTGCACTCATTTTGTCTCGCATTTCTTAAACAGTTTGTTGTCTGTTTAACTTTAAATTCAATTACTTACTCAGTAATTTTGGAGTTTATTACCACAATAGTTGTCAGCAATAATGCTGCAACCATATTATGCCCTACTGCCAGTACAAGTGGAAGATGTAGCAGCAAAGTTGCGACACCCAAGGCAATTTGGATAGCCAGTAAACCCAACATTATATGCGCTAATTTCTTCAGTTGCGGCTCTTTTAACAAGCGTAAACCAAGCCATCCCAAATAAAGAAAAGTCACTAAAGCGCCCACACGGTGTGTCCATTGAATAGCGGTGTAAGCCGTTAGTTGCAAAGTATTCCCCTTTGCATCTAAACCAAGTTCGCGCACCCAATCAAACGCATTTGCAAAATCCATATTCGGAAACCATGCGCCGTGACAAGTGGGGAAATCAGTGCAAGCAGACCAAGCATAATTGGTGCTGGTCCAGCCGCCTAAAAATATTTGTGCAAAAATGACTAACAGCGCACCGCGCACCCATGGCCGTAATGATTCAGCCTGCAGATAGCGCGCAGACCAAAGTCCACGTTGCCTATGCGCCATCCACGCCAGCAACGCCAATGTGCTCATGCCACCCATTAAATGGGTCGTTACCACGAGCGGCATTAGCTTCATGGTCACCGTCCACATGCCAAATGCGGCTTGCATCACAATTAAAGCCGCTAAAAAAGTTGTCAGCCAAGGCGACACATTAATGTGTTTGCGCGCGCGCCAGCCTAATACAAAAATTGCTGCAACCAGCACACCCAAAGCACCGGCAAAATAACGGTGAATCATTTCTTTCCAAGCTTTTGGGTGCTCAACTGGCGAGTCGGGATACGCAATTTGCGCGTGTAGCAACGCAGATTCGCTTTGTGGCACAGTCAGCGTGCCATAGCAACCTGGCCAATCGGGGCAGCCCAAACCAGCGTCTGACAAGCGGACATATGCGCCCAATACCACCACAAATAAGGCCAAACAGGCCGCAATTACAGTTAATTTGCTAAAAATACGCATTAATATCTTTCTTAAACAATATTGTTCAAAACAACTTGATTCGTAAGTCTATCTAGCCTGCCCACGAATTTTTAAGTAACTTTTTTAAATCAGTCAGCATCCCTTTTGGATTCATATCTTGCGGATAATGCATCATTAAATTGCCCAACGGATCAACCAAATAGACATCACCTTTTGCCGCGTTAAACTGCGCAGCAAACTGAGCAGTCGCCGCGTCAGCGCCGGATATAATGATTAATTCTGGATATTGCTTTTGTAGCGCGTCAAACTTTTCAGCGCTGGGGGCAATCAATATGCGTTGCACGCGTTTTGCATCTTTATCTAGCGCGATGTTGACTTGTTTAAGCAAATGAATTTGCGCTTGGCACGGCTCTAAACAATTAGCCATTTCAACCGTTACAATATTCCATTTTTTAAGCCACTGCGCTGAGCCCACCGATTTACCCTGCAAATCATGCAAATCTGTAACTTGCAATGGTTTTGGCGGATTCACCAATGTGCCATAGCTATGACTTTCAGGGTGAACATTCAACAAATGCATGGTTTTGGCGATGGTAAATGGCAATACAAAAATCACCGCCATGCCCAGCAAAATTTTACGACCGCTCATTTTATTTAGTGGTGATTTGTCATCCATTTGATTCAGCATTTTACCCATTCAACTTTCTAAAAAACTCTAATATTTTTTCTTTAAATTCAACACGATATAAATCACTAACAACGTAAGAGCAAAACCAAACCACTGGTAAGCATAGCCCAAGTGCATATTGACATTATTGCCAGGCGGTGGCCAGTTTCGCACAAAGCCGCCCGCTTTACTGGTTGCGTCTAGCCGCACAATAAATTTTTGCACACCAAAAGGCGCAGATTTTGCATAACGCTGCATATCTAAATGTTGCCATAATGGTTGCCATTTTTGAGCTGTAGTTGCCACTGGTTCTAAACTAAAAAATTTCGCCGCTGGTAATGCAATGTCACCTTCAATTATTTGCTGACCTTTCGGCGTTTCTATTGTTGGTAGTTTCCGACTTACGCCAACTTGGTCAGGCAGACCCGCAATCCAACCTCTATTCACCAAAACATAAAGTTTGCTACCCTGCACTTGCATTGGCGTGAGCACATGATAACCAGCCACGGTGTTTTCGACCTGATTATCTAGCAAAACTTGAAAGCGAGTGTCATAAACCCCTGTAAATTTCACGCGCCGATAGCGCAAATCTTGTTCGACAAGGCCTTGCCCTTTGATTAATACATCTGTAAGCGCCTCTGCAGGATGCTTAAGGCGTGCGTTAAGCTGTGTTTGCAGAGCTAGCTTGGTTTGCGCCTTATTGTATTGCCAAAGGCCAGCTTTAATGCACAGCGCCATTACCAATATAGTTGCCAGCGTCATCAAAACACTGGGGCGAAAAGTATACTTCACTATTAATTGCCTTTATTGTATGTTCGTTTTTAAGATCGTCATTAATTTTTTAGTTCGGATTATTTAAATTTTTTTAAGTCTGCGAATTTTTACAAAAACCATAATCACACTGATTGTATAAATAAGAACCAAACGGCCTATTTGCAATCTATTTCAATTGACTGCATACTCACTCAACCACTTACTCAATAGGTCAATATTTTGATTAAAATCGTCATAGTTATCGTGTTATTGTTGATTTTTGCAAGCTTATTTTCTGCCTTGTATTACCTAATGAAAGGCGACACTACCGAAAAAACAGTTAGGGCGTTGACTTGGCGCATTGGCTTATCACTGGCATTATTTTTAGTGCTGATGATTGCTTTTTCGACGGGTATTATCGGACCGCCAAATGTCCATCCATAAATTTTTTAACTGTTACGGGCTTACTCTTAACTCATTCGATATGAATTGTTTAATCCTGCGGCCTAGTTGAGTGCTCTCAAAGCACTCGCTTGCAAGCCTGCTTTATCAGCACTCGGTAAGCCATTAAAAAAGGCATATGACAGTGTTAACTCGTTAATATCTTTTGGTAAATCTGGCTTAACATAAAACATGACTGGCATTTCTCTGGTTTCGCCAGCCCGTAATGTTTGTTGTTTAAAGCAAAAACATTCAATTTTTTTAAACGATAGCATGGCAATTTCTGGCGTGACGCTTGGCACCGCTACGCCTAACACGCTATTATTGGCATTGTTTCTTGCCGTATAGCTTGTGAGTGAGATTTCACCAGGATGCACGCGCATACTGATGGTTTTAGGCGCAAAACTCCAAGCCAAACCTGGCATAGTGTTGCCAGTAAAATTGACGGTTACCCAGCGAGTTTTATCAATCTTAATCGATTTATCAAAATTAGTTGCAACGCTATCAGCACGGCCATTAAGACCAAATCGCTTACACATAACGTCATAAATAGGCGCAATGGCAAAGCCAAAAATCAAGCCTGCAAGCACGATCAGACTTAGCCTCCAAGCCAACTTCCCATTCGCACTTGATTGATTACGCGATTGCTTAACTTCTAAATCTATTAATGGTTTTTCAGGAATCATTTAATGAAAATAAATTGCAGCCGCATAAAAAATAATCGTTAAGACGCCAATAGACCAACCAATAATTAAATTTTTGCGACGTTGTTTCTGTTTGTTTTGTTCCATAGTTTCTTTTCTCAATGTTGTCCACTCTTGTAAAACTTCAAACTAATTGTTGCGCAAACTAAAGATTGCTAAACCTCATTTTATTTAAAGGCAGTATGGTTTATTTTAATATTGCTTAAACGTACCTGTTCTTTTTTGTAATTGATCTGCGAGTATTTCACGTTGTTTTCTGGTTAAATAGCGTCCTACTTCAATTCGTTTTCCGTGTGAAATCAAGTTTAATTTCAGCTCGCCACTTGGCAATTCTATGCGCTGCACATTAACCCAATAAGGATTCAACTCTTGCTGACTGACTTGCTTTCCATGACCGCGCTCTATTAACAAGCTGTTGCCATCGATACTAATGCTTTCATAATCACATTCGTGGCTATTCACGTAATAGAATGCAAAAGCTAGTGCGCCAACTTCTAAGCCGACAAATGGCAACACAAACCAAGCTCCAAGCATGCCAAAGCCAACGGCAATACAGCACGGGATGATGGTTAGCAGCAACACTACCTTACGTTTATTACTAGCTGTTAATGAGCAATTTGGCTTAAAAGTAACGTTATAACAATTTGAGTCTATATTTGAAAGTAGCATCATGCCTCCGTAATAGGAATTATGACTAGTTTAAGATTAATTAATTCACAGATTTGATAGGACATCTTGAGAGTACTGCACAAAAGATAAACGCCGCAAGGCAAAGCCCTGTGGCGTTTGTTAAAACCTATATTTTGCCTATAACCAATACACAAATATAAACAAAAACAACCAAACCACATCGACAAAATGCCAATACCAAGCGACCGCTTCAAACCCAAAATGGTCATGTGAATCAAAGTGACCTTTTAAAACGCGGAACAAGATAATGGCCAACATAATAGTACCCATTGTTACGTGCAAGCCATGGAAGCCGGTTAACATATAAAACGTTGCGCCGTAGATACCTGATTTAATTGTAAAAGCAGCTTCTGCATATTCTGTATATTGCAAGTACATAAACGCTGCACCTAATGCGATGGTTAGCGCCAACCCAATAATGATTTGATTGCGCTTATTCTTCATTAATCCCCAATGCGCCCAAGTAAGCGTGACACCGGAGGTTAATAATAATAGCGTATTAATGGCTGGCAGGCCCCAAGGCTTCATCGCACCTTCTAATTTTAGGCTTGGCCCTGCGGTTGGCCACGCCGCGCTAAAGTTTTGCCAAACTGCATGCGCACCAGTTAAGCCGTGCGCATCAGCTAGCCAAGGCAACGAAACATTACGCGCATAAAACAAGGCGCCAAAAAATCCGAAGAAGAACATGACTTCTGAAAATATAAAGAAACCCATGCCCCAACGAAATGATTTATCAACTTGCTTGTTGTAATGTTTGCTTACGCTTTCTTCAATTACTTCTTTAAACCATCCGAACAACAAGTAAGCCAATGCAATGCCACCGGCAACCATCAACGGCGTACCCATAGCGATTTTGTTTAGCGACATACTGAAGCCGCCCGCCAGTAAGAACAACGAAATTGAGGCTATTAGCGGCCAAAAAGATGGCCCTGGCAAGAAATAACTTTTTGTGCTTTGACTCATATTGGCTCCCAAATAATTTATTTTATGTGACGATTACTTAAATTGACTTATTTAACTTGAGGTGGTGTTTCAAAAGTATGGAATGGTGCAGGCGATGCCACTGTCCATTCTAGACCTTGCGCGCCATCCCAAACTTGATTGGTTGCTTTAGCGCCGCCGCGAATACATTTGATGACCACATACAAGAATAATAGCTGGCTTAATCCTAGTGCAAATGCACCTAAAGACGAAATCATATTGAATTCAGCAAATTGTTGTGAGTAATCTGGAATACGGCGTGGCATACCAGCCAATCCTGTAAAGTGCATCGGGAAGAATGTCACGTTAAATGCAATTGTCGTCAACCAAAAGTGCCATTTACCTAAAGTTTCGTCATACATATGACCAGTCCATTTTGGAATCCAGTAATACACGCCGCCCATAATTGACATGGCTGCGCCAGAGAACAATACATAATGGAAGTGAGCAACTACATAATAGGTATCTTGTAATTGAATATCCACAGGCAGAATCGCACATACCAAGCCACTAAAGCCGCCAATCGTAAACAAGAATACAACGGCAACTGAGAATAACATCGGTGTTTCAAAGGTCATTGACCCTTTCCACATTGTCGCTAACCAGTTAAACACTTTTACTCCGGTTGGCACAGAAATTAACATCGTGCTGTACATGAAGAATAATTGGCCTGCAACAGGCATACCTGTTGTAAACATGTGATGTGCCCAAACTACGAATGACAATACTGCAATTGCGGCAGTTGCATACACCATTGAAGCGTAACCAAATAACGGTTTACGTGCGAACGTTGGAATGATGGTAGAGAGTATGCCGAAGGCAGGCAAAATCATAATGTAAACTTCTGGGTGACCAAAAAACCAAAATACATGTTGAAAGAGTACTGGATCGCCGCCACCAGCCGCATTAAAGAAGTGCGTGCCAAAGTGCCGATCCGTAATTAGCATTGTTAAAGCGCCTGCTAAAACCGGCATTGCAGCAATTAATAAATATGCGGTGATTAACCATGTCCAAACGAACATTGGCATTTTCATTAATGTCATGCCAGGGGCACGCATGTTGAAAATGGTGGTAATGATGTTGATTGATCCTACGATTGAGGAAACGCCTAAGATATGCAGTGCAAAAATACTCATATCAACCGACATGCCGCCTTGCACAGATAGGGGTGGATACATAGTCCAGCCTCCTGCAGCAGCGCCGCCCGGCACAAAGAATGACGCTAGCAAAAGGATGGCGGCAGGAATCAACAACCAAAAGCTCATGTTGTTAAGTCGTGGGAAAGCCATGTCTGGCGCACCAATCATCAGCGGCACTTGCCAGTTAGCAAAGCCCACGAAAGCTGGCATGATTGCACCAAAAATCATAATCAAACCATGCAATGTTGTTAATTGATTAAAGACTTCTGGCTTAATAAACTGCAAACCAGGCTGAAACAACTCAGCGCGGATGCCCATTGCTAGTGCGCCGGCAAACAAGAACATGGTAAAACTAAACCATAAGTACATGGTACCAATATCTTTGTGGTTAGTAGATTTTACCCAGCGCATGAGGCCAGTTGGGTGACCGTGATCGTCGTGACCATGTGCGTCGTGTGTAGTAGTGGTGCTGCTCATTACATTCTCCTAAAAACTATAACTAGTTACTAGTATCAATAAAAATTGTTTTCAAAAACTTAGCGCGCTGCTTTGATTTGACTTGGCTGCACTATCGGGTCAACAGTTGCTGCATTACCCAAAGCTTGACGCTCATAAGTAATGACAGATGCAATTTCCACATCATTCAATTGTGCTTTCCAAGCAGGCATTACGCCCTTACCATTAAGCAGGCGGTCTACATGGCTGTCTTTAAGATATTTGCCATCTGCGCCCCACATTGCGCCCAATGCAACTTTACTACCCGTCATGGCAGGGAAGGCTGGCGGCAATCCCGCGCCGTTTGCTTGGTGGCAAACTGCACAGTTTTTCTCATAAACAGTTTTACCGTTTGCAATCAAATCTTCTTTAGTCCACTCTTTATCGCTACCTGCAGCGCCTGCTGCAGCTTCTGCTTTTTTGGTTTCTATCCAAGCAGCATATTTTTCTTCTGAAACCGCCTCTACCACAATAGGCATAAAGCCGTGCGCTTGACCACACAACTCTGAGCATTGTCCGCGATAGGTACCAGGCGCATCTGCTCTAAACCAAGTTTCTTTGATAAAGCCAGGAATCGCATCTTGTTTCACACCAAACGACGGCATAGACCATGAGTGAATAACATCATTAGCGGTTAAAAGTACTCTGACTTTTTTGCCAACAGGCACCACCATTGGATTATCCACTTCCAATAAATAGTTTTCGCCTTTTTCAGATTTACCATGAATTTGATCTTGCGTAGTGGCAAGATTACTGATGAACTTGACATCTTTACCAATATAATCGTATTCCCATTTCCATTGCAAGCCAGTCACTTTAACCGTCATATCGGCTGCGCTCGTATCTTTCATCGCCAAAATAGTTTTAGTTGCTGGCACTGCCATCGCAATTAAAATCACCGCAGGAATAATAGTCCAAACCACTTCTAACAAATGATGCTCATGAAACTGAGAAGCTTCATGTCCAACTGATTTGCGGTGCTTGTAAATTGAATAAAACATCACACCAAACACAACCACCATGATGGCCAAACAAACGTAAACAATTAACATATGTAAATCGTATATTTGATGGGCAATTTCAGAATGCGGCGCACGCAAATTAAGCTCATATGCTGCATTACCGTTTTGCGCAAACGTAGCACCTAAAATTGTACTTAGAAAGAAAATTGCTTTCTTATTCATAACTAAATCTACCTTAATGTGAATAATTAAATAATCTGAATAACGCCTTCAAATTATTTAAGCAAGCGGTATGGTGTTGAGTCATATTACTGGGCTTAAAACTTGGAGCGCCATGCATTGGTGTCGAGTGCTTAATGTAAACTTGCCACGCACTTTTATTACGTTTTAGCATTGATAATGCGGTGTTAACTTGCACTATGAACACAACATGAAAATAGCATAAAAAATTACTTTTCTCAAGTCAAAATATACATCTAAGTTACATTTACTCATGTTTAGTTACAAACAGGCCAGTATAAGTTCAACTTGCTAACGGTTAAATAAACATAAATTTAGTGTAGCCAAATTTGGTGCCGGGAGGGGGAATCGAACCCCCACGTTGTCGCCAACGCGGGATTTTGAGTCCCGTGCGTCTACCAATTCCGCCATCCCGGCTTGAGGTATAATTACAGCTTCGCCATTATAACCATAATTTAGCCAAAACAAAGCGTAAGATTGCTGAAAAAAACGTTTGGTGGAAGCCCAATTTCATAAAATCTCAGTTTAATAAAAGCCCAGAATGATGAAAACGCAAGATTTTGATTTTTATTTACCCGATGTATTAATAGCCCAGCATCCTACCAAGCTGCGCACTGCTAGTAGATTGTTGCATTTATGTGCAAAGGCGGGTCAGATGCATGACAGACTATTTGTAGACTTACCCAATTTTTTGAACGCAGGCGATTTACTCATATTTAATGATACGCGCGTAATCAATGCCCGCCTGTTTGGACATAAAGCCACTGGCGGCGCGGTAGAGCTGTTGGTCGAGCGCGTGTTAGATACGCAGCACGTGATGGCGCATATTCGCGCATCGCGGGCGCCCAAGGCCGGCGCAATTCTTAAACTAGCGGATGCATTCGAGGCAGAAGTAATCAGCCGCGATGATGATTTATTTTACCTTAAGTTTTTAGGCGAAACGCCGGTGCTGGCCTTGCTTGAACAATACGGTGCACTGCCCTTGCCGCCCTATATTACCCATGCAGCAGAAATCGAGGACCACCAGCGCTATCAAACCGTCTACGCCAAGCATACCGGCGCTGTTGCCGCGCCGACTGCGGGATTACATTTTGACGAGGCAATGTTAGATACGCTAAAAGCCAAAGGCGTTAATATTGCTTTTGTAACCCTGCATGTGGGCGCGGGCACTTTTCAACCGGTACGCGTTGATAATATTGCAGAACACAAAATGCATAGCGAGATTTATCATATCCCAGCCGAAACTGCGGATTTAATCACCTCGACAAAAGCAGCGGGGCATCATGTGATTGCGGTGGGCACCACTTCGCTACGCACCTTAGAAAGCGCGGCTGTAGCCAATGGTTTGCCTGATAATGCAAGCAATCCCAACACGCTTGCTGGCGGCGGCGAAACCAATATTTTTATCACGCCTGGCTTTCAGTTTAAAGTTGTAGATAAACTCATCACGAATTTTCACTTGCCCAAAAGCACGCTACTTATGTTGGTGTCTGCCTTCGCAGGGTTTGAGCCCATTAAAAACGCCTATGCGCACGCGGTCAAACAAGAGTATCGCTTTTTTAGCTATGGTGATGCGATGTTTTTAGAGAGGCGAGATTGAACGGCTGGTAAACTAAAATGACTAAATGAACGTTCAACATCACTAAACCACTTATTTATCGAAAGCTTTTTTACCCATGCCCTATCCAAAACCATTCATGATGAGCCTTTTTTCTACGGTAGCGCTGCTAACAGCAAACGCTTTGCAGGCCGAAGTTTTGCCACAGGCGTTGCAAGGCATCAAAATTACGCTGGCCAAAAAATCAAGCTCTCGTCCAATGACGGTGGCCTATGTGCCTTCTGTAAAGCATTATTATATTGCAGATGGGGGATTAGCGCCGATGGCTTCCGAGTTTGAATCAGCTAGTTCTAAATCGCAAATTCATGCCTATAACGATACTGGACAATACATTAACTCGGCCAAGCCAGGTTATGACAATCGCTCTATTTATTACAACGCCAACACCCACAAGCTGGAAACGATTACCTACAATATTTCTAGCGAAGTCGGGTTTTCACCAAACACTGGCATTTTTTCGATTGATTTCGCTGATACTGGCGAAGTCAAAGAGTCATCCAATGAAGTGATGCAATTTAACCCCGCCTTTGGTAACGCCAACACCATGCCAAGCTATGACGCGCTTAACAAACGCTATTTTGCCAAACAAGGCCGTAGCGCAGTTGTGTGGATTGTTGACCCAAGCCAGCGTGAAAAAGTAGGTGAAATTACACTTGATTTAGCCAAAGCAGGCGCCGCGTTTGATGATATTAGTGACAGCTTTGTGGCGTTTACAGGCGTTAAAGGCGAGGAATTATTGGTGACTGATGTTGACCATAAAGCGGCGTTAGTGTTTGATATCACGGGTAAATTTGTCGCTAAAAGTGATTTACCCAAAGAATTAAAACTACACTCGCAAAATCATTTTAATGGCTTAGGCTATGCAAATAATATGTTGTTTGTGTTTAATGAGAACGAAGGCGAATTTGGCACTTATTACGGATTTAAAATACTGAAATAAGAAGTTATTAAAGCAAAAAAACCGCATGAAGTAACTCATGCGGTTTTTTAATTTGGTTAAAACAGAGCCTTAGCAACAATACTAAGAAAGAATTATTAACCAAGGTTTGCTTTACCAGAATTACTTGCCGAGCATGCCCGCTACTTTAGCCGACAACATGCCGAAAATAGCGCCCAATATGGTTGAAACAATCACCAATAATACTGGGTTAGTTAAGTTCATGGCACTTACGCTACCTGCATTTGCGGTTTGTAACGCATAAGCGGCTGTTGCTGCGTAGCCGTATACATTGGCTGGAACAGCCGAAAGTAGCGGAATATTAGCGGCAATAACCAGCAAAAATACTGTTGCTGCGATATACACTGCTGGGCCAGCTGCGCCTGCCAAGCCTAATGGATTTGCACCCACTAAAGCTAACGCGATGCCAGCAATGACTGCGCCATAAGCCATGCCCACAATGGTTTTTTGTAAAGCAGCCGAATCCGCTCCTAAAGCAAAATAACAACCCCAAGCAATAAAACCTGCCCATACCAATACATTACCTGCTAATGGGCCTAATGCTAAAAACGCCCAAACACCACCTAAAACTGCGATACTAACTGCCAATGCTGTTAACTTCGACATAACTTTTCTCCCTGATTTAATGGTAAAGCTCTTTTAAAATTGAGTAAGATAAAACTGTTAGCCATTAATTTTTGTTGGGCATGCCAACGCATTTTTATAGTGTTGTGCACCTTAACTAAATCAACAACAAAACGCAGTGTAGACGCATGCAGGGGTTTGTGACAAGTATTTTATAGAGGACGACAGAACTAAGCTTGCCAGCATCCTACAAAAAGTTGGGAGAATTAAATCGTTTTGGGTGTGTAATCCCAATGTTTACGCCATGCGCCAACCACTAGGTTAGGGTATTGTGGCTTGCCAAGACTTCCGTTGTAGCGGCCTAACGCGCGGTATAAATCACCATGTTCAATATCTAAATAATGCCGCAAAATGGTACAGCCATAACGTAAATTAAGCCGCAAATGGAACAAGTTTTGTTCTGGCGTGCCAATGCTTCTTACCCAAAAAGGCATAACTTGCATGTATCCACGCGCGCCCACACTAGAAAAAGCATATTTTTTAAAGCCACTTTCTACCTGAATTAAGCCTAAAACCAATTGCGGATCTAACCCAGCGCGCGTCGCTTCATAAAGCACAGAGCGCAAAAAATCTTGGCGATAAGTTGCATCGGGAAGTCGTCTCTCTAAACGCTTCGACATTTCGTTAAGCCATGCGGTACCTTCAGTTTCGTTGGCAAAAATCAATTTTGGCGCACCCAAATCAGCAATCGATTTTTGCAGCATCGATTTGACGCTGTTTGATAATGGCTCTTCTTTTTGACTGCCAGCTTGGCATATCGACGTTGTAGCAAGCAAGCCAATGAGAAGTAATGTCTGCGATACTTTTGTCAGAAGTTGATGCAGAAATTTTAGCAAGTTATGGTTAAACATGTAATGCCTGTTCAATAAAATTAATCACGTCATTGACAAGCAAGTTTTGTGCCTCAACAGCATGTCTGGCTTTATATTCTACCAAACCCTCTGCAAGCCCGCGCTCGCCAATTACGATGCGATGCGGTATGCCAATTAAATCACTTTCGGCAAACATCACGCCAGGCCGCTCCCCGCGGTCATCTAGCAGTACATCGATGCCCGCTTTTTTGCAATCAGCATATAACTTTTCTGCGGTTGTTTTTACTAATTCACTTCTATCCATACCAATTGGGCAAATAACCAAAGCAAATGGTGCGATACTCAATGGAAAAATAATGCCCTTTTCGTCACTATATTGTTCAATTGCGGCACCCATAATACGCGATACGCCGATGCCGTAACAGCCCATTTCCATTATTTGGCTTTGTCCTGCTTCGTCCAAATAAGTCGCGTGCATGGCTTGTGCATACTTTGTACGCAATTGAAAAATATGGCCAACTTCAATGCCGCGACACAGCTTTAACGCGCCTTTGCCGTCAGGGCTGGCATCGCCTTCTACCACATTGCGAATATCGGCCACCAATGCTGGCTCTGGCAAATCTCGGCCAAAATTAACGCCGCGCAAGTGATATTTTGGCTTGTTTGCGCCGCATACAAAATCGCTCATATTAGCAACAGTTCTGTCGGCAATGACCGTCACATTCGCGCCCACACCTACTGGCCCAATAAAGCCAGGCGGACAGCCATTTAGGTTGTCGCGCACTTCGTCACCAGTGGCGAATCTAAAATCGCTAGAATTTTTCGATAAGTCATTTGTTAATGTCGCAATCGCTTTGCCTGCTTTAATCTCGTTTAAATGATGGTCGGCGCGCAATAAAAGCAAGAAAAACCTTACTTTTTCATTTTCTGTCACTATTAAAGCCAGTGCTTTAACGTTGCGCTCTAAGGGTATATTCAACAGCTCGGCAACTGCTTCACAAGTGGTTTGTTTGGGCGTTTCAACATCCGCCATTACTTCGCTGGCAGCGGCTCTACTAGTGATTGCTGGCAATGCTTCTGCCAGCTCTACATTGGCTGCATAATCAGAATTTTCGCAGTACGCCAACGCATCTTCACCGCTATCGGCCAGCACATGAAACTCTTGCGATCCATCGCCGCCAATTGCGCCAGAATCGGCCTTAACCGCGCGGAATTTAAGCCCAAGTCGCGTAAATACTTGGCAATAGCTATGATGCATTTGCGCGTAAGTTTGCTGCAAACTATCAAAACTGGCGTGAAAAGAATAGGCGTCTTTCATCAAAAACTCGCGCGCGCGCATCACGCCAAAACGTGGGCGAATTTCATCCCTAAATTTAGTTTGAATTTGATAAAAATTAAGCGGCAATTGTTTATAACTTTTGATTTCGCGCCGTACAATATCGGTAATCACCTCTTCATGCGTCGGGCCAAAACAGTAATCGCGCTCGTGGCGATCTTTGATTTTCAACATTTGCGGGCCAAAAACCGCCCAGCGACCCGTCTCGTCCCACAGCTCTTTTGGTTGCACGGCAGGCATTAATAGCTCTAGCGCGCCCGCTTTATCCATCTCGTCGCGCACAATCGCTTCCACCTTGCGCAGCACACGCAAACCAAGCGGCATCCAGCTATATAAGCCATTGCCAAGCTTTTTAATCAGCCCGGCGCGAATCATCAGCTTGTGCGAAATCAACTCGGCGTCGATTGGCGCTTCTTTTTGGGTGGATATGAAGAATTGAGATGCGCGCATAACTGTCTGCTAAATTAAATAAAGCCGAATTTTAACGGTAAATGCGCATTAAGTCAGCAAATGACTATTTTGTTGCATTTTCTACAGGCAGGTGATTACTTTGCGTCACCACTGTATTATTTTCATCTGGCTTGGCTATGGCTGGCTTAGCTAAGCGCGTTTTGCCAATTGGGCTGTCGTCTGGCTTGTAGCCCGATTTCCATTGTGCAAACGGTACAATGGTTGCCGCATGGCCATTATCAAAAAACCAACTATCCACAGCAAACCGTTCACCTGTTTTAAGTTCGCGAATCACAGCCGTGCTGTGCGGCCAACCAGTAAAAAAGAAGTTGCGCGTGCGCGTATCTTCAATGGCGTGAAATTGCAGCAAGCCATTATTGGCTAGCAAGCGCATATAAGTGGTGCTGTTAATCGCCTCATCGTTGCAATCAAGCTGACCGCTGTGATTAGAGTTGCCAAAAGTGCCAGCCAAATCACCAGATGTGCCAATTTTATTACCCACTAGACTTTCTAAAACACCAATGGCTACGGCAATTTGTGCGCGTTCTTCTGCTGCATTTTGTACATCATTGGTAAAAACTGCGCTCACTTGTTGCCATTCGGCATCGCTTATTGAAACAGGCGAAACTTCTGCACAGCCGCCACTATGGCAGATTTCAAATAAAGATAAGGTGGGTTTAGCGTGAAAAATGCGCGTTATATCGTGAATGTCGGCAAGCGCGGCCAGGCTAAAAAACTGGCAAAAAATCAGAAAAAATACTACAAAAGACTTATAAAATAATCGGTGCGTTCGGCAGCTCATTGGATTTTTTACGGCTTTTTTTATTGGCAGTTTTAATTTCGGCTTCTTGATGAGGAAAGTGCGTTTCCAGCAGCGCGCCAATATCGGCAATGCCTTGCAACACGCCAGCCTCAAAATCTCCATGCCTAAATTGCAGTTCCATTTGGTGACAAATACGCTCCCAAGCCGCATTGCCCACGTGTTGATGTATGCCGCGGTCTGCGACAATTTCCACATCGCGGTCGGCCAGCAACAAGTAAATCAGTACGCCGTTATTGTGTTCGGTATCCCACACTTTATACAAGCTAAACAGCTCAATCGCGCGTTTTTTAGGCGTTTTTTTATAGATTATTTCCATCGGATGCAATCCCGATTCAACAATAAAGCAAATTTCGCCGCAATGTGTGGCTTCGCTAGATTGAATGGCTCGCTCGATATTATGCAGCGCAGAAGCCGAAAAATGATGATGCACTTGCCACACATTACTAATGAGGTGTTTAAAAAATCGAATGATTGGGTTCTGTTTCATGTTATCGTCAATGGCGATTACCAATCGCCGCTTGCTCCGCCACCACCAAAATCACCGCCACCGCCGCCACCCCAGCTGCTGCCACCACTTGAGCCACCGCTTGACCAACCGCCACCGCCCATTGGAATGCCGCCGTAACCGCCAAGGCCACGTCCGCCAAGCATCATGGTGACAAAAAACGCCACAACCCCCAATAGTGCCGCGCCGCCTAAAGCTAATCCCAATATCCAAACAAGGCCGCCTAACAAACCACCATTAAGCGCGCTACCAAAAAAAGTGCCAAACATGCCGCGTAACATCATGCCCGAAATAAGCCCGCCAAATAGCAATAACGGCAATAAGCTGCCAATGCCATTGCCACCCATTGCCGTTTGTGTGGGCGCGGGCAGCGCTTCGCCGTTGACTAAACCCATTAATTTTTGGGTGGCGGCGTCTAGTCCGCCGTAAAAATCGCCTTGCTTAAAGTGCGGCGCCAATACTTCGCTAACAATGCGTTTTGCATACAAATCAGGGATTGCACCTTCAAGCCCGCGCCCAACCTCAATACGCATTTTGTGATCGTCTTTGGCGATTAACACCAGCAAGCCATCACCAATGCCTTTGCGGCCCAGCTTCCATGCGTCCGTTACGCGAATGCTATATTGCGCAATATCTTCTGGCTGCGTACTTGGCACAATTAATACCGCAATTTGGCTACCTTTTTCTTGCTCAAATGCGGCCAGTTTTTGCTCTAACTGCGCTTGCTCTGGCGCAGATAACGTTTGGGTTAAATCGGTAACGCGGGTTTTTAGGATAGGGACAGGTAGAAGTTCTGCATAGGCAAATTGGCTAAGCAATAAACATGATGCCAAGAAAACAAAAACCGATGCGCGCAAGCCCGTTTTAAATAAGCCCGTTTCAAATAAGGCCTTTTTAAACAAGCTAAGTACCTTAAGTGCCATCATTCCCGCGAAAACCGAAATCCACTTTAGCAATGAAAAAAGAACAACAGCCAATGCATTCCCGCTTTCGCGGGAAGGACGGTTTGTAACATGTATCTTGAGCAGCACTATCGTATTAGGCTTGAAGTTATTTTTTATCGCCAAATTCTACTTTTGGCGCGCTCGAAATTTGTTTCTCATTTTCAACCGTAAATGATGGTTTTGCTTTATAGCCAAACATCATTGCGGTTAAGTTATTAGGAAAGCTACGCACCGACACATTGTAGTTTTTAACCGATTCAATAAAGCGATTTCTAGCCACAGTCACGCGGTTTTCTGTGCCTTCTAACTGCGCTTGCAAATCTCTAAAGCCTTGGTCGGCTTTTAAATTTGGATAATTTTCGGCCACCGCCATTAAGCGTGAAAGCGCACTGGTTAATTGGCCTTGGGCAGCTTGAAATTTAGCAAAAGCTTCTGGGTCGTTTAGCACTTCTTTTGTCACTTGAATACTGCCCACTTTACTGCGCGCATCGGCAACTTCGGTTAATACTTTCTCTTCATGCTCGGCATAACCTTTAACTGTGGCAACCAAGTTTGGCACCAAATCGGCGCGGCGCTGATATTGATTTAATACCTCAGACCAGCTGGCTTTGGCATCTTCATCCAAGCTTTGAAATTGGTTATAGCCACAGCCACATAAGCCCAATGTTGCGCTTAATAGCATGGTTGCTAGTAGAATTTTTTTCCATGAAAATTGCATTTGATTGCTCCTCTTTAAATATTAAACATTGATGGAATACTTATAGTTAATGCGGCATACTTTTAAAAATTCAAGTCAATTGCCAACTCAAATTAAATCAATTTTTACTGGCTACTAATAATTTAGCGGTACACAAATCATCCCACATCTTTGCCTTTAATGCCAAATCTTGCAGCAAATCATTTGGGTGATAGGTCACAATAAGCGAAGCAGTGAATAACATTTGCGGCTTGCCGCGCAGTTGTTCAATAGAATCGGTGGAACCTAACAATTGTTGCGCAACCAATTCGCCAAAGGCGACGATTACTTTCACGCTAGTCAAATTACTTACTGTTTGAGTATGGGTTTTATTAATCTGCAAGGCCAGTAAAATATTGTTAAATAGAGCATTTGCCGCGCTGGTTAAGGCTTGTGGCAACACAAATGCCCAATTTTGATCGTCTGACACTAACGCAAAATAACGCGCCTCGCTGGCTATTAATGGTTGTGATTTTTCAGTAACTTCAACGTGCTTAGCTTCAAATCTAACGTCGCCAACTTGTTGCGAAACTTTAGATGAAAGATCGGCTGCCGTTGCCAATGGCGCGCGCAATTGCCAAACTGGCAACAGTTCTAATTCTCGCAAAACGTCTTCACGTGTCATCATCATATTAGACTATCATGCAGCAAAAGCGCTAAAGCACCAAGCCCATTAAAATCGCGTCCTCGCGGCCCGCTTCACTGGTTTTGGAATCAGCAGGGTAATAACCGCGGCGCACCGCAATTTCGCAAAAACCAATATTTTCGTACAAAGCGATTGCAGAAATATTACTCGGCCGCACTTCTAAAAACATATTAGTAGCTTGATGGCTTTTAGCATTTTTCAACATAAATTCAAGCAAATAGCGCCCTAGGCCACGTTTTTGCTGCGCTTTGGCGATGCTTAAATTCAATAAATGCGCTTCATCAAGCACCCGCATCATCAGCGCGTAACCAATCAGCGCATTATTTTCTTGCAAAACCCATGCGCTATAACCAGTATTTAGCGAATCACTAAAGTTGCCGCGCGTCCACGGGTGGCTGTAAATCGTCGGCTCAATTTGCATAATCGCATCTAAATCGTCGATTTGCATTGGGCGCAATTGTAAGTGTGCTTGCAGTTGCGCGCTCATTTTAAAATAAACCTCTGATGGTGAGCTGCTCGAACCACAGAATTAAGCACAACCCTTCGACAAGCTCAGGGCGAACGGCAAGTTTAAGCATTTATTAAGATACTTCATACTCGTGGCGAGCGGATAGGTTAAGCATTTGCTGAGAGACTTCATAAACGTTGCCCTGCTGCGCGCTCAAGCGTGGTCAGCGCCACGCGATTGCGAACGTATATCGGCGCGGCCTCATTGGCAGGCTTGGCTTTACCTGCGGCAAAAATTGGTGTTGCCAATTGCAAAATCGCTTGGGCGGTTGGCGTGATTTCTGCCATCGTTTTAATTAGATTTTCAGCATAAATTTTACCCAAAATCTCGCCATAAATTGCCCAGCCACTTCCAACACCAACCCAGTTGCCACTTAATGCTGGCGCGGCTTCTGGCTTGCATACGCTTGTTTTGCTAAACTCAATCCATACATCATTTTCTTTTACAAAAGCCGCATGATAAATCTCGCCCATGCGTGCGTCTAGGCAGGCAATCACCTTAGACTCGCCACTTGCTTGCGCCAATGCTAGCAAAGTATTGACGCCATGCACCGGCAAATTCGCCCCAAAACCCAAGCCCTGCGCCACGCCGCACGCCACGCGCACGCCAGTAAAAGCGCCAGGCCCAGCGCCAAAAGCAATGCCCTGTAAATCTGGCAATTTAACATTGGCGGAATTTAACAACACTTGAATTTTCGGCAACACCAGCTGTGATGCGGCTTGACCAGCATGTTGATAATGCGAGTAAGTTTCATCGCCAACCTGTAGTGCCAGCGACAAAAATTCGGTAGAAGTGTCAAGTGCTAAAAGGTTCATGTTAATTTATCATTTATTGCTTTTGTCTAAACCGCAAGTCTTACAACCAATCCCGTCACTCTGAGCGTTGCGAAGAATCCAGTTTTTTGTCATATTGCTTAGATTCTTCGCTACGCTCAGAATGACGGATATGAATAGATTTGGCATTAATCATGCGCTATTTTACCGCGCAATTGTTTCACCTGCCCACGAATCGTCTTACCTTCTAAGCGTCGTTGCTTAGAGCCATAACTCGGCCGTGTGGCGTAACGCGTTGGTTTTACTTGGTTTGCAGCGTTGACAATCTCGTGCAGGCGCTTAATCGCATCTTTTTTATTGGCCTCTTGCGTACGATATTGTTGCGCTTTTAGCACCAGCACGCCTTCTTCGGTAATGCGATTATCCTTCAAGCCAATCAAACGTTCCTTCAGCCAATCACTTAAGCTAGAAGCCGTAATATCAAAGCGCAAATGAATCGCGCTGGAAACCTTGTTGACGTTTTGCCCACCAGCACCTTGGGCGCGGATAGCGGTGAGTTCGTATTCGGTTTCGGGGATTATAAGCATCGTTGACAATGTTAAGCAAAAGCGTATTTTGACAGTAAATCAATTATTATTAACGTCTAAAACAAATTAAAAGGTATTTAATTAAATGGAAACCAAGAGTTATTCGGACATCTTCCACCCACTTTGGGACGATATAGACAAAACAGCAATGTTCCCAGAGGTCAGACCAAAGTTGGCTCACTATACTTCAATCGAAAATATTGAAAATATTTTAAGAACAGATGAAACATGGTTTTCAAACCCTTTAAACATGAATGATTATGAAGAATTGAGATATGTAGTACTAGAAGCACATAAAATGTTTTATGAAAATCATCAGTTAAGTGCGGCATTTAAAACCCCTGAACACTTAAGTTCATTTCAGAGCCACTTTGAAGATTGGTTTGATAAATTCAGTAATCAACATTGCTTAGATGTTTATGCTTTTTGTTTTTCAGAATATGAAGAAACCGATGTAAATGGCCAACTTTCAATGTGGCGTGGTTATGGCGGAAATGGTAAAGGTGCAGCTCTAGTTATTGATACATCTAAGCTTGAACCAAAAGAAGATTCTCCTTTTATCATTGCCAAAGTTACTTACTTATCAAAAGAGAATCGTATAAATTGGATTGAAAACACACTCAATAAATTAGCAAATATTATTAAAAATCAGGAGTTAGATAATGAGGGGCTTTACAATGCCGCTTATTACTTATTTGAAAGAATCAAAATATTTGCATTGTTTACAAAACACCATGGTTTTCTTGAAGAAAAAGAATGGAGAGTAGTTTACTTGAACGAGAGAAACAAAGACCCAGAAGTAGAAAAAATGTTAGGCTATGCAAAAACAAATAGGGGCTTAGAACCAAAACTCAAGTTTAAATTTAAATCGCTACCAAGTATATCCAACGGTGAATTTTCAATTTTTAGCCTTACTCATAAAATAATTCTTGGCCCAACTTTTTCATCGCCTATGGCAAAAAGTACTTTTGAAAAAATGCTTACTCTTGTTGGAAAACCAGAACTAATAGACAAAGTAAGTATTTCAGATATACCCTTTAGACCTTTATAAAATCTAATTTAGACTTCAAAAAACGCTTCTACATCCGCCAATTCTTTGGTACGCTTAAACGGCGGCAAACTTTGCCAGATGCGCTTGCCGTAAGGTTTGGAGATTAGGCGCGGGTCGCAAATCACCAGCACGCCGCGGTCGGTTTCATCGCGTATCAATCTGCCAGCGCCTTGTTTTAGGGTGATGACAGAGTAGGGCAATTGGTATTCCATAAAGGCGTTTTTGCCATCGGCGGTGAGTTTGTCGATGCGGGCAGAGAGTACAGGGTCATCGGGCGGGGCGAATGGGAGTTTGTCGATGATGACCACCGAAAGCGCTTCGCCGCGCACATCGACGCCTTCCCAAAAGCTCTGCGAGCCAACTAGTACGGCGTTGCCGTGGGCGCGGAAGCGGTCTAATAATTCTGTACGCGTGCTTTCGCCTTGCAATAGCAGCGGGTATTCCATGCCCTTATTGGCGAATTCGTCTTTTAAAATGGCGTAAACTTCGCGCATGGCTTTTAGCGAAGTACACAGCACAAAGGCGCGGCCACGGCTGGCTTGTATCACAGGCAAGGCAACGGCTGCAACCGCTGCCGTGTATCCTGCGCTATTTGGATCTGGCATGCCAGCAGGCGCATATAATAAGGCTTGTGCGCCATAATCAAATGGGCTTTCCCAAAAGCCTGTAGTGGCATTTTGCAAGCCCATTTGTGCGATGTAGTGGCTAAAATCGCTTTTTACTGCCAGTGTGGCGCTGGTAAAAATCCAAGCGCGAGGTTGCGCGTTAAGTTGCTTGCTAAAGCCATCGGCTACGCTAAGTGGCGTTGCGTGTAGCTGAACCGATTGCGTAAAAACCTCTACCCAGCGCACTAAGTTTGGGTTGCTGGCTTTAAACCAGCTATTGAGTTGCGCACTTAATTCTTCGCCGCGCTGCCAACATTTTTCTAACATGGGGTCACGCGCGGCTTGGCTTTCTAGCACTTTATTCAGCTCTTTCAACATGGCTTGCATGTCGTCAAAAGCAGCCTCAAAACCTTTTAGCGCCATGGCTTTATTCACAGGCAAGCGCGAGCCTTCATAAGCAAAAACTAAGCGAAAATCTTTGCAGGCTTTTTCTAACTTTGGAATCGCTTCGCCAAGTGGCACGCAATCTTTCGCCAATGTTAAATGCGCCGTTAAGCTATCGCGGCAAAGCTCGGTGAGTTGTGATGTAGAAATATCTTCGCCAAAAAACAAGCCTGCCACTTCGGGCAATTGATGCGCTTCATCAAAAATCACCGTGTTGGCGCTCGGTAATAATTCAGTCACACCTTCATCGCGCAGCATCACATCGGCAAAAAATAGATGATGATTCACCACCACCACATCGGCTGCCAGCGCCTTTTTACGCGCTTCCATCACAAAACATTCTTTGTAAAAACTGCAATCTTGACCAAGACAATTGTCGCGTGTGCTAGTGACATTCAGCCAAATGGTGGCGTTTTCTGGCACCTCGGTGAGTTCTGCTTTATCGCCCGTTTTGCTGTTTTCAGCAAAGTTTTTAATCAAATGCACATATTTTGCATCTTCACGGCTGGCAAAACGCCCGCTTTGCGCAGCGGCTTCTAGGTGATAATGGCACACGTAGTTTGAGCGGCCTTTCAGCATCGCCACCGTGACTGGCACTTTTAACGCATCGCGCACATTAGGTAAATCACGGCTAAATAATTGATCTTGCAAGTTTTTAGTGCCTGTGGAAATAATTACTTTGCCGCCAGAAAGCAGCGCTGGCACAAGGTAAGCAAAGGTTTTGCCTGTGCCAGTGCCAGCCTCTGCAATTAATTGCGTATTATTTTTAATGGCCGATTCTATTGCTAGCGCCATTTCCAGCTGCTGCGTGCGTTCGCTAAAACCTTCTATTGCATCGGCTAGCTGACCGCCTGCTTTAAAAATATGGGTTAATTGAGAGTTTTCTGACATGCCGAAATTATCCCATGAATAGTGCTTTTGATTCAAAAGAGTGCATAAAAAGTATTGCGTTATGCTTTATAAGTTGTTAGCCTAACAATGCTGTAAAGTTTTAACTCTGTCATTTTTTAGGGAGGATGTATGGATTTAGGAACAATTATCGGTTTAATTAGTGGTGCTGTTGGCGGCAATGTAGCTGGCGGCATGATGAAAAATGCAAGCATGGGCACAGCTGGTAACTCTGTGATTGGCGTGATTGGCGGCTTTGTATTGCCAATGATATTAAACAAGTTGGGCATGGGCGGCGCAGCGGCAGCAGCTGGTGCAACAGGCGGCATGGATGTCATGTCGATTGTGACCTGACTTGTGGGCGGTGGTGTTGGCGGCGGCGGTTTACTGGCTATCGTCGGCATGCTTAAAAGCGCAATGGCTAAGTAATTAGGTCATCAACTTTGCCTGCCTAAAAGCTTTAGGGCAGGTTTTTTCTTTTTTATGTTCAAATCAACTGATTACATTCTTGCTTTATTTGCTTGCTATTGCGTGCTATTTGGCAACGTTAGCATGGCACAAGAAGTGATGTCTGAAAATGCAGCTGGCATTGCCATTTATAGTGCGGATGAAAGCAGTGAATCTGCACAAACAATAAACGTAGCTCAGCCAAGCAATTGGCAAAATAAAGTACAAGAAGTGCTAATTAACGCACTAAGTTTAACGGGTATTCAATATAAATACGGCGGCAGCAGCCCCGCCACTGGTTTTGATTGCAGCGGCTTTGTGCGTTATGTTTTCCACAATGCGGCCAATTTAACCCTGCCACCTACCGCGCGGGCTATTGCACAAATAGGCAAATCAGTTAAAAAAAATGAGTTACAACCTGGCGATTTGGTATTTTTTAATACGCTTAAAAAGGCGTTTTCGCACGTGGGTATTTACATTGGCGATAACAAATTTATTCACGCGCCCAGCACAGGTAAAAACGTGCAAGTAGATAGTATGCAAAATAGCTATTGGGCGAGCCGCTTTGAAGGCGCGCAGCGATTAGATAATGAGGCTGAAAAGTAGCCAATTAAAAAAGCCGCTTTAACAACAAGCAGCTTTAATTTTTTTATAGTCAAAAATAGTTAATAAATTTATGCGTGAAACTTTGCTAAATCGCCAGGTTTGCGTAGCATTTTATCTACTTCCCCAGAATGCAACTCTTCCATGTATATCATCTCGCGCGCATATTCTTCTAACATCACCGATTCACCCTCAACCAGCTTTAATAAGGCTTTATAAGCATTTAATGCAAGCAGTTCGTGTGCCATTGATTCGCGTAAAATATCCCCAATATCGTGATTATGCGTTTCTAATAATGGGCCGATTGATAACGAAGGGTGTCCGCCTAAGTGCGTAATTAGCTCGCCCGCTTTATCAGCATGAGTCAACGATTCTGCCGCCTGCTCGCGCAACCAAGACACAATAGGAATACGGTTATAGCCAAACACCATCAGCGCATAATGCGTGTAACGCACCACCCCTGCAAGTTCTAGCTCTAGAATTAAGTTTAAGGCATTAGTGACTGGCGTATTAGCACCGTGGTTATCTGACATTCTTTTGCTCCTAGCTGGTTAAGACATTCAAAGTGTATATCAAATATAAAAACCTTGCAGAATTGCGAATAGTTCGTATTTTAAGTCTCAAATAGTTTAAAGTTAAGCTACTTGTGCATGTGCTTTAGGGCGATATAGTTAGCGCGCCTACCCCGTATAAAATGTAGCGGAAACAATAAAACCAAACCGCACCCTATTACCCAATGTACCCACAATGCGGCGTCGCGCGAAACATCGCCATAATACAAAAATAAGCCAGATACTAATAACAACGCCATCAATGCCACCATTAAACCGCCTGATATTCGATTACGCTTATTTTTCCAGCCGGCTTTGATGTGGGTTGGCATGACCGCACCAAATAATAGTACAAAAAAATATGCTGCAAAACCATGCACCACCAAAATACTATGATTCTCTACGTTTAAAGCTTTAATTTCAAACTCGTGCGCCAGCAAATACAAAACGCCAGAAATAGCACAGATAATAAAGATTAAATGTGTAGAAATTGATTGCCAGAGTGGCAAATGTGCAACGCGGCTTCTTTTTTTATATAGCATCGGTTTTAATTGATATTTTTAAGGGCCGTGTCATACAAAGTCAATACGCGTTTTACACCATCTGCCAAATGCTTGCACGACAAAGTTGCACCTGAAATGTTGTCAATGCCATTATCAAGCTTAAGGCTTGCGCTAACATTCTTACCTATAAATTGCTGGCGCCAAGACTCCTCGCGCACCTGATAACCGTAAGTTTCACGGTAATCCATAATATCAATCATGCGCACAGTGCCATCAAGATTAATGCCGACTGCATAGGTAATAAACTCATGCTTGCCATACACCTCGTCTACCACAAACCACCCAATTAATTTATCGGCTTTTATCACTTGCCATATACGCTTATCAGGAATCGGTGTGCCAGTACTTGAAGACTTTTTGATTTTACTTGTTTGATCATTTGTCAAAACAATAGGATGGAGTTTAAAACGATCCGCTTCGTGAAACACGGCTTTTTGCGCTTCTTCTATCGTGTAAAACTGTTGCGCATAGCTGTTAGTGCAAAAGGCAAACAACATTAATAAAAATAGTATTGAGATTTGGTTAAATTTTTTCATTTTTACACAATGCTCTGAATTTGTAATTTGGTGACTATCGATACAGTAGTCACTAAAAAAGCGTTCATAAAAAATCCTAAACGCTAAGCCTGCAAGTTAATTATTTAAAAGTTATAGCCCACTTTAAAACGAATTTCCCGTCTTTCATGTTCAGCTAAATGGTCAATCCTATCTGCAGCATGCGGCGCACCCACCATATTACTCATGTAAGTTAAGGTTGCCCAATATTTTTCGCTACCCCAGTGAATATTTGGGCCTAAGAAAATCGCGTAATGTTCTCGATTAAACTCTTCACGCCAATTTGGGTATTCTGAGTGATAGCGCATCTCACCGCCTGCCCACCAATTGGGTGCAAATCGGTATGATAAACCGCTCGTGACTTCAACTTCCAATTCATCTTGCCAATTTTGTCCAGTGCCCTTAATTTTTCTGCGTTCTGCCTCTACACTTAAGTTTGTTGCCCATAACAAGGTGTCATCCAAAAAGTTTTTTTGCACGATCAGTTTGGCTTCTAGTGAGTATTCGTCCTGCTTTTCACCAGAAATTTTAAAGCGATTGCTATAGCCAGGCTCTATATACAAAGATAAACCAATTGGGTCTTTATAAGTGGATAGCAAATTCCATTTTAACGATGCTTTAACGCCAGTTAGCCCAGAACGGTTATTATCTGGATATTCATGGTCACCGTTTTTATCCAGCGGCGCAGAGCCTTTAATATTGTGCGAGCTACCTAGCATATACACGCTACCTTGCAGACTATCTGTTATTCCATGCTCGTATTCAAGCTGATAATCTTGCGCATTGTATACGCCGTTTTCTTTGTGGCGTCTGTCAGTTGCCCACAAATACAATTCTGACTGCCCTTTTGGCAGAGTGTCTGCTCCGTATACATAACCCCAATTGTTTTCATCTGCTAATGAAAGTTTGGGACTCAGCAACAACATACTCATCGCAAAAAAAAGGCTAGTATTTACTTGTTTAATCATTTGTTACTACTCAAGTCATCAATTAACTTGAATGATAACAGTTCTCATTTGCGATTGCAATTAAAAAGCTTAGTTTATCAACAAGCCGTTTGTAAATAAATGCCAGCTTGCTGTTAATGGCTAATTAAATGTTCTTTCCTTACCCTAATTTACCTATCACTATGGCCAAGGTCGCGCTCTGGCGCAATCAGATCTCGAATCAATTGTTTCAACTCTTTCGATTCAGGAAAGCGTTCTGCGGCTTTGCGGTTAAATAACACAGCACCATTTAGCCGCACCTCAAAAACGCCACTTGTGCCAGGTTTTAAATTAACGCCTGTTAAATCTTGCTCAAACGTGGTTAGTAATTCTTGCGCTAACCATGCCGCGCGCAATAACCATCTACATTGCGTGCAATATTCAATTTCTACTTGATTTTTTGTCATGAAAAACTCCTTAACTCGGTTCTGCCCTATTAAATTCACTTGAAATAGCGCAAAATGAACCTATTATATTCTTGTATGCTCTGAAGTTGAGCACGGTTGAATTTAAACATTGTTACTTAATTTTTTCGTAGAAAAGGGTTTGCATGCGCAATACTGTTGAAAAGTTTGGCTTGATCGGTTCTGGTGTATTGGTTGGCGTTCTTATTAGCCTTAACTTCTCTGTTTTGGCCGAAAAAATAGCATCGCCTCAATTGCCAATTGATGATTTGCGTATGTTTGCCGAGGTATTTAGCAAAGTTAAAAGTGATTATGTCGAGCCTGTTGAAGATAAAAAACTCATCAACGAAGCCCTAACTGGCATGTTGGCTGGCCTAGACCCTCACTCTACTTTTATGGATGCCGATGCTTTTAAGGATTTACAAGCGGGCACGCAAGGAGAGTTTGGCGGCTTGGGTATTGAAGTGGCAATGGAAGACGGCTTAGTTAAAGTGGTGACGCCAATTGAAGACAGCCCTGCTTTTAAAGCTGGCTTAAAAAGTGGTGACCTTATTACTAAACTGGACGATACGCAAGTGCGAGGTTTAGCCTTAAATGACGCCGTTAAAAAAATGCGTGGCAAGCCCGATACGCCGATTGTGCTGACTGTTTTGCGCAAAAATGAGCCAAAACCGCTCACCTTTACTTTGATGCGCGCCGTTATCAAAACGCAAAGCGTTAAAAATAAATTTATCGAGCCAGGCTATGGCTATGTGCGTATTACGCAGTTTCAAGAACACACCGGTGAAGACTTGGCTAAGGCTTTAAAAAGCTTGCACGATCAAAATAAAGGCGCTTTTAAAGGATTGGTGCTTGATTTGCGCAACAATCCTGGTGGCTTGCTAGATGCGGCCGTTGGCGTGTCGGCTGCTTTTTTACCAAAAGATGATTTGGTTGTTTATACCGAAGGTCGGGTAGCTGATTCTAAAATGCACTTAACCGCAACTCCCGCAGACTACGCGCGGCGTGGTCATGGTGATTATTTAAAAGATGTGCCAGCGGACTACAAAAAAACGCCAATTGTGGTGTTAATTAACGAGGGATCAGCTTCGGCATCTGAAATTGTAGCTGGAGCGCTTCAAGACCATAAACGCGCGACTATTTTGGGTATTCAAAGCTTTGGTAAAGGCTCTGTGCAAACGATATTACCGATTAATAATGGTAGCGCAATCAAGTTAACCACCGCGCGTTATTTCACGCCTAATGGTCGCTCGATTCAAGCCAGAGGTATCGTGCCTGATATTAATGTGGACGACGGCTACGATCACAGCAATAGCATTCACGAAGCTGATTTGGGCAAGCATTTATCAAACCCAAAAGATGCTGATGCCAATAAGCCAGCTGGGCCGCGCGACGAAGTAAAAGCAGAGGCCATTCGTAAAGCTAACGAGAAACGATATGCGGAACAAAAAGGCCCGATTGAACCTGCTTCAAAAGATGACTTTCAATTTGTGCAAGCAATGAATCAGCTGAAAGGTTTACCAGTCACTAAGACGCCTGACTTGAAAGTGGCTGATACAGCTGCAGATGTTAAATCTGAAGCTAAGCCAAGTGTTAAACCAGCAGAAATCAAAAAATAAGCGGTACTAGTGATTAAATTTTAAGATTACTCTAAGCCCTGCTCAATAAAATTAGCGGGGCTTTTTGTACATTAATTTTAAGTCAAAGACTATATCTTGATAGCTAAGTTTGGCTTTAATATTAGAATTGGATTACACTAATTTAATGACACTCGATCAAGTAATTAGCACGTTTGATGTTGGCTTACGCACCTTATTTGCCAGCGCGCAAGCGGCTAGGCCCCGCCCTGATGCAGCCTTTGAAGAACCTTTGCTAGACGACGCAAGCAAGCGACATGCTGCCGCGCTGATGCGCATTAATCACGTGGGCGAAGTGTGCGCGCAGGCTTTGTATAGTGGGCAAGCGCTTACCTCAAAAAACGCACAAATTGTACAAGCGCTTGAGCATGCGGCGGCTGAAGAAATCGATCACTTAGCGTGGTGCGAAGCGCGCATTGACGAGTTGGGCGGCCGCAAAAGCTTGCTTAACCCGCTGTGGTATGCCGGCAGTTTTACATTAGGCGCGGTTGCGGGCGCGCTGGGGGACAAATGGAACTTGAGCTTTTTGGCTGAAACCGAAAATCAAGTGAGTGAACACCTGCAAAATCATTTGCAACAATTAAGTGATGCTGACATTAAAACGCGTACAATTGTGAACCAAATGCAGCAAGATGAAGCCGCACATGCCAGCGAAGCCAATGCGCTAGGAGCAAGTGAGTTGCCTGCACCGATTAAGGCTGGCATGAAAATCGCTTCTAAAATAATGACCAAAACGGCATATTACCTTTAAGGCAATTTAAATTAAACCATGCAAAAATTTAGTGATGTTTTATCAACCCTAGACAATACCGATCATGTACAGCGTATTGAGCTATACCACGAAGATGGTAGCACTGCCGGCATCATTGAAAACAAGCCTGGCAGCCAAGGCTCGGTTAAATTGTTTCATCATTTATATAAAATGTATGGCAGCATTTC
>JACMNB010000037.1 GCA_014378845.1 Methylotenera sp. | reverse complement strand
GCGCCCGGCGGGAGTCGAACCCACGACCTTTGGCTTCGGAAACCAACACTCTATCCAGCTGAGCTACGGGCGCATCGTTAACTAAAGGTTACACATAAAGTAATATGCATTATAACAAAGCAGCTTTAAGGCATTAGTTTTTTTATTAACTATTTTTACGACGTATTTTTATTTATTTTACAGGAACTATCATAATGGACAATCACGACGAACATGCAAGCCCAAGTACTTTACAGCCAATGGTCATTATTTTTGGCATTATTTTAGCGATTGGGGTAGTAGCCTCACTGATATTTGGTAAGCCTGTTGTGGACGATGCCGTGCCAGCTGTTGCGGCAGTTGCGGAGAATATTAAACCTGTTGCAGTGGTTGAAGTCGCCGCGCCAGTGACAGAGCATGTAGCAAAAAGCGGTGCAGAGGTAGTGAAGGGTGGCTGCGCGATGTGTCACGCAGCTGGTTTAATGAACGCACCTAAAATTGGTGATAAAGGCCAATGGGCGCCGCGTATTGCACTTGGCTATGAAACATTAGTAAGCCACGCTGTTAATGGTATTCGCTCGATGCCAGCAAAAGGTGGTAACCCCGATTTAAGCGAAGAAGAAATTGCCGCCGCGGTGGCCGAAATGGCGAATCAAGCGGGCGCAACGTTTGACTCTGCCAAATTTGTTAAAGCTAAAGCCAGCTAAATTTTAGGCCTGTTATAAAACAGATGGTTTATATTAATTTTTAAAATTTTTATGACACTGAAAAGCCGCTTTTTTAAAGCGGCTTTTTTGTTTGTAGAATACAGATAAGGTAAACTAAGTGCTATGAGAATTTACGCAATTGGCGATATTCAAGGCTGTTATCACGCGTTTATGGCGTTATTGTCGCGACTTGAATTTAAGCCAACACAAGACAAATTATGGCTGGTAGGGGATTTAATCAATCGCGGCTCCGGCTCGCTAGAGGTGCTGCGTTGGTGCTATCAGCATCAAAATGTAATCAAAATCGTATTGGGTAATCACGATTTACACGCGCTGGCGGTTGCTTACGGCTTAAAACCAGCCCACAAAGGCGATACGCTGCAAGCCATTATCGAAGCGCCTGATAGGGCAGAATTGCTGACTTGGCTGCGCTATCAGCCGCTGCTATTGGCAGAAAGTGGTTATGTCATGGTGCATGCTGGCTTGCTGCCGCAGTGGACGATGGCAAAAGCACTTAGCCTTGCAAGCGAGGTGGAAACGGCTTTGCAGGGCGCAAGCTATTTAGACTTTTTTGCCAACATGTATGGCAGCTTGCCTAATAGTTGGCGCGATGATTTAACGGGTATGGACAGATTGCGCGTGATTACCAACGCCATGACGCGCATGCGCATTTGCACTGCCAGCGGCGAAATGGAGTTTGCGTTTAAGGGCGAGTTGCAAGATATTCCTGCGGGTTATATGCCTTGGTTTGATGTACCAACCCGGGTATCTAAGGATGCCACCATTCTTTGCGGCCATTGGTCTGCGCTGGGCTTGAAACAACGCGCAAACATTATTGCCCTGGATACAGGCTGTTTATGGGGTGGCCAACTCACCGCATTTTGTTTAGAAACCAAAAAAATCACCCAAGTTAATCACGATGCGCGTGACAAAGCTTGACGGTTATAAGGCTAATTTAGCCTTAATTGCCGCAAAAGCCACATCAGTTAACGCGCGTCTATCACCGCTAAATGCTTGAATCGGCGCGAGAAAATGCAGTTCTACAATAGCATTTTTTTGCATCACAATTAATTTCATCGATTCTATCATCGTGGTTTCACCCGCATACGCCATCTCGGTATTGATGCTGCCATCAGCGTTTATATAGCGAATTGCCACTGGCCAAATGTGCGTTTTTGCGTTAATGGCGGCTTGCAGCACACTACTTTTAAACGGCAGCATATGCGTGCCATCGGTTGTTGTGCCTTCGGGAAAGTAGCATAAATTATCCCCCGCTATTAAGCTGTTTGACACCGTTTCAACGATGCGGCCAGCCGCTTGGCGCTTGCTTCTATCAATAAATAAAGTATTGGCTTTAGTGACCAAATAGCCAAAAACTGGCCAGCTTTTAATGTCTGATTTTGCGACGAATCTCAATGGAATCAAGCCATTAAGTGCATGAATATCGGCCCATGAAACATGGTTTGCCACAAACATAACGCCTTGCGTTTTGGCTGACGGCAAATTGCCAAATGTCTTTACTTGAATATGAAATGCCCGCAACAAACCGCCGCACCACCATTGGATGAGGCTGCGCTGGTGCTGAACATTCACCAATGGCAGCACGGCTGATGCAACGATTAGCCCAATAATGGTGTGAACAAAAATGCGCACGGTGCGAAATGTGCGAATTGTTAAGTTGGTGTGGGTAATTTGATGGTGGGCTGGCAAATTATTTTAAGAAATGTGCGGCATATTTCTGATTGATTTTAGATAACGGTAACATTACCAGCATATCAGCCGTGTTGAAAGAGGCATCCCACGCGGGTGCGCCGCAGATATACGCGCCAAGGCGCATATAGCCTTTAATTAAAGGTGGGCAAACGACTTGCATTTCTTTATTGAGTGAGGCTATTGGCAATGGATTGTGCGGAAACACGCGGTATTCTGGCGGCGATAAATAGTCATCTTTTAGTTTGTGATATAAACTAGCTGCCATGTGGCCGCCGTCTGTCATTGGCACACTGGCGCAGCCAATCATGTATTCATAATGATGCAGTTGCATATATTTGGCAAGGCCTGCCCACAACATGGTAATGGTGCCGCCGTTGCGATAATTTTGGTGCACGCAAGCGCGGCCAAGCTCTACCGTGCTGCCAAACAAATGTGAAAGCCGCGTCAAATCAAACTCGCCTGCTGAGTAATAACCGCCTGCCGCAAAGGCTTGATGCGGGCTTAATATGCGGTAAGTGCCAATTACTTGGCCTGATGCATTATCGCGCACCAGTAAGTGATCGCAATACTCATCAAAGCCATCAACATCTAAACCTTGAATATCTAAACCACGTTTGTCTAAATCCTTAGTGCCATTCAGTTCTGCGCCCATTTCCTCGGCAAAAACTTTGTAACGTAAACGCTGCGCTTCCGCCACTTCGGTTAGATTGCGCGCGATGCTTACGCTGAGGTGCTTTTGTTGATGACTGGTAGGTAAGTTGAGTTGCAGCGCGGTAAATGGCTGCGCCAGTGAAGGTTTAAGTGAAGGTTTATTTAAGTTAAACATAATATCTCTCCTTTAATTGAGTGAGATATTGGGGGTTAAAGATTAATGTTTCATGAAAATTAAATGACAATTTGGTGAAAAAAGAGATTAAAAAAGCCGCTAAAAAAAGCGGCTTTTTAGACAGCAATATTAAACGCATTAATGCGTAACGCGCGACGTATCCGCATTTTCTACAATGCGCACTTTATCGCCCGCATGAAATTGCTCATCAGCCTCTTGCACAATCGCAATCATCGCGCCGCCATCTAACTTAACTGTAATTTCTAGCGCATCTTTGCGGGTCACGCCTTCTTCAATCGCGCTGCCTGCAATACCGCCAGCAACCGCGCCAATAACAGCCGCTATTGTGCTACCTGCGCCGTGCCCAATAGAGCCGCCTGCAACGCCGCCAATCACACCGCCTGCTGCCGCACCAATTGGTGTTTTTGTGCCTTCAAGTTTAACAGTACGCACGCTTTCTACCACGCCCGTTTTAACGGTTTGCACTTTACGCGCGTCATCACGGCTGTAAACGCTGCCAGAGTTTGAGCTGGCGCAAGCCGCTACTAAAACAGATAAACTGGCTAGGACCAATAATCTTGAAAAATTCATGTTTTACTCCTAAATACGAATAACAAAAAAAGCTAAAGTTTTAATTTCTAAAGCGGCTTCGTTTTTTCTTCTGCCGCTACCTGCGCAACTAATGCTTGCGCATAAATATTTTCAATCTCATCGCGCGTTGGCTTGTGGTTTTGCCCACCGCGGCTGGCAATTTTAATAGCACCCATTGTGCTTGCTAATCGCCCACAAGTTGGCCAATCCCAGCCGTTTGCAATGCCATACAACAGCCCAGCGCGGTACGCATCGCCGCACCCAGTTGGGTCAACAATACTCGTAGCTTTAACGCACGGCACCTGATAACGTTGACCATCGGCATAAATATGTGAGCCTTGGCCGCCCAGTGTGACGATTAAAGCTTCTACTTTTGATGCCAGTTGCGCTAAATTTAAGCCCGTTTTATCTTGGATGATTTGTGATTCATAATCGTTCACCGCTAAATAAGTGGCCATTTCAATAAAATGCAGCAACTCCTCGCCGTTAAACATCGGCAAGCCTTGGCCAGGGTCAAACAAAAACGGAATGCCTGCGTCAAAACATTCGCGTGCGTGCGCAAACATACCATCCCGACCATCGGGCGCGACAATCGCCAAGGTTACATTGTTAGCATCTTTTACTGAATTTTGGTGCGATTCCACCATTGCGCCAGGGTGAAATGCCGTGATTTGGTTATCGTCAATATCGGTGGTAATAAATGCCTGCGCGGTAAAACTATTGGCAATGGTTTTGATATGCGTTGTTACTAAATTGTTTTGTTTCAACCAGTTAGCATATGTGCCAAAATCGTCACCCACCGTCGCCATCATCAGCGGCTTGCCTTCTAACAGCTGCAAGTTGTAGGCAATATTACCTGCAGTGCCGCCAAACTCGCGGCGCATCTCTGGCACATAAAAAGCCACGCTAAGCTTATGAATTTGGTCTGGCAGAATATGATTTTTGAACGAATCTTGAAACACCATAATGGTGTCAAAAGCGAGTGAGCCGCAGATAAGTGTTTGCATGAAAGTAGTGTTTTGATTAAAAACACTATTATCTTGTAGTGTGATGCTTTAAGGCAAGCTTAAGCAACAAAAACTAAGCTTAATATTAACTTTTAATCGCGCCATCAATCAAAATTTTGGCCGCTTTTTTAGCATATTTAATGGCGCCAGAACCACGTTTCATTTGTTCTGCCTGCACAGCGCCTTCAAAAAGTAGTGAAAGTTGCAAGGCTAAACCGTCTGCGTCTTTAATGCTGGCATCTCTAGCCAATTTGCTAATAAATTGCCTGAATTCGCGTGATTGTTGGCTGGACAGCTGATGAATCGGGTTTTCCTCATTCGGAAATTCAGCTGACGCCTTGATAAATCCAACGCCTATAAAGGCCGGGGAATTTACCCATTCCTCAACATAATCAAATAGTTGCTGAATTTTGTCGTTGGGCTTTTTGCTGGTGGAGTTAAGTTTATCATTTAACCAAGTTTGAAAATCTAGCTGACTTTTTTTCAGCACTTCTAAAATCAAATCTTCTTTGCTGGCAAAATATTTATACAAGGTCATTTTAGTAGTACCCGCAACCGCCACAATCGTATCAACCCCAGTAGAATTGATGCCACGGGTGTGAAATAAATCAGTTGCGGTTTCTAAAATTTTGTCTTTTAAAGCGCTCATAACTTTTAGTATAGCATGAGATTAAGTGGGCTGTTAGTTATACTTACAGGTAATAATTGATGAACCAATTCTTGAAAAGTTCGTCATTAAGTAGCTATATTGATTAACTAATATATTTTGTTAAACTAAAAAACAATGTATGATATATACAGGTCAGTATACCTATTTAAACACTTTTATTGGAGCATTTTATGAATAAACTCATTAATTTCACCGTTTTAACTTCTGTAGCAGTTTTGAGCGCATGCGCAACCATGCATAAAGATTCAGCAGCAAATTTATCTGCCGTAGAAAAAATCACCATTAATGCGCCAGCGGCAAAAGTTTGGGCAAAAGTCGCTAACTTTGGCGATTTGGGCGCTTTTCACCCAGCAGTTGCCAAAACAGAAATTAAAAGTGGCACCAATAATGTAAAAGGCGCAGTGCGCTTATTAACATTAGGCGATGGCGGTACAGTAAACGAAACGCTTACTAATTATGACGCGGCAGGCATGTCTTACAGCTATATCATCAACGAAAGCGTATTACCTGTTAGCCATTACTCTGCCAAAATTGACGTTAACGCCATTAGTGCAAACGTGACTGAAGTGGTGTGGAGTGCCAACTTTGCACGCAAAGATCCATCACCAACGCCAGCAAAAGGTAGCGATGATGCAGCGGCTACAGGCACAATCCATGCGGTGTTTAAAGGTGGTTTGGATAATTTGAAAAAAATTACCGAGTAATTTTTGCAATTATTTAAGTAAAAAAAGCCAGCTTTGCGCTGGCTTTTTTTATTGTTAATGACCGCTTATTTAGAGTTTGCCATCAGCATTGGCGTGTAGTTACAACGGGTTTGTTTGAGCAGCGCAAACGCAATTTTCTGCTCGCGCGGGTCGGTTGACACTTGTCCATTGACCACCATGTTCAAATAAATACCTTTATATTGGTCGGGTAATTGAATCGCCTCAATTAACTGGCAACTACCATGTCGCATTAGCTCAACTTGTGCCATTAACGCAGCCGTTTGCTGCGGATCAGCCATGTTGCTAGCCGATACTAACTGCGGTATTAAAGTTTGAACTGGTATGTTGCTGGCAATATGTTTTTTAGGTGTTAGATTTAAATGTTGGCTACTGTAAAGTGCGCCCGCCACCACTAAAACGCCCAAAAAGCTGGCAGCAATGCCGTAAACTGTTGATTTTGATGTATAAAAGCCTTGTTTTGTTTGCGCAATGATTAATGCGTGCGCCGCACTTTTGGCATGCGCTAAACTGTTTAAATTGCTAGCTTGCAATTTTTCTTGCGTGGCCGCGATAGCCATAAAATACAACTGGTTCGCCAACATCTCTGGCATAGCAGCGCCAGCTTTGGCGGCCTCAATGCTTAGATAATCTTGCAATTGGTGAGACTTGGGATTAGTAATTGTGTTTATTTGTTCGGCAATATTCGGCTGAGAAAGGTTAACTAATTCCAGCCAATCTTCTAAAATCTCAAATAAGCATAGCAGGCGCCCATGCGGCGTAGTGCTCGATTTTTTGAGCATGCTAATCAACCAGTCTGAGTTCAAAATATCCAACTAAATTAAGCCTTTAAAAACGTAGCGCATTAAAACGGTTTTACCACCACTAAAACTACCACAGCAAATAATATTAACACAGGCGCCTCATTAAACCAGCGATACCACACATGGCTGCGCGCGTTTTTACCCGCTTTAAAATCGCGCATGATTTTTCCGCAGTAAAAATGGTACGCAATCAGCCCAGCAACCAAGCCCAGCTTGGCATGCAGCCAACCGCCGCTGATGTGGTAAAACAGCCACAACCAAAGCCCAAATGCCAGCGCCAGCACCGCTAACGGCGTCATGAAGCGATACAATTTATGCTCCATTAATGCCAATCTTGCTAAAGTGGCTTCATTGCTTTCCATCGCATGATTCACAAATAGGCGTGGCAGATAAAACAAGCCTGCAAACCAGCTGGTCACAAAAATAATATGCAGCGCTTTAATCCACAGCATTAATGTAGCTCTCTATCTAAAAGTTGGCGCAATTGTTTAAAATTAAGCGCGCCAATCGTGTATTGAATCCGCTTGCCTTGTTTGTTATAAATGTATGTAGTCGGCGTTACGCTCACGTCATCAAATTGCTTAACAATGTCGCCAAGCCCGTCATCCATAACAGGGAAAGGCAGCTTTTTTTGCGTGGCATAGTTAAATACTTGCGCGGGTGGGTCGTAGGGCATCGCAACCGCAATCACTTCAAAACCTTTGGATTTATACTCGTTATAAATGCTTGCTAACGCAGGCATCTCAGTCACGCAAGCGCGGCATTCAGTCGCCCAAAAATTAACTAATACTACTTTACCTTTAAGCGAACTCATGCTAATTTTTTTGCCCTGTAATGTGGTAAAGGTGGCATTTGGCGCTTGTTTGTCTTGAGTGACTTCAAACACTAAGACGGCCAATAACAGCACAGCACCTATGGACATAGCGAGAATTTTTAAGTGCTTAATCATCTGCATATTTTAACTTAAATTTGCTATTGCCCGATGCAACGTTTGCAGTTAATGCATGGTCTATCCCATGGCCTACTGCATGATATAATTTAACATTACAACTAGCTGAGTAAAATAACACCTAATGAATGCGCCTATTCCCGTCAATTTGCTTCAAGCCGAACAACAGCCTGCCGCGCGCCTGCGCGAAATTCCTTACAACTATACTTCTTTTTCAGACCGCGAAATTGTCATTCGGTTTTTGGGTGAAGAGTGTTGGCATATTTTAAATGCTTTGCGCGCAGAGCGCAAAACGGGCCGCAGCGCGCGCATGTTGTTTGAAGTGCTGGGCGATATTTGGGTGGTGAATCGCAATCCTTATTTGCAAGACGATTTAATTGCCAACCCAAAACGCCGCAAAGCCTTAATTGACGCGCTTCAGCACCGGATTGCCGCGATTGAAGAACGTAGCGCTGGCAACGACAGCGTACTTAATTTGGTGGCAGCAGGTAAATTAGCGATTGAAAAGTTTGCCGAAGATTTCCGTCAAACTTACGACTTGCGCAAAAAAGCCTTAAGCAAATATAGCAAAATCACGCGCAAAGATAACATTCAGTTTGATGGCTTGGCGCGCGTTTCACATGTGACCGATGCCACCGATTGGCGTGTGGAATATCCATTTGTGGTGCTAAATCCTGACACCGAGATTGAAATTGCTGCGCTAGTTAGAGCGAGTATTGAGCTTGGGCTTACAGTCATCCCTCGCGGCGGCGGTACGGGTTATACGGGCGGCGCAATTCCGCTTACGCCATTATCTGTGGTGATTAATACCGAAAAGTTAGATCAGCACACGGGCGTGCAAATGCGCACATTGCCTGGCGTTTCGCGCCAAATTGCGACCATTGAATGTGGCGCAGGTGTAGTCACGCGGCGCGCAATGGAAGCTGCAACTGAGGCAGGGCTTGAGTTCGCGTGCGACCCAACTAGTGCCGATGCCAGCTGTATTGGCGGCAATGTGGCAGTGAATGCGGGCGGTAAAAAAGCGGTGTTATGGGGCACAGCCTTAGATAATTTGGCCAGTTACCGCATGGTAACGCCCGATGCCAAATGGCTAGAAGTAGAGCGGTTAGACCATAATTTAGGCAAAATTCATGATATTGCCACCGCGCGTTTTAAGTTAACGCGTTTTGATATTGACATGAAAACGCAATTAGGTGAACCCGAGATTTTAGAAATTGCCGGCCCAAGCTTTCGCAAAGTAGGTTTAGGCAAAGACGTTACCGATAAATTTTTAAGCGGCCTGCCTGGCATTCAAAAAGAGGGTTGCGATGGCTTGATTACTAGCGCCACCTTTATTTTGCACCGCATGCCTAAGCACGTGCGCACTATTGCGCTGGAGTTTTTTGGCAACGTGTCGCATGCCGTACCAGCGATTGTGGAGATTAAAGATTATCTTGATTTAACCGCCACGCAAGTGCCAGCCGTGATTATGGCGGGGCTTGAGCACATGGACGAGCGCTATATTAAAGCCGTTGGCTATGCGACCAAAGCGGCGCGTCAACAACGGCCAAAAATGGTATTAATCGCCGATATTGCATCGGATGACGAAAACGCGGTTGGCCAAGTGGCATCAGCCATGGTTCGCATGTGTAATGCCCGTAATGGTGAGGGTTTTATTGCGGTTTCTGCTGAAGCGCGTAAAAAGTTTTGGCTTGATCGCGCGCGTACGGCGGCTATTGCGCGCCACACTAATGCCTTTAAAATCAACGAAGATGTGGTGATTCCGCTACCAAAATTGGGCGAATATTCTGATGGGATTGAGCGCATTAATATTGAGCTTTCTATCAAAAATAAACTCAAATTAGTCGATGCGTTAGAAATGTTTATGCAAGGCGATTTGCCATTTGAGCGCGAAGAAGATGGCAGCTATAACCTTGCCATGGTGCAATCTAAACAAGCCATGGCGCTACAATTATTGCGTGATTTACGCAGTCAATGGCGCTTATTATTGAATAGCCTAGATGAACCAATCAGCATTTTAGGTAAATTTGGCGAGCCTTATTCACAATATGACAATGTATTTAGAGCTATACAGTCTTACGATTTACGTATTTCTTGGAAGCGCGAGATAAAAAAAGCGTTTGCTGAAATTTTTGCTGGCCGTGAGTATCAAAAAATACTCTCGCGCTGCGATGAAATTCACAAAACCGTGCTAAAAAGCCGCGTGTTTATTGCGCTGCACATGCACGCGGGCGATGGCAACGTACACACCAATATCCCTGTCAATTCAGACGATTACACCATGATGCAAGATGCGCACAGCGCTGTAGACCGCGTAATGGCGCTGGCAAAAAGCTTGGACGGCGTGATTTCTGGTGAGCATGGTATTGGCATCACCAAAATGGAATATTTGGATCAAGCCACGATAGATACTTTTACCGCGTACAAAAATAAAGTAGATCCAAATGGTCACTTTAATAAAGGCAAGTTGCTTAATGGTTCTGGTTTGCAAAATGCTTATACGCCAAGCTTTGGCTTGCTCGAGCAAGAGTCGATTATTATGGAGCAATCTGCGATTGGCGAGATTGCTGACGATATAAGTGATTGTTTACGCTGCGGAAAATGTAAGCCCGTTTGTACTACGCATGTGCCGCGCGCAAATCTTTTGTATAGCCCGCGTAACAAAATTTTAGCAACGTCATTATTGATTGAGGCTTTTCTTTACGAAGAGCAAACGCGGCGCGGCATTTCGCTTAAACATTTTGACGAGTTTAACGACGTGGCCGACCACTGTACCGTGTGCCACAAATGCCTTAACCCTTGCCCTGTGGATATTGATTTTGGTGATGTAACCATTAAAATGCGTAATTTTTTACGCGAGCAAGGCAAAAAGCAGTTCAACCCTGGCACCGCTGCTGGCATGTTGTTTTTAAACGCCAAAGACCCTGCCACGATTAAATTTTTGCGTACCACTATGATAGGTTGGGGCTATAAAGCGCAAAATGTTGCGCATACATTAGCTAAGAAATTTGGACTGTTAAAAGACAAAATTCGCCCACCCGCAACGGTTGGTAAACCAGAGATTAAAGCGCAGGTGATTCACTTTATTAATCGGCCAATGCCTAAAAAAATGCAATCTAAAACCTCACGTGCCATGTTGGGTATCGAGGATGATCACATGATACCTGTCATCCGTAACCCGCAAAAAGTGACTGAAGATTCTGAGGCGGTATTTTATTTCCCCGGTTGTGGCTCAGAGCGTTTGTTTTCAAACGTAGGCCTTGCCACGCAAGCCATGTTGTACGAAGTGGGCGCGATTACGGTGTTGCCACCCGGTTATTTGTGCTGCGGCTACCCGCAAACATCCGCTGGCAATCACGACAAAGGCCTGCAAATCACCACCGATAACCGCGTGTTGTTTCACCGTGTGGCCAACACCTTGAATTATCTCGATATTAAAACGGTGATTGTGTCTTGCGGCACTTGTATGGATCAACTGCAAAAATACGAGTTTGAGAAAATATTTCCGGGGTGCAGGCTGCTGGATATTCACGAATATCTCATGGAAAAAGACATGCGCCTGAAAACTGTCACTGGCACGCGCTATATGTACCACGACCCTTGCCACAGCCCTATGAAAACATATAAGCCATTAGAAGTGACCAATAAGTTAATGGGTACAGAAGTTGCGTTAAACGACCGTTGTTGTGGCGAAAGCGGCACATTTGCGGCGGCGCGCCCAGATATTGCCACGCAAGTAAAATTCCGCAAGCAAGAAGAGCTGGAAAAAGGCATGGCCAAAATGGGCTTAACGGTGGGTGCGCCTGAAGAGAAAGTGAAAATTCTCACCAGTTGCCCAAGCTGCTTGCAAGGCCTAGCGCGCTATGGCGACGATACTGGCATTGAGGCGGATTATATTGTGGTCGAGATAGCGAAGCATATTTTAGGTGAGAATTGGATGCAGGAATACGTGGAGCGAGTTAATAACGGTGGAGTTGAGAAGGTGTTGTTGTAGACTTAATCAATTATTATTCTAGTACAAGGAAATTCTGTGATTAAAGATAATTTGACTACAACTGCTCTTGTAAAAAGCATAAAAGCGTAACTGAAGGCTCAAAACATCAGTAAGGCGGAGTTGGCGCGACGTTCGAGATTGCCGCCAACAAATATCAATCGCCTTTTAAATTCCGAGGACACAGATTTTTCTCCACAGCTTGATACTGTAGTGGCAATAGCTTCTGGATTTGGAATTTCAATATCGGAAATCCTTAATGGAGTGGAATCAAAAAATGCAAAAATTGTCGAAACTCCTAAAACCATATCCAAACAAGTCAGTCGTCTCATTGAGGACTTTCTTTTATCGAGCGAAGAGGGAAGGATAGAGTTACTACGTACGGCTGAGCATATGGCCGCGCTAAATGAGAGCGTCTAGCAAGCAGGGTGTGCAAATTGAGGTGTATTTGCACACCGGCTGACTAAAGCAGTATTTTTTTTGCCCCCAGGCGAGCTTCTTTCTTTTGCTTAGTCAAAATAAAGAAACCAAAGAAAAGGCTACCCCCTGCCGCTACGCTTTTTAATATTATGCCCTGCGCTGCTATGAAAAGTTGGGCGCTGCGGAACTCGCTTCGCTCATAAGACCGCAAGGGTCTTCCCCAACCTCGCTAAGTGCTAAAGCACTAAGACGGTTGTGACAGTCCTCGCTCAAAACATCCCAACTTTTTAAATCATCACAGGCGCGGCAGCAGGGGATTTAAGATCAAATTCATACGAATGCCGTCATTGCGAGCCTAGGTTTTTTTAGGCGCGGCAATCCACTTTTCCAGCATTACTTATTTTAATTAATTGCTTCGTCACTTCACACTTCGCGAAGACGGAGCAAGTAGGGCGTGCAAAACGGTTTAATTTGCATACCGTAAGTCTAATTTAGTATTTTTTTTCGCCTGTAGGCGAGATACATTATTTTGCTTGTCCAAAATAAAGTATCCAAACAAAAAGACACCCCATACCGCTTGTTTCCCGCGCTGCTTTAAAAAGTTGGGCGCTGCGGAACTCGCTTCGCTCAAACAGTCCTTTCTCAAAACCTCCCAACTTTTTAAATCATCACAGGCGCGGCAACAGGCGGATTTAAGGTCAAAATCATAAGAATGCCGTCATTGCGAGCCTAAGGTTTTTTTAGGTGTGGCAATCTAGTTTGTTTTAGATTGATTAGTCCTTTCACGCTTTGCAACGACAGTGGCTATTTTTTAAAAATCACGCTTTACCGCAAATTCAGCCAATTCAATCAGCGCTTGTTTATTGGCGGAGTCAGGCAAATGAGCAATGGCTTCACAGCCAATTTTAGCCTCGTTAGCAGCTAAATCCCGCACATATTGTAGTGCATGGGTTGCATTAACGGCTGCAAGTACGGCGGGCAGTTCACTAGGCCCACCTTGTTGAATCGCTTTACGAATGGTTGCGGCATCTGCTGGCGCGCCGCGGTGCATGGCAATTAACAACGGTAATGTTGGTTTGCCTTCGGCTAAATCGTCACCCAAATTTTTGCCAATTTGATTGGCGTCGCCGCTTAAATCCAGCACATCATCAATCAGCTGAAACGCTGTGCCAAGGCGCATGCCATAAATGGCTAGCGCGGTTTCATCCGCTACAGTTGCGCCGCTAATCACCGCGCCTAAACGTGTTGCGGCTTCAAAAAGTTTGGCTGTCTTAAAGTGGATTATTTTTAAATATTCTTGCTCGGTCACGTCGGCGTTGTGAATGTTCATTAACTGCAACACTTCGCCCTCAGAAATAATATTGGTAGCTTGCGATAATATGTCCATCACGCGCATATTTTGCAGTTTTACCATCATTTGAAACGCGCGCGAATATAAAAAATCGCCCACTAGCACGCTGGCGGCATTGCCAAATAAATGGTTAGCCGTACTTTTACCGCGCCGCATGGCAGATTCATCCACCACGTCATCGTGCAGCAAAGTTGCGGTGTGGATAAATTCTACAATGGCAGCCAGCTCATAATGCTGCGAAGTAATGGGCTGAAATAATCCGCTAGAAAGTATAACGAGTGCGGGTCGCAGCCGTTTGCCGCCGCCGCCAATAATATGTTCGCTAATTGTATTGATTAGCGCGACTTCAGAATGCAGCGAAAGTCGAATAACAGTGTCAACTGCTTGCATATGGCGTGCAGTAAAAGTTTGGATGTTGTTAAAAGTCACTGTTTGATTAAAGTTGCTTAAGTTGCTTGCGGCTTATAAAGCCATTTCAAAGAATATCGGTATTTTAACACAGCCTATGTGCGCTATCAGGCGTAAAATAGCATAATTAGCATTTGCAAAATGCTGATAGTTTAAGTATAATGCGCGATTCATTTGAAGTATAGAAACAAGGCTAAAACCATGTACGCAGTCATAAAAACAGGTGGTAAACAATACAAAGTAGAAGCGGGCGCAAAACTTAAGGTTGAAAAACTATTAGGTGAAGTGGGCAGCAAAGTAGTTATCGACAAAGTGTTGATGATTGCTGATGGCGATATCACCACTATTGGCGCGCCTTTGGTGGCAGGTGCAAAGGTTAGCGCAACGGTGCTTTCTCATGGCCGCGCAGATAAAGTGATGATTTTTAAATTCCGCCGCCGTAAACATTACCGTAAAACACAAGGCCATCGCCAAAGTTTTACTGAAATTCAAATTGACGCAATTGCTGCTAAGTAATTGAAATTTATAGTTAAGGATTAATCATGGCACACAAAAAAGCAGGCGGTAGTTCACGTAACGGTCGCGATTCACACTCACAACGTTTAGGCGTTAAAGCATTTGGCGAAACAGTTGTAAGCGCTGGCAGCATCATTGTGCGTCAACGCGGCACTAAAATGCACGCAGGCGAAAATGTCGGCATGGGTAAAGACCACACGCTATTTGCAAAAATAGACGGCAAAGTAACCTTTTGCATCAAAGGCGCACTACGTCGCCAATTGGTGAATATTGTTGCAGTTTAAGTTTAAGTAGTATCATTAAAGCCTCATCGTTTGATGGGGCTTTTTTATTTGAATGTGTAGGTTAAGTTTAAGAAATTACTCCGTGTTTAGCAGCAAAAACCTTTAAGAAATTTAGAGGTTCAAGAATTAGCGCAAGGCGCACGGAGCGCAGAAACCGGAATGTACACGAAGTACATGAGGATTTTGAGCACCGCGCAACGTGATGTTGAATTCGTTGGCGATAAGCTTGAAGAATGAATTTATAAAGGTTTTTGAATGAAGTTTATTGATGAGGCGACTATCAAAGTTTACGCTGGCGACGGCGGCAACGGCGTTGCTACGTTTAGACGTGAAAAATACGAGCCGATGGGCGGCCCAAATGGCGGCGATGGTGGCAAAGGCGGTTCAATCTATGCGCTGGCCGACCGCAACATTAATACGCTGGTTGATTATCGCTACACCCGCACATTCCGCGGACAGCGCGGCGAAAATGGTCGCGGCGCAGAATGCTACGGCGCAAAAGGTGAAGATACAGTCTTGCGCGTGCCGGTTGGCACAGTGATTTCTGACAAGGCCACAGAACGCATGATTGTTGACTTAAGCGAACATGGTCAACAAGTGATGTTAGCTAAAGGCGGCAATAACGGCTTGGGCAATGTGCATTTTAAATCGTCCATCAACCGATCGCCGCGCCAATGCACCAAAGGCGAGCCAGGCGAGGAGTTCGAGCTGTATATGGAGCTGAAAGTGTTGGCCGACGTGGGTTTGCTCGGCATGCCCAATGCTGGTAAATCCACTTTTATCCGTAGTGTCTCGGCAGCAAAACCAAAGGTGGCGGATTATCCGTTCACCACTCTGCACCCAAACTTAGGCGTGGTACGCGTGGATGCTGAGCGCAGTTTTGTCATCGCCGATGTGCCAGGTTTGATAGAAGGCGCAGCTGAGGGTGCAGGGCTGGGGCACCAGTTTCTACGTCATTTGCAGCGCACATCATTATTGCTGCACTTGGTGGATATTGCGCCATTTGACGACGCGACCGACCCAGTAGCCGAAGCCAAAGCCATCGTAAACGAGCTTAAAAAATACGACGAAGAACTATATAATAAGCCGCGCTGGTTGGTGTTAAATAAAATAGATATTATTCACGACAGCGCAGCCGTGGTTAAAAAATTCGTAAGCGAATATGGCTGGAAAGGCCGTGTATTCGCTATCTCAGCCATTAATGGCGTGGGTTGCGATGCATTGAAATACGCGATTATGGATCATTTAGACGCAGTTAAGAAATTAGCCTTAGAAAATGAGCAACTCCCTATTATTGAATAGCAAAACGCTGATTGTAAAAGTCGGCTCTAGCCTAGTGACCAATAACGGCGAGGGCTTAGACCGCACGGCGATTGCCGCTTGGGCGACGCAAATCAGCCAATTAGTTAAACAAGGCAAGCAAATTGTATTGGTTTCTAGCGGCGCTGTGGCCGAAGGTATGCAGCGACTAGGTTGGAAAAAACGACCTGTGCAAGTGAATGAGTTACAAGCGGCAGCCGCTGTTGGCCAAATGGGTTTGGTGCAAATGTACGAAAGTTGTTTTGCACAACATGGCCTGCACACCGCGCAGATACTACTAACACATGATGATTTACGTGACCGCAAACGCTATTTAAACGCGCGCTCAACACTTAAAACGCTGCTCGATTTACGGGTGATTCCGATTATTAACGAGAATGACACGGTAGTTACCGAAGAAATTCGCTTTGGTGATAACGACACGTTGGCAGCGTTGGTGGCAAATTTAATCGAGGCCGATGCGCTGGTGATTTTAACCGATCAACAAGGCCTATTTTCGGCTGATCCACGTAAAGACAAAGACGCAACATTCATTAATTTTGAAACCGCTGGTAATTTAGAGCTTGAAAAAATGGCGGGCGGCGCAGGCAGCGATGTTGGCACAGGCGGCATGCTCACCAAAATACTCGCCGCCAAGCGCGCAGCCAGTAGCGGCGCGCATACCGTCATTGCATCAGGTCGAGAGAAAGATGTGCTGCTACGTTTGAGCGCTGGCGAAGCTATCGGCACACACCTAAAATCCACGCAAATTAAAACCATCGCGAAAAAACAATGGCTGGCGGATCATTTACGGGTTGGCGGTAAGCTGGTTTTAGATGCTGGCGCAGTAAAAGTGTTAAAAACTGACGGCAAAAGCTTGCTTTCTATCGGCGTGATGGATGTGCAAGGCAACTTTGAGCGTGGCGATGTGGTGGCCTGCATTAACGAGGCGGGTATTGAGGTTGCGCGAGGTATTGTGAATTATAATTCAGCAGATTCGCAAAAAATTAAGCGCAAAGCCAGCTCTGAGATTGAGAAAATTTTGGGATACGTGGAAGAGTCTGAATTGATTCATCGTGATAACCTAATTGTGCTATGAAACCATAGGCAGCCGACATTGCCGCGACAGCGGGAATCCAGTTCAGGTAGAACTTAGTTATAGTGATGTTGTAATCACTAAATTTCCAATAAAATGGATACCCGCTTTCGCGAGAATGACGAAATCGGGTCAATAGTGGTTGAAAAAACCAGCTTTTAAAAAGGGTAAAACCAATGAATAAACCGTTAGTTGCCATCATTATGGGCTCGGACAGTGATTGGCCAGTGATGAAAAATGCCGCGCAAATGCTTGCAGAATTTGGTGTAGCTTACGAAGCCAAAGTGGTTTCTGCGCATCGCACCCCAGATTTGATGTTTCAATTTGCTGAAAACGCACAAAAAGATGGTTACCAAGTGATTATTGCGGGCGCTGGCGGCGCGGCGCATCTGCCTGGCATGGTGGCAGCAAAAACCACGCTGCCTGTGCTTGGCGTGCCTGTGCCAAGCAAGCATTTGCAAGGACAGGATTCACTGCTGTCAATTGTGCAAATGCCAAAAGGTATTCCAGTCGCTACGTTTGCAATTGGTGATGCGGGTGCGGCCAATGCAGGCCTGTTTGCCGTGAGCATTTTGGCGAATAGTGATGCGAATTTGGCTAAAAAATTGGTGGAATATCGCGCGACCTTAACCGAAAAAGTTAGCCAAATGACGCTGACCGAAAAACCATGAAATCAAACGTAATCACTGCGCCCGCCATGCTGGGCATGTTAGGCGGCGGCCAGCTTGGTCGCTTTTTTGTGATTGCTGCCCACGAGCTTGGCTACCAAGTCACCGTGCTAGACCCCGATAAAAACAGCCCAGCAGGCAAGATTGCTGATGTGCACATTTGCGCTGATTTTGACAGTGCAGTCGCACTCAAAAAAATGGCAGAAACTTGCGCCGCTGTGACCACAGAGTTTGAAAATGTACCCGCAAAATCGCTAGAAATGTTAGCGCTTACTACCACCGTTAGGCCTTCTGCCTCTTGTGTAGCGATTGCACAACATCGCGTATTAGAGAAAAATTTTATTAAAGACGCTGGGCTGCCAGTTGCGCCGTTTGCGGTAATCAATAGTGCAAAAGACTTGCCAAATGACTCCAGTATTTTGTACCCAGCGATTCTAAAAGTCGCGCGTTTTGGCTATGACGGCAAAGGTCAAGCGAGGGTGAAAAATCAGGCTGAGGCAACAAGAGCGTTTGCAGAATTTAACAATGAAACTTGCGTGTTAGAGAAAATGCTGGCACTGGATTTGGAAGTTTCTGTGGTGCTGGCGCGCGATGCGCAAGGCAATATTGCAAGCTTCCCCACCGCAGAAAACAGTCATTTAAATGGCATATTAGACATTAGCATTGTGCCAGCACGTTGCGGCGAAGTGCTAAAAGCCAACGCGCAAGAACTGGCGAAAAAATTGGCAGAAAAGCTCGATTATGTTGGCGTGTTAGGCGTAGAGTTTTTTGTGGTCGGCAAGCAATTGTTGGTTAACGAAGTCGCCCCGCGCCCGCATAATAGCGGCCATTACACCATTGACGCCTGCGTCACCAACCAGTTTGAGCAACAAGTGCGAGTGATGACAGGCCTACCGCTAGGCGACACAAGTTTGCACAGCAACGCCGTGATGGTGAATATTTTGGGAGATAGTTGGTTTGCAGAAGCGAAAAATAATGCCCAAGATAATATTGTGGAACCCGCATGGATATTGGCTCTCAGGCATGCCAATTTAAAGCTACATTTATATGGCAAGCATGAACCACGAAAAGCGCGCAAAATGGGTCACTTCACGGTGATTGGCAAAAACAAGCAAGCGGCGCTGAATGCGGCTTTAATTGCGCGTAGTGTGTTAAATATTGGTGCTTAGACAACTTTAAATTTCAAGCGCAGATAATATGATTAACGGCGATGATATTGTTAAATGGCTCGGCTACGGTGTGGATCATACAGAATTTGCGAAAGAGATGCGCCAAATGGGGTTGAAGTTAAAAGGCACAGATAGCGAATACTATGACACGCATTTTAATTGGAAACCCAAGCAGTCCTTACGATTCGAGTTGTTTCGATTAGCGCATTTCATAAAAATAACAGATTACCCTCCAAAATTTAATAGCGATTGGATATTTGTTGATATTGAGTTTTGTCGCGCTGGCTATGATGACTCATTAAAAGAAACTTTTTCTGGTACGCCTCCGTTTGGTTTGTCGATAGATAACACCGCTGCGGAGTGCATTGCTATTTTAGGTGAGCCAAAAATAAATGATTATTATGAAGCGCCAGGATTTCATTACAAAGTACTGGCTTGGATTAGTGGCGATAAATACATAGGTATTGCGTTTGAAAATGAAACAGATTCCGCTCGCATCAACTGTTTGGGCGTGAGTTTAGTTGGGGCTGGTGTTGGTTGGGGTGTGGATTGGGAGCAATAGAGTTCGATTCATATAGTATTAAAAAAAGCCGCATAAAATGCGGCTTTTTTATCTTAACTTGTAAAACTAAAAAATCTTATTTTTCAGCTTTCGGTTTTGCTGCTGCCTTAGGCTTGGCGGCCGCTTTTGGTTTGGCAGCAGCAGCTTTAGCTGGCGCTGCCTTCACTTTAGGTGCTGCTTTTGCCTTTACTGGCGCTGCTTTTTTAGCCAACATCACAGGTGCGTCGCCTTTTAAGGCTTTAATGGCAGCTGTTAGGCGGCTTTTATGACGCGCTGCTTTGTTTTTATGAATAATTTTTTTATCTGCAATACGATCAATCACGCTTACATTTTCTTGATAACTAATCATTGCGGCCGCTTTATCGCCAGCCTCAACCGCTTTAAGCACTTTTTTAATTGCTGTGCGTAGCGTTGAGCGTAATGCAGAGTTGTGTGCATTGACTTTTACAGATTGACGGGCGCGTTTGCGTGCTTGTGCGGTATTTGCCATGTTTGTCCTAATACTTAAACTAATTGTTATTAACTGGGTGTTAATACGAAACCGTGCATAATAGTGTTTTTTGTGGCTTTTGGCAAGCTTTTATCGTACAAAAACTGCTAATTTAAAACAGATGGTTTTCGCTATTATTAGTAGTGTGTGTGTCAATTTTAGTGCAGTTAATCAGCGTGGCTGACTAATCGATAGATTAAGTGCTTTACCCAAACGAATTAATTCGGACAGCTTGATTTTGTCCATCAGCCCAAAAGAAACGTTATCGCTATCGGTGTCAATATTATAAATAGTTTTGTCGGTTTTTTCTTCAACCTGATTTAAAAGTTTAGCAAGCGTCTCACTTGCTAAACTAGGCTTAACGTTGGCATCAGAATGTTGAAACTGAAAGCTAGTAAGTGAATTTAGGTGAAATAAAATATCCACAACATCTGCTTTTTGATTGAGTGTTAAATTTTTGAAATAACCTCTTGATCAAATACCGCTTGATGCATTTCTGCCACATGAAACCACTGCGCATCAGCCCCACCTTTTACAAACCTAATCTCTAATTGCTGACCAATTTGCGCAATAAAATAAAACGCAGTTGGGAAGTTGTAATCTAGAGCATCGTAAAAAATAATGGCTTTGGGTAAATAAAAATCACCGTCGCGCGCTTTGTAATGAATGCCATCATGACTAAACTGCACAAATTTAAAAAATTGATCTTCTTTGTGCAAAAAACTAAACACCGTTTTTTTCTGGTTTTCATCAGCAAAATTGATAACCGTTAGCTGCGCGTTTGCCAGTAAAAAATCAAAATCAGCGCTGTTGACAACTGCGTTATTGATTGCTTGACCGTAAATTTTCTATGCGTAGTAATATATTCTTGGCGTTTGAGGCAAATCCTTGTTTTAAATACTACATGTTTATTTACAGCAGGTTATCGACATTCGCCTACATCTTAACCAATCGCAGAATTAATTTTCACACCATCAGCCGTTAAGCCAAGTCTTGCATGGGCGTGTTAAAATCTTATCTATTCAATCATTATCATTACAATGAATTTACTCAAAGCTTTAGCCACGGTTGGCAGCATGACGTTTATCTCGCGCATTTTAGGTTTTGTGCGCGATACGCTTATCGCCCGTATTTTTGGCGCAGGCTTGATGACCGATGCGTTTTTTGTGGCGTTTAAAATCCCTAATTTATTGCGTCGATTGTTTGCCGAAGGCGCGTTTAGCCAAGCATTTGTGCCAGTGCTGTCAGAATACAAAAATCAGCGCAGAGTAGATGAAACGCATGCACTGATTAATAACGTAGGCAGCCTGCTGGTTGTTGCTTTGTTAGTGGTTACTTTTCTAGGGGTGATTGCTGCGCCTGTTATTGTGGCGATTAGCGCGCCAAATTATGTGGGTCAAGCTGATAAGTTTAATATTACCGTCGATTTACTGCGCATCACGTTTCCATATATCTTTTTTATCTCCATGGCATCGCTGGCGGGCGCAGTTTTAAACAGCTATCAACGTTTTTTTGTGCAGGCGTTTACCCCAGTTTGGTTAAATGTTTCGTTTATTATTGCCGCCTTATTTTTCGCTAAATATTTTGAGCGGCCAATTATGGTATTGGCTTGGGCGGTTTTCGTGGGCGGCGTTTTGCAATTGGCGTATCAAATACCTTATTTACTTAAAATCGGCTTTATTCCACGCTTTAAATGGAACCCAAAAGACGCAGGCGCAAGACGCATTTTGCGCCTAATGGGGCCTGCTATTTTTGGGGTATCAATTGCGCAAATATCCTTATTAATCAATACTGTATTTGCTACATTTCTAGTCACAGGCTCTGTCAGTTGGTTATATTATGCTGATCGATTAATGGAGTTTCCCACAGGTATTTTGGGCGTTGCATTAGGCACCATATTACTGCCGAGTCTATCGAAAAGTGTGGCAAATAAAGATAGCGCTGAATACTCAAAACTCATGGATTGGGGCTTACGCCTGACATTTATTTTAGCCGCACCTGCCGCAGTTGCACTGGGCGTTTTGGCGGCGCCGCTGGTTATTTGCCTGTTTCATTACGGCAAATTTAACGCGCACGATGTATTAATGACACAGCAAGCGCTAATGGCCTATAGTTTAGGTTTGCTTGGATTAATTTTGGTAAAAGTGCTGGCGCCTGGTTTTTATGCGCGGCAAAACATCAAAACGCCCGTAAAAATTGCCATTTTTACGCTTGTTTCAACCCAATTATTAAATTTAATTTTTTATTGGTTTACCGATTTAAAACACGCAGGTTTGGCCTTATCTATTGGCTTAGGGGCTTGTTTAAATGCAGGTTTATTGTTTTACCATTTGCGTAAAGCACAACTTTTCATTCCAAAATTGGGCTGGGTTAGCTTTATGTTAAAACTCACCATTGCCTTAGTCACCATGGGTTTGGTGTTGTATTTTGCTGCGGGCAACAGCAAGAATTGGCTACAATTTAACTTGTTGCATCGCCTGGTTTATATGGGCGGCTTAGTTAGTTTAGGCGCTGTTAGCTATTTTGCTTGCCTTTATCTTTTAGGCTTTAGATTGGCCGATTTTAAACTTAAAGCAGCGCATTAATGCAAGTTTATCGGCACCTAACCGCTGTTAAAAATCAGCCTTTTTTTTTAAACCAACTTTTAGTCGAAAATAAGCCGTTAGCGCTCGCAATTGGCAATTTTGACGGCATGCATTTAGGCCATAAAGCCTTACTGCATAAGTTATGTGAGCAGGCAACGGCTAAAAATTTAACACCAGCTGTGATGACTTTTGAGCCGCACCCACGAGAGTTTTTTACGCCGCTTAACGCACCTGCACGCTTAAGCAATTTGCGCGAAAAACTAGAATATTTTGAATCGACAGGCATACAAAAAGTGTTTGTTTGTGCGTTTAACAAACGCTTTGCCGCCATTAGCGCATTAGAATTTTTAAACATCTTGCGCGAAAAATTACACGCCAGCACCATTTTGGTGGGCGAGGATTTTAAATTTGGTGCAAAACGCGCAGGCACGATTGATGATTTTAAAGCCGGCGGGTTTGACTTAATTTCGATGCCGCGGGTTGATTTCAATAGCGAGCGCGTATCAAGCACACGTGTGCGCGATGCCTTATTTTCTGGCAACTTGGTTTTGGCCGCGCAATTGCTAGGCCGCAATTACAGCGTTAACGGCAAAGTGGTGCACGGTGCTAAACGCGGCCGCGCGCTTGGCTTTCCCACCGCTAATATTCATATGCGGCACGAGCGGCCTGCCTTAACAGGCGTTTATGCGGTAAAATTAGACGGTTTGAATAGCGTGGCTAATTTGGGCGTGCGGCCGACCATTGCAGGCGTGCCAAAACTATTACTAGAAGTGCATATCCTTGATTTTAATGGTGATTTATACGGCAGGCACGTACATGTAGAGTTTTTGCATAAAATTCGTGAAGAAATGAAATTTGATAGTTTAGATGCGCTAAAAGCGCAAATTGCAGCTGATATAGTTACTGCGAGAAATTTTTTTAGTACCGTCATTCCCTCGTAGGCGGAATCCAGCTAGGTAACGATGTAAAGAATGTTGGTTTACTCAGCCACTTTAAGCATCATGGTTGCCTAGATTCCCGCCTACGCGGGAATGACGAAAATAGAAGTAATAAAGATTTTTTGAGATTTAAAATGACCGAAGAAGCAAAATACAAAATCAATCAGCCTGAAACGCCTTTCCCCATGCGTGGTGATTTAGCGAAGCGTGAACCCGCTTGGTTAAAACAATGGCAAGATAAAAAGCTTTACGAGCGTATTCGTGCATCGCGCAAAGGCGCTAAAAAATTTATTCTGCATGACGGCCCACCATATGCCAACGGTGATATTCACATTGGCCATGCCGTAAATAAGATATTAAAAGACATCATCGTTAAATCTAAAACCATGAGTGGTTTTGATGCGCCTTATGTACCAGGCTGGGATTGCCACGGCTTGCCGATTGAGTTGGTGGTAGAAAAAACCCATGGCAAAAATATCGACCCTACTAAATTTCGTGAGCTTTGCCGTGCCTATGCGGCTGAACAAGTAGAAAAGCAAAAGAAAGACTTTATTCGTTTAGGCGTGTTGGGCGATTGGGATAACCCATATTTAACGATGGATTTTAAAACTGAAGCTGACATCATGCGTGCTTTGGGTGAAATCTATACCAATGGCTACCTATATCAAGGCAGCAAACCTGTACATTGGTGCGTAGATTGTGGTTCTGCATTGGCTGAGGCCGAGGTAGAGTATGAAGATGTGAACTCGCCAGCGATTGATGTCGGCTTTAAGGTTGTAGATAACGTAGCGCTAAGTAAATCTTTTGGCGTGGAAGTTACAGGCGATACTTATGCAGTCATTTGGACAACAACACCATGGACGTTACCAGCTAACCAAGCGGTGAGCGTCCATCCTGAGTTTGATTATGATTTGATTCAAACGAGTAAAGGTTTGTTGATTCTAGCTCATGAATTGGCAGCAAGTACATTGGCACGGTATAGCGAGGAAAACTATCAAATACTTGCTTCATCTAAAGGTTTGCAGCTAGAAGGTTTGCAACTTCAACATCCATTTGATAACCGTCAAGTACCTATTATTTGTGGTGACCATGTCACTACAGAGGCCGGTACAGGCTTAGTACACACAGCCGCTGCACATGGTAACGATGACTGGCTTGTGATGAAAGCCAATTTTCCTAACGAAAAGCCACGTATTTTAATGGGAGGTGACGGTAAATTCTTTAATAGTGATTTGGTTGAATTTGAAGCAATCAGAGGCTTAACTCGCCAAGAAGCGAATAAAGTAATTTTGGCTAAGATGCTAGAAACGGGCAATTTGCTAGCAAGTGCCCGTTTAAATCACAGTTTTCCACATTGCTGGCGCCATAAAACGCCATTGATGCAATTAGCCACACATCAGTGGTTTATTGGTATGAATGCGCAGGATGCTATTGGCACTAGCTTGCGTGAACACGCCAATAAAGCTGTCGAAACAACCGAGTTCTTCCCAAGCTGGGGTCGCGCACGTTTAGAGGCGATGATTAAAAACCGCCCAGATTGGTGCGTGTCGCGCCAGCGCAATTGGGGCGTGCCGATGCCGTTTTTTGTGCATAAAGAAACGGGTGAGCCGCATCCGCAAACAGCCGATTTGCTAGAGACAGCAGCGTTACTGGTAGAAAAAACAGGCGTAGAAGCTTGGTTTAGTTTAGATGGTGTAGCGTTTTTGGCACAACATGCCCCAGCAAATGCGGCCGATTATAAAAAAGTAACCTATACATTAGATGTTTGGTTTGATTCAGGCGCAACGCACGCGGCGGTGTTAAAGCGCCGCCCTGAGCTTACTTACCCAGCAGATTTGTATTTAGAAGGTTCAGATCAACATCGTGGCTGGTTTCAATCTAGCCTGCTAACGGGCTGCGCCATTGATGGCCGTGCTCCTTATAACGCCTTGCTCACGCACGGTTTTGTGGTGGATGGCGCTGGCCATAAAATGAGTAAATCTAAAGGCAATGTCGTTGCGCCGCAAAAGGTAATGGATACTTATGGCGCCGATATTCTGCGCTTATGGGCGGCCAGTACCGATTATTCTGCCGAACTGACAATTAGTGACGAAATTTTAAAACGCGTGGCCGATAGTTACCGAAAAATCCGTAACACCTGCAAATTTTTGCTAGCTAATATTGCTGATTTTGATGCAAGCAAGGATTTACTACCAGTCGAACAATGGCTAGAAATCGACCGTTACGCCTTGTATTTAACACAAAAACTGCAAACTGAAGTGCTGGCAGATTACGACCGTTATGAGTTTCATTTGGCGGTGCAAAAGCTGGTGAGTTTCTGCTCTGACGATTTGGGCAGTTTTTACTTGGATATCTTAAAAGACAGACTTTATACCAGCGGTGAAAATTCACCTGCGCGCCGCGCTGCGCAAAGCCTGTTACACCATATTACGCATACCTTTATGCGTTTAATAGCACCAATTTTAAGCTTCACCGCCGATGAAATTTGGCATGTGTTAAATCTAGGCGAAGACCAATCTGTGTTTGAGGAATTATGGTATGAAATCCCAAAACATGGATTGGCAGATAATGACATTTTAAAATGGTTAAGACTTATTAAAATCCGCAGAATTGCAAATAAAATAGTAGAAGATTCTAGAACTCAGGGTCTTGTTGGTTCTTCATTGCAGGTTGAGTTAGATATTTACTTAAATGAAGCTGATATAAGTGAATTAGACAGTTTTGGTGATGACTTAAGTTTTGTATTTATAACATCAAAAGCGACAATCCGAAATTTAGATGAGTTAAATAAGGATAGTTTAAGTGATGATGTTAAAGCGTTGATAGAGTATGCACCATTGAGTACTTGTGTTCGTGCTAAACCTAGCACTCACAAAAAATGCGACCGCTGTTGGCACTACCGCGCAGATGTTGGCTCGCATGCAGAACACCCGAGCATTTGTGGGCGTTGTGTGAGCAATTTATTTGGCGCGGGCGAGGCTAGAAAATATGCTTAATTCCTTAACTTTCGTCATTCCCGCGCAGGCGGGAATCCATTTTAGTTTTTATCTAACAACCAAAGTCAAAATGGATTCCCGTTTTCACGGGAATGACGGGGTTTAAAAGTGCAGGATTTTTACAAATATTTAAGTATCAGCGCAATCGTCATCGCACTTGATTTATTCACCAAACACTTGATTCAGCAAAACTTTTTGTTTGGCGATTTGCATTCTGTCACCAGTTTTTTTGATTTAGTGCGCTATCACAATGAAGGCTCGGCATTTGGTTTTTTAAACGATGCAGGCGGTTGGCAAAAGTGGTTTTTTAATGGCATTTCAATTGTGGCTTCTAGCGTTATTATTTATTTACTAAAAAAACACAGTCAAAATAACAATCAAAACGAAAAACTTTTCTGCGCTGGCCTAGCCTTGGTATTAGGTGGTGCAGTTGGCAATTTGTACGACAGAATTACTTTGGGTTATGTGGTGGATTTTTTAAATTTTCACATCAACTATCATTACTGGCCTGCCTTTAACGTGGCCGATAGCGCGATTTGTGTGGGGGTTGGGCTGTTGCTGCTAGACAGTTTTAAAAAACCAAATTAGCCGCAGATTAACGCAGATACACGCTGATAAAAACAGATAAAATCTTATAAACATTAGGCATTAGTCGCTCTAAAGTATGCTTATTCAGCGTACTTGAATAGACAGTCAATTGATTTTATCGGCGTGTATCTGCGCTCATCTGCGGCTAAATAAAAGGATTTACAAAGTGCCAGATTGGAAAAAACTCATCGCAGGCAAAATTGCCATTGCAAAAAAAGGCAATAGTGCGGGTAAGTTAAACGCCAATATCCGCGTGCCTGCTGGACAAACTGAGGTTAAAAATTTTCCTGTTTTAGATTTAGGTGTTAAGCCTGAAATAGCCCTTGGCAATTGGAATCTACGCGTGTTTGGCTTAGTGGAAAATGAGCTTAATTTGGGTTGGGATGCTTTTAACGCCATGCCGCAAATGAGTGACGTGTCGGACTTTCATTGTGTAACACGTTGGAGTCAGTTAGATATGGATTAGGTTGGTGTTAGCGCGCAAGATATTTTGGCGCTGGCGGCGCCACTGCCAACCGCGCAATTCGTCACGCTGCATGGATATGATAATTACACCACTAATTTGCCGCTAGAGGCCTTGCTTGATGACGATGTGCTGGTTGCACACTCTGTACTTGGCAAGCCGCTAGCGCGCGAGCATGGCGGCCCAGCGCGCATGATTGTGCCCAAACGCTATGCTTGGAAAGGTGCAAAATGGCTTAAAGCCATTGAGTTACATGAGTTTGACCGTCGCGGCTTTTGGGAGGTACGCGGCTACCATATTGAGGCAGATCCGTTTTTAGAACAACGATTTAGCGATGATGAATAAATTTATTCATTAAACATTAGCAACTACTTTTTGGCCTACCAATTAGTTCAACACCGTCATTCTTGCCTACGCGGAAATGACAATAGGTTTAATTGAGACTTTACGTTTTTTTAGGATAAAATTTCTTAGCCAATTCAAATAAAGCCACGCAAATCGCCCCTACTAGCAAGCCAACCATCAAATCTATAATATGTGGCGCAATGGCAGCCAAAACCGTACTCACTGCTTGTAAAGCAGCAATAATTGATTCGCTAAAATGATGCACAAAGGGCAGGCCATGCCCAATAATACTGCCGCCCACTAAAAACATGGCGGCGGTGCCAGCCACCGTTAAAAAGCGCATTAGTTTTGGTGCAAAAGCCAACAAAACTGCGCCAATTTTTCGCTGTAATTGGCGGTAGAAGTTTTCACCTTTTTTAAGCATTAAGTGCAGCCCAAGGTCATCTAACTTAACAATGCCAGCAACTAAGCCGTACACGCCAACAGTCATAATAATGGCGATGAGTGAAACCACCGTGACTTGCTTGCTAAATGCTGCGCCAGCCACGGTGCCCAGCGCAATCACAATAATCTCGGCCGATAAAATAAAATCGGTACGAATGGCGCCTTTAATTTTCTCTTTTTCTAGCGCAACTAAATCAGCTTTGGGGTCGGCAATAGCCAATTCTATTTTGGCTTCGTGCTTGGCCTGCGCTTTATCGTGATTTTTGTCATGATGAAACAGTTTGTGCGCAATTTTTTCAAAGCCTTCAAAACATAAATACGCACCGCCAACCATCAATAGCGGCGTAATTGCCCAAGGTGCGAAATAGCTTATTGCTAGCGCAGTAGGCACTAAAATAAGCTTATTAATAAACGAGCCCTTAGCCACAGCCCACACCACAGGCAGCTCGCGGCTAGCATCTACGCCTGACACTTGCTGTGCGTTAAGCGCTAAATCATCGCCCAGCACGCCAGCAGTTTTTTTGGCCGCCACTTGCGTCATCACCGATACATCGTCCAACATGCTAGTGATGTCGTCTAATAATGCTAATAAACTACCTGTTGCCATGATTATTCCTAATTATTTTCTGCCAATTGAGCGATTGAATTTTACCTAATTAACGCTACAATACGCGCATGTTGTCAAAAAAATTATTTAGCTTGATGCACAAAATCGCTTTATTTGCGATTGTATTTGCGTCACTTGCGGCTAGCATTTCGCATGCTATTGCCGCGCAAAATGGCACTAATAGCTTTACGCAAGAAGTTTGTACAAGCCAAGGCAAAAAAATTAGCATTCAAGTAGTTACCACCAAAGGCCAGCAATTATCGGTCGATTTTAGTATTAAACAAGCCCTAAAATCGCAAAATATTGCTGTGCATTTAGAGCATTGTCCTTTTTGCAGTAGTCAGTTCTCAACAGCTACTTTACCAGTCAGCAACACAGTCATCATTGCGCAATTAACCGCTACTGCACAAAAAACCGCCGAATACGCAGCCCCCATTTTTGCAAGTCACAGCTATGTTTCACCTCCAGCCCAAGCCCCGCCTAACCTCTCGACTATTTAATTAAGCTTAAACATTGGTTTAAGCCAATGAATACTTTGCGCTATTTTGCGCATTTAAATTTAGAGAGGTTTCATATGAAAGTTATTTACAAATTAGCGTTCGGGCTATTATTTTCGACACTTGTATTCTTGCCACTAGCAGCGCAAGCCAGTTGCGGCGGCGCATTTTGCAGTTTAAATAGCGATTGGGATATTCAAGGCGTTGCCAGCAAGCCAGGTGTACGCTTAGATATTCGCGCTGAGTTTATCGACCAAGATCAACTGCGTAGCGGCGCGCATAAAGCCGCGCCAGCAGGTGAGGTAGACGAACACGACGAAGTGCGCACCATTAATCGCAATTTGCTGGCCACGCTCGATTGGAACATTAACGCCGATTGGGGCATCACTTTTAAAGTGCCACTTGTTAGCCGTGCGCACAACCATATTTTTAATAAAGACGATGGTTTTGGCGGCGTAGATCCTGAAACAGAAAATTGGAACTTCTCTGGCATTGGCGATGTACAAGCATTAGCGCGTTACCGTTTTTATAACGATACACATGCAAATGCTGGCGTGCGATTCGGGCTAAAATTGCCAACTGGCAGTATTCACAAACGTAATACGGAAGAAGCCGCAGAACGCACTTTACAGCCTGGTAGCGGTAGCGTCGATTCGCTACTTGGCGCGTACTACAACCATCACGACGGCAATGTTGGCTGGTTTGCGCAAGGCATATGGCAACAAACAATTAGCGATCGCGATAACTTTAAGCCTGGCCGCAAGTTAAGTGCAGATGTGGGTTTAAGCTATAAGGTCACGCCCGATTTTAGTGTTATGTTGCAAATTAACGCGCAACACAAAGCGCGCGATAGCGGTGCGAATGCAGAGCCTGCGGATTCTGGAGGCTACACAATCAGTGTCAGCCCAGGGGCGAGTTACCGCCTTACTAGCAGTACTAGTATGTATGGTTTTGTACAAAAACCACTTGTGCAGCAGGTAAACGGCGCGCAATTGACGCCAGATTGGTCGCTAGCGATTGGTATTGCCACAGCGTTCTAACTTTAACAGTCTATACTTTAACCCTTTATAATTGACGGCATGATTAAAACTCTTATTTTATTGGTATTTTTAAACTTAAGCTTATCGGCACAAGCAGAAGAAGGTTTGTGCGACAAGCTTGATGCAGTCAAGAAAAATAATCAGCAACAGCTCGAGCGTTTTACATTGACACAGTTTGGCTTCGATAAAGACGCTCGCGATTTAGCGATTCCTGATTTGGCGATTATCGTACATAACGTGAATTTACCTGCACAAATTAAACGCGTTACGTTTAATCGTGGAAACAATGGAAAATCGTGCTATTTCAAGCCATTAGCGTTTGCGCAGGGCGGAGAGAATGAACGTTATTGGGGTTGGCACATGCTATGGGCAGAAGCGGGTAATGGCCTCTTTTATGCACGCATGGATGGCGAAGCGTGGGTGTCGAGCAACCCGAAGCGCTTCACCAAGCTCGGCGCAATTGATCCGCAATTTAAGTTAGATAAAGACACAATAATAGTCACTTGGCAACAAATCGACAATGGTGTCACAACTAATATTCAAGCAACCTCCAGCGACGAAGGCCGTAGCTGGGATATTGCAGCCATTCAACCCTAACTATTGAAAATGCGCAAATTTACCCCACCTTACTATTAACTAAACGTAAGGAGGCAATATGCGCTTCGATAAACTCACTACCAAGTTTCAACAAGCTTTAAGTGATGCGCAAAGCATAGCACTGGGTGCAGATAATACGGCGATTGAGCCGCAACATTTGTTGCTGGCCTTGCTGCAAGAGGAAAACGGCAGCGCTACCTCGCTGTTGTTAAAGGCTGGCGTGCAGGTTAACACGCTTAAAACTGCGCTTAATACGGCCATTAGCAATTCGCCAAAATCAGATAATAGCGGTGGCGAAATTGCCATTTCGCGCGACCTGAATAATCTCTTAAATATTACCGATAAACTCGCGCAAAAGCGCGGCGACGCCTATATTGCCAGCGAGATGTTTTTGCTCGCCTTGGCCGATGATAAGGGCGCAACAGGCAAGCTACTCAAAGCTAATGGCTTAACTAAAATTGCGCTAGAAGTAGCGATAATGGCGGTGCGTGGTAGCGATACGGTGAATGATAGTGACGCTGAAAGTAATCGCGAATCACTTAAAAAATATACGCTTGACCTCACAGAAAGAGCAAGCTTGGGTAAGCTAGACCCCGTCATTGGTCGCGACGATGAGATTCGCCGCGTCATTCAAATTCTCGGTCGGCGCACCAAAAATAACCCCGTGTTAATTGGCGAGCCTGGCGTGGGTAAAACCGCGATTGTAGAAGGCCTAGCGCAGCGTATTGTGAATGGCGAAGTGCCCGATTCACTCAAAGGCAAAAAGGTGTTAAGCCTAGATATGGCGGCCTTGCTGGCAGGCGCTAAATACCGTGGCGATTTTGAAGAGCGGCTAAAAAGTGTACTCAAAGAGCTGGCGCAAGATGAAGGTCAAACCATTGTATTTATTGATGAAATTCACACTATGGTAGGTGCGGGCAAGGCCGAAGGCGCAATGGATGCAGGCAATATGCTGAAACCTGCGCTGGCGCGTGGCGAGCTGCATTGCGTTGGCGCGACGACATTAGATGAATACAGAAAATACATCGAAAAAGATGCTGCTTTAGAGCGGCGCTTTCAAAAAGTATTGGTGGATGAACCAACGGTGGAAGCCACCATTGCGATTTTGCGCGGCTTAAAAGAAAGATATGAGCTGCATCACGGCGTGGAAATTACTGACCCTGCAATTATTGCGGCAGCCGAGTTGAGCCACCGCTATATTACAGACCGTTTTTTACCCGATAAAGCCATCGATTTGATTGATGAAGCGGCGAGTCGCATTAAGATGGAGATTGACTCTAAACCCGAAAGTTTGGATAAATTAGAACGCCGCGTGATTCAATTAAAAATTGAACGTGAAGCGGTAAAACGCGAAAAAGACGAGGGCAGCCTTAAAAGATTCGGTTTAATTGAAGAAGAAATCACCAAACTCACCAAAGAATATTCTGACTTAGAGGAAATTTGGAAAGCCGAAAAAGCGCAAGTGCAAGGCACCAGTCATATTAAAGAAGCCATTGAAAAAATAAAATTTGAAATGGAAGAAGCCACACGCAAAGGCGAATGGCAGAAAGTTTCTGAGTTGCAGTATGGAAAATTACCAGCTTTAGAAGCGCAATTAAAACAAGCTTCAACCGTTGAGGTTAATGCAGAAAAAACCAAGCATAAAATGCTGCGTACCGAAGTGGGCGCAGATGAAATTGCCGAAGTGGTAAGCCGCGCCACAGGTATCCCAGTGAGCAAAATGATGACGGGCGAGCGCGAAAAATTGCTGAAAATGGAAGATAAACTGCACGAACGTGTGGTTGGCCAAGATGAAGCGGTGCGCTTGGTTTCAGACGCAATTCGCCGTAGCCGTTCAGGTTTAGGCGACCCAAATCGGCCGTATGGCAGCTTTTTATTCTTAGGCCCAACGGGCGTTGGTAAAACCGAGCTTTGCAAAGCATTGGCAGGTTTTTTATTTGATTCTGAAGACCATTTAATTCGTATTGATATGAGCGAATTTATGGAGAAGCATAGCGTAGCACGCATGATAGGCGCGCCACCTGGCTATGTGGGCTATGAAGAAGGTGGCACGTTAACGGAGGCGGTAAGACGCAAACCTTACAGTGTTATCTTACTCGATGAGGTCGAAAAAGCGCACCCCGACGTATTCAATGTGTTGCTACAAGTGTTGGACGACGGCCGTTTAACCGACGGTCAAGGCCGCACCGTCGATTTTAAAAATACGGTGATTATTATGACGAGTAATTTGGGTAGTCAAATGATACAAAGCATGGCCGATCAAGATTATCAAGTGGTGAAATTGGCGGTGATGGGCGAAGTTAAAAGTCACTTTAGGCCAGAGTTTGTCAACCGTATTGATGAGGTAGTCGTTTTTCATAGTTTAGACCAAACGAATGTAAAAGCGATTGCGAAAATTCAGTTGCAGATGCTGACTAAGCGCTTGCATGCCCTAGATATTGATGTGGCGGTGAGTGAAGCGGCATTGGCAGAAATTGCAAGTGCAGGCTTTGACCCAGTTTACGGCGCACGGCCACTGAAACGCGCGATTCAGAGCGAGCTGGAGAATCCGCTGGCACGTGAAATTTTAGCTGGCAATTTTATGCCCAAAGATACCATCTTAATTGATTGTAAAGCGGGTAAGATGACGTTTAATAAGGCGTAAATAGCAAGTTAATTACTAAAATCATTCCCTCCCCCTCTCTAAGGGGAGGGCTAGGGTGGGGGTGTAACGTTGTACTATAAAAATTACAGCACATACACCCCCATCCCAACCTTCCCCTTCGAAGGGGAAGGGGTGCGCTTTGCGGGTAAGGAGCTATAGTGCGTCAGTTAATGGTGAGTATTTTTTTATTTTTCGCTGTGCCTAGCATTGGCGCGGCCTACACGCAAACCGAGCTAGAAACCTTTGATAACGAGCCACCAATTGTGAAAGATTTGCTGGAACGTGCCAGCTCACTTGACAACAATGCCAATGACGATGAAGCCAGTTGGAAAGCGGCTAATTTGTATTGTGAGGCATCGCGTTACGGCAGCGCTGAGGCGGTGTACAGGCTAGGTATGTTGTATGCGTTTGGCCGCGGCGTGCCTGCCAATAAAGATTATGCGGCCAATTTATTTGGCATTGCGGCGGTTAATGGGCATTTGGAAGCGCAAAAAATGCTGGAAACCATTGAGATAAAAACCAACGACACGCCGCCTTGTGTAGCTGAGGAAGTTGCGCCAGAACGCGCGCCAGAGCATGTTATAGCCAAAGTTGATTCGCCCGCGATTGATGCCTATATCGCCAGTTTGCCCAAAAACAAACGCTGGGTGGTGGATTTAGTTGAAACGATTGCCGATTGGCATAAAGTCGATTCTAGGCTAGTGTTATCAATTATTACTGCAGAATCAAACTTTAAAGTAGCAGCGGCTTCTAATAAAGACGCGCAAGGTTTGATGCAGTTAATACCCGCCACCGCCGAGCGCTTTAATGTAAAAAATGCCTATAATGCCAGCCAAAATATTAAAGGTGGTGTGAAATACTTGCGTTGGCTGCTGTCATATTTTCGCGGCGATGTTGCGCTGTCAGTGGCGGCTTATAACGCGGGCGAGGGCGCGGTGAATAAATACCACGGTATTCCGCCTTATGCCGAAACGAAGGCCTATGTGAAAAAAGTGATGGCTTTGTATCAATCACCACGACACGATTTTGATGCTAGTTTAGCCGACGCGTCACCAGCTTTAACTGCTAAACCAGTAAAAGCGAGCCTTAATAAAGTTAGTGCTAAGAAAGTGAGGCTAAAATGAGAATATTTTTTTTATTAATTGCAGCTGCATTCATCGTGTCAGGCTGTGCCAGTACAGCCACTGGTCAAGCTACAAAGCAAGGTGATGTCGAGCGCATTACGCCAGAACAATTGGCAAAAATTCTGCCGCCACCAGTCGCAACTGTGACATTAGCGCAAGTAGTCACCGATAGCAAAGCGGGTAAAAGTGCTGATGAAATAATCGCCAAAATTAAAACCAGCAACTCTAGATACGAGATAACAACCGCGCAAACGCTGGATTTAAGTAAACAAGGCGTCGAAACCAAAGTGTTGGATTATATACAGCAAAGTAACGAGCAAGCCAAACAAAACGCTATTGCCGAAGAAATGAATAAGCGCGCTAAAGAAAGAGCGGTGGCCGAAAAAGCCCTTAAACGTGAGCGTGATTTAGCGCGCAATCATTATTATGATCCATTTTTTGGCTCACGTTTTGGCGGCTTTTATGGCAACCCGTACTACGGTTATGGCTCACGCTTTGGGCATCGCTTTGGTTTTGGTTTAGGCTACGGCTATCCTTATGGCTGGTGATGCAGAAGTTTTCACCAGCGCCAGCTTTACTTTTCGGTAATTGCCTTTAGATCAGCCAAACCTTCTTCAAATTTAGTGCCAACCATTTTAGCATTAACAATTTCCATGCTACCTTAGTCAATAGCATTGTCGCCGTACCAAGCACAGATGAAACCTTTACCGCACTATGCGCCTGTAAAACTGCTCTTCATAGCGGGACAATCCATGCGGTTGCAGGGCATCTTTTTTCATCATTCACAACAATTATTTATCTGTTTTAATTATCGCAATCAGCTGGTCTAGGCAGGCTCTCCAGCCTTCTTTAAACCCCATTTGCTCATGCTTGATGCGCGCTTCTTTATTGGCGTGCATCACATGCGCGGTATATTTTGTGCCGCCCGCGACAGTTTCCAGTAATATCGTGGCAGTCATTGCAAATTCTGCACACTCATGGCCTGGGCTGGATTCTAGCTGATTTGCAGGTCTAAAGCCTGGTTCTAGCGCATTTGTCCAAACCAGTTTTTCGTATGGAATAATTTCTAAATAACAACCAGTATTGGGAAATTGCTGCCCTTCTGGCGATTGCATCTCGGTATAAAATCTGCCGCCAGCACGCAAATCAATTTCGCATTCCACTGTTTTCCACGGCAGCGGACAAAACCACGGCATTAGCTTGTCAGGCCTTGTCCACGCCGCCCAAATTTTCTCGCGCGGTACGTCCACAATGCGTTCAAATTGCAAATCTAATTCGGCATTAAAAGTCATTTTCAGCCTACTTTTTCGGGAAATAATTAATTATGCGCCAAAAAATGCAGCTTGAGCAGAAGCCAAAAACTGACGATAATAAGCGTTAAGCTTTAAAAGTATTCATACAGCAGCTATACCTATGAAACAATTTTCGCAACAAATCAGCATTAAAGCGCACGGCCGCAAGCTGTATGACATTACGCCGCAAGTACTGGCGTGGGCGAATGGCTTGGGTTTACAGACCGGTTTGCTAACGCTTTATATTCAGCACACATCGGCCAGTTTATTGATTAACGAGAATTACGATTCAGATGTGTTAGTTGATATGGAGGCGTTTTTTAACCGCCTAGTGCCAGATGGCGATAGCCTGTTTATTCACACCGCAGAAGGCGCAGACGATATGCCAGCGCATGTGCGCAGCGCGCTCACACAAACCAGTTTGTCGATTCCGATTATGCAAGACAAAGTTGCGCTTGGCCAGTGGCAAGGTATTTTTATGTTCGAGCATCGCCATGCGACCATGACGCGGCGCGTGTTGTTGCACGCGATTGGCGAGTAAATTGGAGCAAGGTCGCCCATTAAACGCGCAAGAACACGCTGCTTTAAAGCCGTATTTTAATGCACGTGTTTTGGTTGAGGCACGTATTGCCGATGGTCGTGTTCCGTTTTGGTTGCAGCGTGATATGTGCGCGGTGGTGCTGCGTAACACCATTTATTTTCGTGCGGGGTATTACCAAGCTAATACACCACAAGGCTTGAGTTTGTTGGGTCACGAACTGATGCACGTCGCGCAATTTATGCACGGCATGACGACTTTTAAATATATTTGGTCATGCCGCAAAGGCTATATGCAAAGCCCGTATGAGGCGCAGGCTTATGCAATGGATGCGCGCATTGCAGTAGACTTTTCTGATAAAAATTAGCTTGGAATTAGTTTTTAAAATTGATGATGGCTCATTTCCTACTTCTTTTTACTATTATTTTCTACATCACAGTTAATTATTATTAGATTTTAATGTAAAAAGTAGGACAGCATATAACATGATACTGGCTCCTAGCATTTCCATACCTTCTTCAAGTGCGACTTCTAATAAATACCAATTTTGCATCTCAGGTGTGCGTAAGTATTGGTAACTTATAATTTCTAATATCACTGCGCCAAAAAATAACGTTAAAAAGCCATAAATAAAAATAGTGCATTCTTTTTTATGTCTTAGCCAAATTTCAAATAAATTTTTACGCGTCACCCAAAGTATACTCAGTCCTAACACAGCATAAATTGGAATCCAAAGGCCTTGTTGACCTTTAAATCTAGGCATCCAAGCGACATGTTTAGACGATAACGAAATTAATTCATGAATTGAGGCAGACTCATCTAGCGATAAAAACATAAAGCCTAAGCCAATTAATGTTAAAAATTTGCATGAAGTGCGATTGGGGAGGTGTTCTCTAAAATTATTAACCAATAAAAAAACGCCAATTAAAAACAATTGGCAAGATGAAAACCAAGAGCCAATGGTTTGTTCTCCATCAAGATCAAGTATGTGGTGCTGATGTTTAAATAAATGAAAATAATCATTCATTATGTATAAGGTTACTAGTAAAACCTCAAAGACAATTAGCGACTTTAATAGCTGGTTAAGTTGGTGTTTATTAAATTTAAAAGTAATATTGCTCATTATTATGAATCCAAATCATTTGATATTAATATAACCTTTTGGTAAAGTTTTCTAAAATTAAGCTGACACAATTGCGTGCTCTATTTCGAGAATTTATAGGGGCAGGCTAAATAGATTTTGCAAGCCAAACTATGTGCAAATGATTTAATGCACACTCCAACTTAGTGGGTTAAACGGTTCGCTATTACGGTGCAATTTGTACGCCATTACTTCCGTTGCCGCCACTATTAATCACTGATGCGATGGTGTCACCCAAATCGACTTCTTCTCCCGCATGCTTCAACACCGCTTAGTTGTTGCCGTATAGGCTCATTTAGCCGCTGCTATGATCGACAATAATCAGGTTACCAAAATCGCGCATCCAATCGGCAAATACCACACGGACATCGGCGACGGTTTTAACGTCACTTCCTTCGGTCGATTTAATGAAAAACTCTTTTCACAGATACTCCCCGTATCTTTGCGCGAGGCATAAGGGTTAAGTTTTCTGAGAAAAACTTGTCGCAAATTTCACAGTTATGGCGATTAAATAGCTTTGCGGGCAATTTATGAAATTAATTAGCATGATTGCTGATTGAAGTCTATGTAGCCAAAACTGTTTTATAGAAATCTGCTGTTTGAGCAGCGACAATTTTAGCTGAGAATCGATTTTTAGTATCTTCAATTGCATTTTTCGATAAACGCTGCATTTTAGCTGGGTCATCAAGCAGAGTTAATACTTTTTCTGCAATACTATCTGGCGATTCAGGCTCTGCTAAAAGGCCATTAAATTCATTAATCAATATTTCCTTGATGCCTCCCACGGGAGTTGATACGGTCGCACAACCTGTTGCCAATGCCTCTAAAAGGGACAAAGGTAAGTTTTCATATCTGGATGGAAATATGGTTACTAATGAATTTTTTCTTAATTGAGAAATTTGTTCAGGATTGCTATGACCCCGAAATTCAATGCGTTTTCTGACATGCTCTTCTGGTATGAATTTATTAATATATTCATTTATATTCAATAGGTTACCATCTACACTAATACCTCTATCAGGCCCAACAAAGCAAAGCTTCACCTCTTTATTTTTCATGGCAATAATACGAAATTCCTGTAAAGCGATATCACCACCTTTATGTAAATCAAACCGCCCAACGACTAAAATATAGGCTTCATTTTTAACGTTATAATGCCACAGATTTTCGCTATTAACCTCGCCGACGGGGTTAGGTATGACTTTAGCGTTAGGTAAATCGATATTGTAGAATGCCCTTGTTTTTTCTAGCACATCTAAGCTAGGGGATGTAATGCCATGCGATTGGATGATTCCTTCCCCCTCCTTCAAGACCCTTAAGTTATAGTTTGAAGCTTTATCGAATTTCATTATCGGGCCATGAATAAACCATGGTCCATGTAATCGAGTGACTATCGGAAATTTAGATTTCCGTATTAATAAACTAGCTACACCAAAAGACTCTTCTATTTCTAAAATATCTAAAGGCGTGCGAAGATGCTGCAGACCTTGTAGTATTGTATGTGCTTCTGGCAACATAAGTCGTTGATATTTTATAGACTCTGTGATGGGTATATTGATTGTATATAGTAGTTTATCAATTAAATGTTGATATATTGGTGTGTTTTTAGCAAACTTAGAAATATCAATTAACTGATTATTTACCTCTAGCCCAGCAAGCTTACTGGTTAACACAACTGGCTCAATTTTAGTTGCTATATCTTCATTTGCGAAACCACTTATGATATTTTCAATATAAGAAACGATGCCATTTGGCATATAGCTTAGTGGCCAACCAGGTGAAAAAAAGCCAGCTCTTATTTTACAATCGTTAGTAGACATTATTTTTATAGATTTAATTTTTTAATATAGATTTGACTGACTTAAAAATACTTAAGTTGATAGTAACAAATAACGCAACACAATACGAGGCAAGTCTTGATTCATTTGAGTCTTAATGCACGCTCCAACTCAGCGGATCAAACGGTTGGCTATTTCGGCGCAATTCGTAATACACGCCGTTGCTTTCGTTGCCGCCGCTATTGCCGACTGAGGCGATGGTATCGCCCGCATCCACTTCTTCGCCCACATGCTTCAACAGCGCTTGGTTATTGCCGTACAGGCTCATATAGCCGCTGCCGTGGTCGACAATAATCAAGTTGCCAAAGCCGCGCATCCAATCGGCAAATACCACGCGACCATCGGCCACCGATTTTACCTCGCTACCTTCGACCGATTTAATAAACAAGCCCTTCCACGATACGCCTGTGTCTTGGCGCGATGCGCCAAAACGGTTGCTGACCTCGCCGCGCACGGGCAAGTGCAGCTTGCCGCGCAGGCTAGCAAAGTTAATGCCAGCAAAATCGTTGCTGGGCAAGGTTTCGTTGTTGGCAATCACCGTTTTGTTATTAGAGTCTTTGCTAGGCTCTTTATTGGGCTTTTCGGCTGCAACATTTTCTTCTAATGCATGTTTTCTGATTTTTTTATGTTTTCTTACAGGCGGCACAATTTTCGCCAAGCGTTCTACCAAGTTAGATAAACTTTTTTCATCGCGTTTTAGCTTATCAATCTGGTTGCGCTGAGAGGCAATTTGGCTGGATAAATTTTTCACTACTTTCGATTTTTCGCGGCTTTGCGCCACCAGCGTTTTCTTCTCAGCCTCTTGCTTGGCCTTTAAATCCGCCACTTGTTGCAATGCCGATGCAGTTTTGTCATTCAGCACTTTTACCTTGATCAAGTTGCCTTGCATGTCATCAATCACCTTGGCGTGCGCCTTGGCGATGTACGAAAAATACTGTACATCGCGCGCAATTTCAGTCGGGTTTTTGTTTTGTAGAATCAGCTGCGTATAACTTTGGTTGCCGTGCATATATTGCTGGCGCAGCAAATCGCTTAGATGCGCTTGCTGCGCGCCAAGCTTGTCATTAATATTAAGCGATTGTTTTTTAAGCGAATTAAGTTTGGTTTTATTTTGGTTTTGTTGCTGATTAATATCATGCAATTTTAAATTGGCTGCGCTAATCGCGGTTTCGCTATCTTTCAGCGCATCGGTGGCGTCTTTATGCGCAGCTTGATTGTTATCCAGCTCTTTTTTTAGCGCTTGAATTTTTTGCTGAATATCACCCAAATCTTCTTTGGCCACGTCAATCTTTTTTGCCGCAAAGCTATGGCTTGCCAGCAAGCAAGCAAACGCCATTAAGGTACAAAAACCGCGTTTAATTGGCATTAAAACTGACTAAGCTTTTGCCTGTCATCTCAGCTGGTTGTGGCACGCCCATCATGTTAAGTAAGGTTGGCGCAAGGTCAGAAAGCGCGCCAGTGCTGGCACCAAGATTCGCCAGCGTGGCTTTTCGTCCCACGTAAATAAACGGCACTAAATTAGTAGTGTGCTGCGTGTGCGCTTGGTTGGCAGTGTGGTCGTGCATCTGTTCGGCATTGCCGTGGTCGGCGGTAATAATCAGCTCTGCGCCTACATTTTGCGCCGCCGCAACCACGCGGCCAACGCAAGTATCCAAGGTTTCAATTGCCTTGATGGCCGCATGAATATTGCCTGTGTGGCCGACCATATCGCCGTTGGCATAATTGCAAATAATGGCGTTATAGGTTTTATTGGTGATGGCTTGCACCAGTTTATCTGTCATTTCTGGTGCGCTCATCTCAGGTTGTAAATCGTAGGTGGCGACTTTAGGCGAAGGTACCATAATCCGATCTTCGCCTTTAAAAACGGTTTCTTCGCCGCCATTAAAAAAGAACGTTACATGCGGATATTTTTCGGTTTCGGCGATGCGTAGTTGCGTTAAACCAAGGTTAGCAATATATTCGCCGAAGGTGTTGGGTACAGACGTGGCAGCGAATATCGGCGTGGCTTTGCGCTGTTTTACGTCATGTTGCGTGAGCGTGAAATAGGCTGATAATTGCGGGACTTTATTTTTTTCAAAACCAGCACTACGCTCAAATCCGTCAAATTTTTCATTCAAAATCGCATCAGTCAATTGGCGCGCGCGGTCGCTTCTAAAATTCATGTACACAACCGCATCGCCATCTTCCAAACGAATTGGTGCTTCATTTGGTTTGCGAATGACCGTACATTTTACAAATTCGTCGGTTTCTTTGCGGGCATAAGCGTTGTGCAAAGCTTCGCTTGCTGTGGATTCTATAAAATCCGCCTCGCCATTCACAATCATATTGTAAGCGGGCGCGACGCGCTCCCAGCGTTTGTCTCTATCCATGCTGTAAAAGCGGCCAGAAACGCTGGCGATTTTGCCCACACCTAGCGCCTTAATTTTAGCCTCAAGTGCCGTCAAATAAGGCGCCGCGCTAATTGGCGGCGTGTCGCGACCATCTAAAAACGCGTGAATATAAACCTTGCTCAAGCCTTGCTGCGCGGCCATTGTTAGCATGGTCAAAATATGGTCGATATGGCTATGCACGCCGCCATCCGACAACAGCCCAAAAATATGCAAAGCCTTATTATTGGTTTTTAGATTTTGCAGGCAATTCACTAATGCTGCGTGTTTAAAAAACTCGCCATTGGCAATGCTATTGTTAATGCGCTCAAAATCTTGAAACACGATGCGACCAGCGCCAATATTAAGATGGCCAACTTCCGAGTTGCCCATTTGCCCATCTGGCAGCCCCACATAATGCTCGCTGGCGTTAATGGTGGTGTTTGGGCAATCGCGTTTTAGCGCGTCTAAATTGGGCGTGCGCGCTTGTGCAATTGCGTTATCTTTGGCGCTTGGATTGTCACCAAAACCGTCTAAAATCAACAAGACAACATTGGTTATTGTAGCTGTATTTTGGATTAGGCTTGTCATCATCAAATCTTTAAAAATTTGCTATAAATATCCATTATAATAGCCGCCAGATAAAAGCGCGTCATTTCGCTTTAAATTATTACCATTTGCTGCCAATTTAGAAAGTCTGTATGAACGAATTTATCAAACACAATGCCGTATTTATTGGCCTGGCAATTGGCTCTGGATTTGCATTGCTGTGGCCAATGTTGAATAGCGGAGCGGGCGGCGCGGCCAATATCAGCGCAACAGAAGCGGTGGTGTTGCTAAATCGCAGTAAGCCGTTTATTTTAGATGTGCGCGATGCGGCCGAATTTGCGGCAGGGCATATTTCAGGCGCAAAAAATATTCCCGTGGCCGAACTTGCAGGACGCATCAAAGAGCTGGAGAAATTTAAAGATAAACCAATTTTGGTGCATTGCCAAAAAGGCATGCGCGCTAAAACGGCATGTGGCATTTTAAAAACGCAGCAGTATTCGCAGCTAAATAACCTGACAGGCGGCTTAGATGCTTGGGTTGAGGCGAAATTGCCTTTGGTGAAAAATGGCACAAAAGCATAAAAATGGCGCAAGCTAAATTACCAAATGATGTGAAGGCAAATATCGTCATGTACACAACCGCCGTTTGCCCGTATTGCATTAATGCAGAGCGGTTATTGAGTGCTAAAGGCGTGACAGAAATCAATAAAATTCGGGTTGATTTGCAGCCCGAACATCGTGTAGAAATGATGCAAAAGACAGGCCGTCGCACGGTGCCACAAATTTATATTGATGACCAACACATTGGCGGGTTTGATGAATTGCGCGCGCTCGATTTGGCAGGCAAGCTAGATCCATTATTGGCCAGAAGTTAATCATAGCTGTTGAATATAGCCAATATTGTAATGAACAAACATAAATAAAAAGTTAGAATAATGTTGTTATAGACTTTTAAACCACTTAAAACCGCTTAAACCGTTTAATAAAATTATTGATAATTCCAACCAACCTAGGAAACAAAATGGCAAAAGACAACAACAACGCAGCAATTGATGACACAATTGCATCAAACCAAGCAGACGAAAACGCTCAACCTGGCTTTGCCATAGAAAAGCTGTATGTTAAAGACGCGTCATTAGAAATCCCCAATGCGCCGCAAATTTTCACTGATCGCACGCCGCCCCAAGTAAGTGTAGAGCTGGGCAACAGCGCACAAAAGCTGGATGAAGGCATTTTTGAGGTGGCCATTAAAGTCACCGTCACATCAAAAATCGGCGATAAAGTTGCCTTTTTGGTAGAGGCCACGCAAGCGGGTATTTTTGGTATTCGCAACGTGCCAGAAGACAATATGGAAATGATTTTAGCGATTACTTGCCCTAATATTTTGTTTCCATACGCACGCGAAACGGTTAGCGATTTAGTCACCCGCGCAGGTTTTGCGCCAGTATTGCTAAACCCGATTAATTTTGAGGCACTTTACATGCAACAAAAAGAACAAGCTGCCAATGCTGCAAAAGCTAACTAATTTTCAGCAGTTTTTGCTTGCATTTGGCCTAGCAATTTCGCTTTCGGCCATTTCGCTATCGGCTAATGCGTTAGAGTTTCGTTCTATCGCCCCTGCAAAAGCTATTTTGTACGATGCGCCGTCGTTAGAATCTGACAAGCTCTATATTATTAGCGGGGCGTATCCTGTTGAATTAATTGTTAATTTAAACAATTGGTTAAAAGTGCGCGACGCGTCAGGCAGTTTAAGCTGGGTAGAAAGTAAAAATTTAAGCAGCAAGCGTACTGTCATTGTTACTGCAAAAACTGAAATTAAAGCGGCCGAAGATCCAACAGCGGCGCTGGTTGCGACAGTAGAAAAAGATGTGGTGCTAGACTTGTTAGAAAATCGCCAAAATGGTTGGCTAAAAGTAAAGCATCAAGGTGGCATCACGGGTTTTGTACCAGTGGGCAGTGTTTGGGGCGTTAATTAATGACCAATCTTATTCGGGCCAATCTTAATTTAGTTAGTCTTAATTGGCTAAAATAGCCGTTTTGGGCGCTGGCGCTTGGGGCACGGCGCTGGCTATGCACATCAGCAATCAGCACCAAGTTTCACTATGGGCGCGTAACGCTGGTCATGTGTCTGGTATGCGCAAAGCGCGGGCGAATCCGCTTTATTTGGGCGATTTTAAGTTTAACGATAATTTGCAAGTATTCGAAGATTTGGGCGCTGCGATAGACGATGCAGACCTTATTTTATCTGTTGTGCCAACTGCTGGCTTTCGCAACATATTACAAGAAATCAGCAAGTTAAAATCCACCAAGCCGATTGTTTGGGCGCATAAAGGCTTAGAGCCACTTACCGCCAAATTGCCACATGAAGTCGCGTTGGAAGAGTTAGGCGACCCTAAAATTTCTGGACAACATTGGGGCGCCTTATCTGGCCCTAGCTTTGCGGCCGAGCTGGTGCGCGGCTTGCCAACAGCCGTGACATTGGCCGCGAATGATGCCGATTTTGCTCTGCACGCCGCCAATTTAATTCACGGTAATAATTTACGCGTGTATAACAACACCGATGTTGTTGGCGTATCGGTCGGCGGCGCGGTTAAAAACGTGATGGCGATTGCCGCTGGTATTAGTGATGGCATGGGTTTTGGCAACAATGCGCGCGCCGCGATGATTACGCGCGGCTTGGCAGAAATCACTCGTTTTGGCGTGGCACTGGGCGCAAAAACCGAGACTTTTATGGGCTTGGCAGGCGCGGGTGATTTGATTTTAACGTGCACAGGCCAATATTCACGCAACCGCGAAGTGGGCCTGCAACTGGCTTCTGGCAAGGCGCTGGAGGATGTACTTAAAGGTTTGGGCCACGTCGCAGAAGGCGTTAACACTGCGCGAGAAGTGATCCGCCGAGCTGATAGTATGGACATTGACATGCCGATTACGTTTGAGGTAAACCAAGCATTAACACACGGAAAATCAGCGCGCGAAGCGGTCACCGATTTACTCGGCCGCGAACAAAAAGCTGAAGCGATTTGATTGTAGGGGGGGCTTACAGCCCCGAATTGCAATGGTGAAAATTGCACCGTTATCGCGGCTACAAGCCGCTCCTACAAAATCTCACAGCCTATTGCGCGAAAGTCGATTTACGATTTTCGTCATTGCTTTTGCGATTTTTAAATTGCTCCTACAAGCCACCCTCAAAACCTACCTGCCGCCAAGCCTCATACAACAACACTGCAGCGCTGTTCGATAAATTCAAGCTACGGCTATCTGGCAACATTGGCAAGCGCAGCCTACATTCTGGCGCAAATGTATTGCGAATGTCATCTGGCAAGCCGCGCGTTTCGGGGCCAAACACAAATACATCAGCCGCTTTAAATTTAACATTTGCATAGTTTTGGCTGCCTTTGGTCGTGATTGCAAACATTCGGCGGCCAAGCATCGCCGCTGCAAAATCTGCCCAATTGTTATGCAGCGTTAAATTCGCATACTCGTGATAATCTAAACCCGCGCGTTTTAATTGTTTATCATCTAACTTAAATCCTAGCGGCTCAATCAAGTGCAAAGCCGCACCCGTATTGGCGCACAGGCGAATAATGTTGCCTGTATTGGGCGGAATTTCTGGTTCGAATAAGGCGATGGTAAACATAGTTATTGATGCGGTAATGTGCGAGCGACAACCCAACATTCTACATGGCTTGCACCCGCTTTTTTTAAAGTTTTAGCAAGCTCGTTTAGGCTGGCGCCTGTGGTCATGACGTCATCAATAATCGCAATTCTTTTTTCCTTTAAAGCAGTATTTACTTTAAACGCACCTTTGATATTTTTGACGCGTTCTTTTAGCGGCAGGCTGGCTTGTGGCGGGGTAAGGGTTTGTCTTTCTGTGCTTTTATAATCGAGTTTTTCTTTGCAATTTTTTGTTAAAATTTTAGCAATTTCAAGCGCTTGGTTAAAACCGCGTTCTTGTAGGCGTTGCGGATGCATGGGCATGGGGACGATTAAATCGATGTTTCTTAAACAGTCTTCAATATTTATTTTTTCGGCTAAAAATTCGCCAAAAGTATCACCTAAATTAAGCATGCTGCCATATTTGTAGCGCAACATCATGGCGTCAATGGGGTAGGCGTACAAGAACACCGCTTTGGTAGCATCGAAATCGGGCGGGGAGTTTAGGCAGCTGCCACACACGATTGCATTTAAACCAGCGCCGCTAGAAGCCAAGCCGCATTGCGGGCAACTGGTTTTGGGATGCCAAGGCAATTCTGCAAGACATTCCCCGCAGACCGCATGGGTGCTAGGGTGTGTGTTTTTGCTATTTTGTGCAGTACTTTCAGCGCATAAAAGGCAATTTGGCTTAAAAATGAACTGTTTTAATGTATCCATTTTTAAACAAAAATTAAACAGTTGACTATTTTTTAACCATTTGTTTAGCAGTTGCTTCATGTTGTCTTTACAGCTTATAATTGCCTCATTAAATCAGCTACATACAAAGGTTAAGTCATGCTCAAAATCGCAGAAGAAGTCACGCAAAATCCTGCTAATACAGCCATTATAAACACAGAGTTGTTGAAAACTTGCAAAACAGAAAACGGCTTGTCTAATCAAAACAATGTGTATCGTTGGAGTGTGGACGAAATAGTGGCCCTGTTTGAACTGCCGTTTAGTGATTTAATGCATCGTGCCCAAATCGTGCATCGCGAAAACTTTAACCCCAATGCAGTGCAAGTAAGCACGCTTTTATCAATAAAAACAGGTG
>JACMNB010000036.1 GCA_014378845.1 Methylotenera sp. | reverse complement strand
CGCAGTGACTGAACGCTTTTTTAGAAGTTTAAAATCAGAAAGGGTAAACTATAAACAATACAAAACGAAGGCTGAAGGCATGGCAGATATTGCGGACTACATTGAGTCGTTTTATAACCAAAAACGACGGCATTCAACATTAGGTAATATTTCGCCTGTAGAATATGAAGCAAGACAACAAAATGTCTCTAACTAAGTGTTGCAGTTTATTAGACCATTACAGATATACGGGCTACAAAAAAATGGTTTTACTTAAGCTTGTTGAGGTTCACATGCGCTTACTTGAGCTTGTATCAAATAAATAAATTAATGATTGTTATGAATAAAAACAGTAATTTAGCAATAAAAACAACAGATGTTAGCAATCATACGCCCATGATGCGCCAGTATCTTGGCCTAAAGGCGCAACATCCAGATATGTTGCTGTTCTATCGCATGGGTGATTTTTATGAGCTATTTTTTGAGGATGCAGTTAAGGCCTCTAAACTATTAGGTATAACCTTAACCCAGCGCGGCACTAGCAATGGCGCTCCGATTAAAATGGCAGGCGTGCCGTATCATGCAGCTGAGGGCTATTTAGCCAAGCTTGCAAAGCTGGGCGAGGCGGTGGCTATTTGCGAGCAAGTGGGCGACGTGGCAACCAGCAAAGGGCCAGTGGAGCGCGCCGTTACGCGCATTTTAACGCCTGGCACGCTTACCGATACTGCCTTGCTGGATGAAACGCGTGATAATCCGCTACTAAGCATTTGCTTTGGCGAAGGATTGGTAGGGCTGGCGCGCCTTAATTTGGCTTCTGGCGATTTTGTATTAAGTGAGATTGGAATTGGCCAATTGCCGCAAGAATTAGAGCGCATAAACCCTGCCGAAATTGTGTGCGCGGAAGACAACCAAAATAACGCAATTAATCAACATAAAGCGCCTAAAAAACGCTTGAGTGCTTGGCAATTTGATTTTGACGCGGCCTTAACCAGCCTGACTAAACAGTTTAACACGCGTGATTTGCACGGCTTTGGCTGCGCGGATTTAAGCGCGGCGGTGTGCGCGGCGGGTGCGTTAATAGAATACGTTAAACACACGCAGCGCGCGGCGCTGCCACATATTACCAGCCTAAGTATTGAGATTACCAGTCAATTTATTCAGTTAGATGCCGCCACGCGGCGCAATCTTGAAATTGATATGACGCTGCGTGGTGAGGCTTCGCCCACGCTATATTCACTGCTTAATACCACTCAAACGGCAATGGGCGCGCGCTTATTGCGGCATTGGTTACACCACCCATTAAGAAACCGCAGTTTGGTTGCCAAACGCCATGTTGCGGTGGCCGAGCTGATCGCCACTAACCATTGGCAAACGCTACAAGGTTTGTTAAACGCGGTAGGCGATATAGAGCGCATGACAACGCGCATTGCATTAAAAACGGCGCGGCCGCGAGATTTATCAGGCTTGCGCGATAGTTTATTGCAATTACCGCGCTTACAAACTGCGCTTGTATCATGCAAAAGTATGTTGCTAGAAACGCTTGGCGCAAGCTTGCAGCCGCCGCGCGATGTGCTGGCGCTTTTAACGCAAGCCATTCAAATAGAACCTAGCGTAGTACTACGTGAGGGCGGCGTGATTGCGGATGGTTTTGACGCAGAGTTAGACGAATTACGCGCCTTACAAACCAATCATGGCGATTTTTTATTGCAATTTGAAGCGGCCGAAAAAGCGCGCACGGGTTTGCAAAATCTAAAAGTTGAGTACAACAGTGTGCATGGTTTCTACATTGAAATTAGCCGCGCGCAAGCCGAAAATGCGCCTGCAGAATATCGCCGCCGCCAAACGCTAAAAAATGCCGAGCGCTTTATTACGCCCGAATTAAAAGCGTTTGAAGACAAAGTCTTAAGCGCAAACGAGCGCGCTTTGGCGCGCGAAAAAGTACTATACGCGCAAATTTTGTTTGATTGTGAGCCATTTATTACTGCCCTGCAGACCAATAGCGGCGCGGTGGCTAGCTTAGATGTGTTGTGCTGTTTTGCCGAGCGCGCGCAAGCTTTGAATTATGTGCAGCCGCAATTTGTAAGCGAAGCGGGTATTACAATTGAGGCAGGGCGCCATGGGGTGGTTGAGAGCATCACGCAGCCGTTTGTGGCGAATGATGTGGCGTTAAATCCATATCGCCAACTGTTGTTAATTACTGGGCCAAACATGGGCGGCAAATCGACCTTTATGCGGCAAACAGCCTTAATCGTGCTATTGGCGCATTGTGGCTGTTTTGTGCCTGCAAATCACGTAAAAATCGGTGAAATTGATCGCATCTTTACGCGTATTGGCGCTTCTGACGACTTGGCGGGTGGGCGCAGCACATTTATGGTGGAGATGACTGAAACCGCCAATATCTTGCATAATGCAACCGAAAAAAGCTTGGTGTTACTAGATGAAATTGGCCGCGGAACCTCCACCTTTGATGGCCTGAGTTTGGCGTGGGCAGTTGCGAAACAATTACTAGAAAAAAATAAAAGTTTAACCCTTTTTGCAACGCATTATTTTGAGCTAACGCGCATTGTAGATGAGTTTAAACAAGCGGCAAATGTGCATTTAGACGCTGTGGAGCACGGCGCGGGTGATAATAAAAGCATCGTTTTTTTGCACAAAGTAGAAGAGGGCGCCGCCCACATGAGTTATGGCATACAAGTGGCGCAATTAGCGGGCATTCCTAAAAGTGTAGTGGCTGCTGCTAAGCGAAAACTAACGCAGCTAGAAAGTAATCAACTAATCCAGAACAACCAAAATATAAGCCAGCCAGATATGTTTGCTGCCAATATCGAAGCGGCAGAAGCGCAGCAACATCCAGTAATGACAGCGCTTGAGGCGATTCTGCCTGATGACTTGACGCCTAAACAAGCGCTTGCGTTGTTGTACGAGTTAAAAGCGTTAATCCAATAAAAAAGCACCTAGCAGAGGTGCTTTTTTAATTTACCATCAATAAAACAAACTCTTAGTGGTGATGCCCGCCCTCGCCATGTACATGCTGATGCGATATTTCCTCTTCAATCGCTTTACGCACGGCAGTGATAGTGGCTTTAAACACCACACGTTCGCCCGCCCACGGGTGATTGCCGTCAACCACAACCTTGTCATTGGCAATTTCGGTTACCGTATATAAAATCACTTCGCCCGTTTCATCTTCGCCTTCAAATTGCATGCCCACTTTCAGTTCATCGGCAGGAAAAGCGCTTGCAGGCTCAATTTGTACGAGTTCTTCGTCAAGCTCACCAAACGCATCGGCAGGTTGTAAATCCACAGTCACCACATCGCCCACGTTTTTGCCGTGCATCGCTTCTTCTACTTTTGGAAAGATATTGTCATAGCCGCCATGCAAGTAAGAAACAGGCTCTGCGCTGCTTTCTAGCACTTCTCCATCACTATTTTTAAGTTCGTAAGTCATTGTTACTACAGTGTTCATTGCAATTTGCATGGTGTTCGACATGGGTGCAGTCCTAAGCTGGTTTTATATTAGAGTTGAGAATGTAAGTTTAATCTATTTTTATTTGTTTTGCGTAAAACAAATAACGGCGCAATTTAATAATTTCCACCAACCGTCATTCCCGCGTAGGCGGGAATCCATGTTGATTTTTACAACATTGTTAAAATGGATTCCCGCTTTCGCGGGAATGACGGAGGAGGTGAGCTTATCTGCCTCGCCCGCCGCTTCTATGCGTGCTGCCGGAGTTGTTATTGGGGTTTGCGTTCGGCCTACCAGCATTGCCTTGACTACTGTTTCTGTTATTGGGGTTTCGCGCTTGCGGTTTTGGGGCAAACAAAGGTGTTTGCGGCATAGCTTGATGGCGCGCGGCTTCTGACATGGGTTGATTTGAAGTGCTTTGCGGTCTAGTTTGCGCGCTGTTTTGGCTTTGATTGTTATTATAATTTTGGCCGTGGTTTTGGGCATTTCTGCCAGCATTTCGGCTATTTCTATTATCGCCTTCGCCCTGCGGCTTCTTCTGCTGTCGGCCTTGGCCGTGTCCGCGCGGCGGTCTGCCGTGGGCTTGCGTGCTGCGTGGGGCACGCGGCGCTTCAGGCTCAGGTTTATCCGATGGCGTAAACCCTTCTACTGGCACTTTGGGTATTTCACGCTTAATCAGTTTTTCAATATCTTTTAAAAATTTCAATTCTTCGCGATCAACCAGCGATACAGCCGCGCCGCTGCTGCCTGCGCGGCCTGTTCGGCCAATGCGGTGCACATAATCTTCTGGCACGTTTGGCAGCTCAAAATTCACTACTTGCGGCAATTGGTCAATATCTAACCCACGCGCGGCGATGTCAGTTGCCACTAACACGCGCATGCTACCATCTTTAAACTGCGCCAGCGCTTTGGTACGTGCGCCTTGGCTTTTGTTGCCGTGAATCGCCGCGGCTTCAATACCGTCTTTGATTAGCTTCTCGGCAAGTTTATTCGCGCCGTGTTTGGTGCGGGTAAAAATGAGTACTTGTTGCCAATCGTTATGCTTAATCAGGTGACTCATTAACTGGCGTTTATGCGCTGCCGCCACCATATGCACGGTTTGCTCAACTAGTTCACTAGCGGTATTGCGACGCGCGACTTCTACAAAGCCAGGGTTATGCAACAAGCCATCAGCCAGCGTTTTAATTTCATCAGAAAAAGTGGCGCTAAACAATAAGTTTTGGCGTTGTTTAGGTAGCATCGCAAGTAATTTTTTAATATCGCGTATAAAGCCCATATCGAGCATTCTATCGGCTTCGTCCAGCACCAAAATTTCAACGCCACTTAGGTCAACATTCTTCTGGTTGGCATGATCCAGCAAGCGGCCGGGTGTGGCGACTAAAATATCCAGCGGTTTTTTTAAACGCGCAATTTGCGGGTTAGCGTTTACGCCGCCAAAAATCACAGTGCTGGTAAGCGGTAAATGTTTGCCGTACGTTTTGACTGACTCTTCAATCTGCGCCGCCAGTTCGCGCGTTGGCGTAAGCATCAGGCAGCGCGGGCGACTTTTAATTGCATCTGCGTTACGTGCTTTTTGGCTAAGAATATGCAAAATCGGCAGGGTAAAACCAGCGGTTTTCCCGGTACCAGTTTGCGCGCCTGCCAGCAAATCGCCCCCGCTTAATACCTGCGGAATGGCTTTGGCCTGAATTGGGGTTGGTGTGGTGTAACCCGCGTCGCTAATGGCGCGCAGAATAGGTTCGGATAATCCTAATTCATTAAAATTAGATGTAATTGTTGTTTGTTCAGACAAAGTAATGCTCCAGCTAGAAAATTTAAGCCAGCCAATTGCTTTTGAAGCAACACCAATCGAGGTGGCAATGAGTGGTTAGATTAACCATTTGATAAAAAGACCGCTACGCTGATTGGTTTGCGTAGGGAAAGCGCATTATACGGGGAATTGGGATTAAAGCGAGTTTTGTGTTTTTGTAGGTTGGTGGTAAGCGTGGCTAACCCCAACAGTTTGAGAAGTGCTGGGTTCATAAAGTCGATTTTCCTCAACCTAGAGGCTATTTTTCATCTTGCATTATTCGTCTGTACAAAGCATACATACCCAACATAAAAAACAAAGATGATATTAGGTAAATAGAAACATTTAAAGTACACCAGTATGGACTTTCCTTCCAAAATACATAGATGTTGGATGAATGTCTTCCGAGGGTGAAAATTTGAACCTTCTCACTCGTAATGCCGTTGTAAAATAAATAAAATGAATACCCAGCGAATAACAGGCCTCCGACAAAAACTAAAATTGCACCTAGCCCAGAATCTCCAATATTGTTGTTATTTTTCATTTTAATATTAAACCTAACGTAAAGTAGAAATCTTATCATAAAAAAATAGCACAACTAATGCGGATGATTTTTCCGCCAAACCCAAGGCTCCGTTGGTTGTTCGGTATGCCATAACCCAAGCCCACTATTGCGCGCTTGTTGCTGGGCAAAGGCCAAGTTTCCATCGTTGGAATAGTGCGCATAAAACCACGCAAAGCCGTTTTGCAGCATGTACAGGCTAGCATCCTCGCCATGACAAACTAACTTGCCAAGCTTACGGCCGTATTTATCTTGTCCGGTAATTTGTGCTTGAAAATCACCATGCTCGCAAAGACTCATTAGCGCGCGGCGCGACTTTTTGCCGTAGCTTTGGTTTTTTTCGGGTGCGTCGATGTCATTAACGCGCAGCTTAAATTCCTGGCCGTTTTCAACGATTTTAACGGTGTCGCCATCGTAAAAATAGGTGATTTCGGCTGCAAAGGCGGGTAGGTTGCAGGCCAATAGATATGCGGCTGCCAGTGCAGTTGTTTTACGTTTTAAATTGAGTGGAATAAACCACAATTGCCCCTCTCCCGCTCTGTCGCGCACCCTCTCCCGCCTACGGGAGAGGGTTATGTTATGCGGTTGCGTCAGCTTGTTTGCGGATAAGTATTGCGACGCGGTTTTAGCCCCTCGCCCGCAAGCGAGAGAGGGGCTGGGGAGAGGGGCGATGGTGGAATTAGATTTAAAAAATGGATTCCCGTATACGCGAGAATTAAGGTTGAAGAGAGTTTTAACCATTGTAATTTTTGGGTTCTAGCACCGTCGGTATTGGCTCTACATCCATGTTGGGATGATCTTTACTGTAATGCAGGCCGCGACTTTCTTTGCGTGAAATAGCGCTTTCTACAATCAATTCAGCCACTTGCAGTAAGTTACGCAGCTCAATTAAATCGTTGCTGATTTTAAAATTGCTGTAAAACTCTTGCACTTCATCGCGCAGCATATGGATGCGATGCAACGCACGACTTAAGCGTTTATCGGTGCGCACAATACCCACGTAGTTCCACATAAAGCGGCGTAACTCATCCCAAGTGTGCGTAATCAGCACTACTTCGTCGGCATCAGTGACGCGGCTTTCATCCCAAATGGGGAGTTTTACGAAGTTTTGTGTTGGGGCACTTAAAATATCTGCCGCCGCCGCGCGGCCGAACACCATGCATTCTAATAGCGAGTTGCTGGCCAGCCGATTCGCACCGTGCAAGCCTGTACACGCAGTTTCGCCAATGGCGTATAAGTTTTTAATGTCGGTTTTACCTTGCGCATCCACCATCACGCCGCCGCAGGTGTAATGTGCGGCTGGCACCACTGGAATCGGCTGCTGGCTCATGTCAATTCCAAGCTCTAGGCAGCGCGCATAAATATTAGGAAAATGCTCGATGATAAAGTCCAGCGGCTTGTCGGTAATATCTAAATATACGCAATCTAAACCACGTTTTTTCATCTCAAAGTCAATCGCGCGCGCAACTACATCGCGCGGCGCAAGCTCTAGCCTTGCATCGTATTCAGCCATAAAACGTGTGCCATCTGGCAGCCGCAGCAAGCCGCCTTCGCCGCGCACCGCCTCACTAATTAAAAAAGATTTGGCGTGAGGATGAAATAAACAAGTGGGGTGAAACTGAATAAATTCCATGTTCGCCACGCGACAACCTGCGCGCCAAGCCATGGCGATGCCGTCGCCCGTGCTTACATCAGGATTCGTCGTGTAAAGATACACTTTGCCTGCGCCGCCCGTGGCTAGTACCGTTTGCTGTGCGGCAATTGTCATCACATGGCCTGTTTTATTATCTAGCACATAGGCGCCAAGGCAATGATTTTCTTTTGATAACTGATTGATTTTAAATGAAGCTATTTTTTTAGAAGTCAGCAAATCAACCGCGATATGATTTTCTAAAATCGTGATGTTGTTGTGCTCACGAATTTTTTGCGCCAAGGTTTTTTGCACCTCGCGGCCTGTGGCATCAGCGGCATGTACAATACGGCGTTGGCTGTGCCCGCCTTCGCGCGTTAAATGCAATGATTTGTTATCGGCCTCCCGCGTAAATTCTACCCCTTGGTTAATCAGCCATTCGATGGATTCGCGCGCCTTTGTTGCTACCAAACGCGTGATTTCGGTATCGCACAAGCCTGCGCCCGCCACCAATGTATCTTGAATATGTTCTTCAACTGAATCCTCGTTATTCAACACTGCCGCAATGCCGCCTTGCGCCCAGCTGCTGGCGCTGTCTGATACCTCGCGCTTACTGACAATACAGACGCGTTTGGTATCAGCAACTTGCAGTGCAATAGTTAGCCCTGCCAAGCCGCTGCCGATGATTAGCACGTCAAATTTTAGAGTGTTGTCTTGCGTCATTAACTGTTAACTTTTAGTGAACTAATAACAGTTTATCTGTGTCTTTAAAACAGTGCTAGCAATTAAAAGTTAAATGTTGTTAGCGATAGTTGGCAGATGAATGTTGGGGACACAAAAAATGTTACAAACGAAAAATATTGAAGCTTTAACCCGCACCAGCTTTGTTGCACCTGCGCCGCAAGCGTATAATGCACCCAAGAATGAAATTTCCAATTACGATTTTACTCAAAACACTGCAAGAAAAAACAACATACAAGAAAACTCGAATGATTCAAGGGGCGGTGATTTAATGGCGGATAAGCCAAACCAGCCAGTTAATGGCTTAAATAACGGTCTTACAGTGAGTCTTGCCAGCGGTAGCGCTGGTAATCGTGCGCTAGATCAAGCATTGGTGGAGCGCGCGCAGCAAGGCGACAAAAAAGCGTTTGGCATGCTGGTCGAAAAATACCATCGCAAGCTTGGACGCTTGCTTGGGCGCATGATTCGCGACCAAGCCGAGGTGGAAGATGTTGTGCAAGAAAGCTTTATTAAAGCCTATCGCGCACTGCACAATTTTCGCGGTGATAGCGCGTTTTACACTTGGCTGTACAGAATTGGCATTAATACCGCCAAAAATTACTTGGTTTCAATGGGCAGACGTCCGCAAGTGATGCAAGAAGTAGAAATTGAAGATGTAGAAAACTTTGATGATGGCGGCGAAATGCGCACCATGGACACGCCTGAAACGGCCATGATGACGAAACAAATTGCGCAAACGGTGAATGACACGGTGGCAAGTTTGCCAGAAGAACTGCGCACCGCCATTACGTTGCGCGAGATTGAAGGCCTAAGTTACGAAGAAATTGCAATTTTAATGCAATGTCCAATCGGTACTGTGCGGTCAAGAATTTTTAGAGCGCGCGAAACCATTTCAGAAAAATTACGCCCTTTGGTGGATGCCAAAGAAGGAAGGCGCTGGTAGAAAAAGTGCTGATATAAAAAATTGTAGTATCCAACACACAGTCGAAAAAATGACGGTGCATTTATTTAATTTAAGAAGTAGAGGCAACACATGAAAAACCAATTATCAGCATTTATGGACGGTGAGCTTAGCATTGAAGAATCCGCACATTTAATTACGTCGGCCAAAACGGGCGGCGAGCTTAAAAACTGTTGGGCGCAATATCATATTATTGGCGATGCGCTGCGCGGCGATGTTGGGCTTGGCGGCGTTAATATGCATTACGATTTTACTAGCCGCGTGATGACAGCGCTTGAACTTGAGCCAACAGTGTTAGCAAGTAAGCTTGCCGCCACACCAAAATTTGCCAGTCAAAAAACGGCTTACAAAACATCGACTAAACTTTGGTCTGTTGCCGCGTCTGTCGCTGCGGTCATGTTTGTGGGGGTAATGGTATTTCAGCAACAATTTAGCCAACCAGAAACCTTAAGCCCGGTTGAAATTGCGCAAAGCGTGCCAACCGAGTATTTGCAAGCACATCAAGCAGCAGCGCCTAGTAGCGCTGCTTATTATATTCAAAATGCAAGTTTTGCAGAAACGAAAAAGTAATGTCTTTAGCTATTTTTAGGCTTGCATCAACGCTACTGTTAAGCGTTTTAAGTGCGCAGAGTTTTGCGGCTGATGACGCATGGCTGATGTTACAAAAAACTGCCTACGCTGCGCGCGAGCTTAACTATCAAGGCGTGTTTGCTTATCAAAATGGCAAACAAACCCGCTCGGTACAAATTACGCACATGAACAGAGACGGTCAGGAAATGACGCGTAATCTTGTGCTTGACGCCAGCTTGCAAGCCAAGCAGCCGCGTGAAGTGTTTAGCCAAGGCAATGATATTTTAATTGTTAGCCCCAAAAATGAATCTAACAATACTTCTACAGTCGTTATCGAAAAACGCAGGGGTCAAAATCTGTTTCCTGCCATGTTGCCAACTGACTTACAAGCCCTTAAAACCAGCTACACTACGCGCGTTTTAGCCACAGAAATGGTTGCTGGGCGCGGCACACAAGTCATTGAATTGATTGCAAATGATAGCTATCGTTATAGTTATAAAATTTGGGCAGATGCCGAATTTGGTCTTTTGCTAAAAATGACTTTATTGGACAGCAACAAACAAACTGTAGAGCAAATTGAATTCACCCAGCTTAGTATGCTTAACTCGCGCGATGTGAATTGGTTTCAGCCAAAAATAGATGTCAAAAAGAATTATGTGACCGATATATCAACACCCGTTAGTCACGTTGACACCAATTGGATTGTGGCTGAATTACCAACTGGTTATGTGAAAGTAGATCACGTTATATTGAATCTGCCAGGCAAATCTACGCCGGTGGATCAAATGATATTTTCTGATGGCATTGCGTCGGTGTCATTATTTATTGAGCCAATTTCAAAAGCTGTTCGCCCCAAAACGGGCCACATGGTGATCGGCTCAACCAACATATGTGCTAACGTAACAGATGGTTATCAAATTACTGTGGTAGGTGAAGTGCCAGCGGCGACAGTATTACAAATTGCTAAAGCGGTGACTTTTAAAAAACAAACCGCCTCAAAGTAAATATTTTAAATTATAGAACTAAAACAATATGATAGAAGAACGTGCGGTTATACTTTCGCTTGAAATATTAGTGCATACCTCATCACAAACCTTATCTCAAACCTCATCTCAAGTCTCGGCAAGCCATTGTCCACCCGATTCTGTTGCAACATTAGAAATAGAGCGCAAAACGGCTTGCGGCCTGTGCGGCCAAACCCGTGGCTGCGGCAACTCAATTTGGGGTAAATTATTTGGCCATCAAACAACGGCTTTTAAAGCGCAAAATCGTATCAACGCAAAGGTGGGCGAAAGCGTTATAGTGGGTATTAACGAAAATGCGATGTTAAAAAGCGCAGTGCTGTTATATGTGTTGCCGCTTGCTACGCTATTTTTTGGGGCTTTATTGGCAAGATATTTTTGGCATAGCGATGGTAAAACGATGCTGGGTGCTGTTGCTGGCTTGGCGCTTGGCTTGTTGTGGGTTAAAGGTCATATCATGTCTAATCGCTATTTTAGTTTGCAACAGCCAGTGATATTGCGCTTGGTGAATACACAAGATTCTGTTGTTACGTTTAGTTAATTTTTTTAATTTTAAGTCGATAGCTTAGTTTTTTTATTGTGTGAGTATTTTTACTTAAGTAATTATTTTATATGACTTTTATGTCAGTTTAAGGAAGCGGTAGATGTTAAAAAATTGGGTAATAAATGTTTTTTTAGCTTGCACGCTTATAAGCAGTAGTCTAGCTGCATATGCCAATGATTTACCTGATTTTACCGTGTTGGCGGAAAAACATGGCCAAGAAGTGGTGAATATTAGCGTTACACAAACCATGCATGGGGGCGGGCAAGCTGTGATGCCTTTTCCTGGCATGCCAGATGATGAAGATATTCCAGAATTTTTTAAACGTTTTGGCATCCCCGGTTTTCCTGGCTCACCAGGCCAGGGTGACGGTCAGGGTCAAGATTACAAATCGCAATCGCTCGGTTCAGGTTTTGTTATCGGGTCTGATGGCTATATTTTAACCAATGCGCATGTGGTTAATGATGCAGATGAAGTGCTGGTAAAACTGTTCGATAAACGTGAATTTAAAGCCAAAATTATAGGTGTAGATAAACGCACCGATGTTGCTTTAATTAAAATTGAGGCCAACAATTTACCAAAAGCCAATATTGGCGACCCAGCAGCATTAAAAGTGGGCGAGTGGGTTGCGGCCATTGGCTCACCCTTTGGCTTAGAAAACACCATGACAGCGGGTATTGTGTCGGCAAAAGGTCGCGCATTACCACAAGAAAACTTTGTACCATTTATCCAAACCGATGTGGCGATTAACCCTGGCAATTCGGGCGGTCCGTTGTATAACTTACGCGGCGAAGTGGTTGGCATTAACTCGCAGATTTACAGCCGTAGCGGCGGCTCTATGGGCTTGTCTTTTAGTATTCCAATTGATGTTGCAATTGATATCTCTAACCAATTAAAAGCGGGCGGAAAAATCACGCGCGGCTGGCTTGGCGTGGCTATTCAAGAGCTAACAAAAGAGTTGGCAGAATCGTTTGGCATGAAGAATAATAACGGCGCATTAATTGCTGGTGTAGAAAAAAATGGCCCAGCCGAAAAAGGTGGGTTGCTAGCGGGCGATGTAATCACTAAATTTGACAACAAAGCCATTATTACCTCTGGCGACTTACCACGCGCGGTTGCTGCCAGTAAACCTGGCAAAATTGTACCAGTAGAAGTCTTGCGTAAAGGTGCAGTAAAAACGCTAAACGTTGGCGTAGGCGAGATGCCAAATGACGCAAATGATACTGCGCCAACTGTTAAGCCAACGCCCAAAGCAGAAGCCAATAAAATTGGGCTCACTTTAAAAGAATTGACACCCGCGCAAAAGAAAAAGCTTAACGGCAAAAACGGCTTATTGGTAATGGATAGTGCTGGTGTTGCAGCGCAAGCTGGCATTCGCCGCGGCGATGTCATATTAGGGCTTAATAATAGCGAAACGCAAAGTGTAGAGTTATTTAATAAGCAAATTAACGCAGTTGTGGCTGGTAAAACCATTGCGGTGCTAGTGTTACGCGGCGAAAATACGTTATATGTGCCTATTAAAGTAGCCAAGTAATTGTTGAAATAATAGTCGCACTAAATTTAAAAAACCGCGCAAAGCAACTAAGCGCGGTTTTTTTGTCGGCCTTAATGGTCAAAAGTTACAGCTAGAGCTTAAGCCTTAAATGTTAAACCTTGCACGCCACGCTTATCACGCGGCGCTGTATAAGCCAGTTTTCTAGTTGATCAGCCGTGTAAAAGCCGCGCGGACACATCGCTTGCGCTTCTTGCCTGCACTCGTTCCATGTTAAAAAACCGCTGCAAGTTAACTCTGTCCATTGCTGAGAATCTTTTTTAGCCAATTGTGTATGCGAGGCACATGCAGTTAACAAAATAGTGGTTGCAAGCGTTAATATTTTAAATCTACAATTAAATCCAATTTTAGACATAAAGCCGCTCCTCAATTAACGTTTTGTTTGCAAAATAGCCATTAAATCATCAATTATTTGTTGCGAGTGGCGCGATGTATCTACGCTTAAGTAAGTTTTTTGTAAAACGCCATCGGGGCTAATTAAAAAGGTATAACGCTTGGCGATTTTAAATACAACAAAATTGCTCAACGCACCATATTGATTGGCGACTGCTCCGTCTTTATCGCTGAGTAATGGGAACGGCAGCTTATATTTTTTGGCAAATTCGGCATGACTGGTGCCGTCATCCACACTCACGCCCACCACTTTTGCGCCTAGCTTATCTAGTTTCTGCCAATCATCTCTAAATGTACAAGCCTCTTTGGTGCAGCCTGGCGTGTCATCTTTGGGGTAAAAATACAAAACAATCCAATTGTTTTTAAAGCTATTCAAACTCACCAAATCACCTTTGGCATTTGGCAAATTAAAGTCAGGCGCTTTATCGCCAATTTTTGGTGTAGTAGCCGCCATGCTTACGCTGCGATAGCCCATTAAAGCAATCATTAAAACGGCGCTGTAAAATAGTGTTTTCATAATTATCTCGTTTAATAATCAATAAGATAAGCCTGCGACTTAAATAGTTGCGCGTAGTGGCAATATTAAATCATAACTATGAGAAAATACGCGCTACCTTTAAGGTTGGCAGTTAACGCCCTCGTAGCTCAGTGGATAGAGCATCCCCCTCCTAAGGGGAGGGTCACACGTTCGATTCGTGTCGAGGGCGCCAAGTTAGTTGCTAGTATCTAGCGTTTCCCAGCGCGCGAGGTGGCTTTCTAGCAGGCCTTCAATTTCAATTAATCTATTCTGCAAATTCTTTACTTTTTCTGGTTGCGATTTATAAATCTCAACATCGGCAAGTTGTTGATTGATATTGGCACGCTCTGTTTCAAGCTGCTCAATTTTGGCGGGAATTTCTTCAAGCTCTTTTTGCTCTTTAAAGCTGAGTTTTGAGCTTGGTTTAGGAGCTGATTTTGCTGCAACTGGCTTGGGATTGGCCTTTGTGACTTGTGCCAAATCGGTTAACCGCTGCTGCGTAAAACGCTGCCAGTCATCGTAACCGCCGCCAAATTCTGTCAGCACGCCATTGCCTTCAAAGGCTATTACCTGCGTGACGGTGTTTTCTAAAAACGCGCGGTCATGGCTGACCAAAAATAGTGTGCCAGTAAACTCTTGCAGCAAACTTTCTAACAGTTCTAGCGTGTCAATATCTAAATCGTTAGTTGGTTCATCCAGCACTAACACATTGGCTGGGCGAGCAAATAAGCGGGCCAAAAGCAAGCGATTACGCTCGCCGCCTGACAAACTTTTTACAGGCGAGCGCGAGCGTTGCGGCGGAAACAAAAAGTCTTCTAAATAGCTAATCACGTGTTTGCGTTCGTTGCCAATTTCCACAAAGTCCGAGCCTGGGCTAATCGTGTCGGCCAGTGTCGCTTCTTCGTCCAATTGCTCGCGCATTTGGTCAAAATAGGCGACGTTGATTTTGGTGCCGCGCTCAACGCTTCCACTGTCTGCCTCAATATCGCCCAATATCAACTTAAGTAGCGTAGTTTTGCCAATACCATTTGGGCCTAGCAAACCGATTTTATCACCGCGTAAAATGCGTGTGCTAAAGCCGTTTATCAGCGTTCTGCCGCCATAGCCTTTTGTGACATTATCGAGTTCTGCCACCAGTTTACCGCTACGCTCGCCTGCATCTACATTCAGTTTCACATTGCCTTGGCGCTCGCGCCGTGCGGCGCGTTCTAAGCGCAGCGCCTCAAGCCTGCGCACGCGACCTTCATTGCGGGTACGGCGCGCTTTAATGCCTTGGCGAATCCATACTTCTTCTTGCGCTAACACTTTGTCAAACTTGGCGGCATGGGTTTCTTCTACGGCAACTAGTTCTTCTTTTTTAATTTGATAATCGGCAAAGTTGCCAACAAAGTCAGTGAGAATGCCGCGGTCAAGCTCGGTAATGCGCGTGGCTAGCCTGTTTAAAAAGCGCCTGTCATGGGTAATAAATAATACGCTGCCTTGAAAATTGAGCAGCAAATCTTCTAGCCATTCTATCGCTTCTAAATCCAAATGGTTGGTTGGCTCGTCTAGCAACAATACTTCAGGCTGCGCCACCAGCGCACGACCCAGCGCAACACGCTTGCGCCAGCCGCCCGATAATGTGGAAACCAAGGCATCTGCTTCTAAATTTAAGCGCGTTAATACCGTTTCTACACGCGATTGCGCAGCCCAGCCATTTTGCACATCTAACTCGTGCTGCAAATGTTGCATTTTTTCCATCAAATGCTCAATATCGGCGTCAGGCATGCCCACGTCGTGCGTCACTTGGTGATAATCAATAATAATTTGCTGCAAGTTGCCCAAACCTTCGGCAACAGCCTCAAATACGGTATGGGTGGTATCTAGCTCAGGCTCTTGCGGCACATAGACAATGCGCGCGTTACTGGCACGCCAAACAACGCCGTCATCTAACTTAATAGTGCCAGCTATGGCTTTAAGCAAGCTGGATTTGCCTGCGCCATTGCGGCCAATTAAGCCGACGCGCTCACCAGCATCTAATTGAAAAGCAGCATGATCAAGTAAGGCGTGATGGCCAAAAGCTAAGGAAGCGTTATCTAGGGTGATGAAGGGCATGATTCTGTTATCTTCTTTAAGGTGCGCAAATCTGTCTGTGACGATTCAGAGTTACTTGATGAAATGAGTGATGCGTAAAAGAGATGCTTGAGCTGTTTCTAAACCCTTACATTATACATTGCTGAGTCAACGGTGATAAATTCAATCTTGTAAAGTGCCTACATTTATACAACACAATTATATTGCACACAATTTAATTGTGTTGTATGATTTGTATATGGAAAATAAAACGACACTCAATAAAACGACAGCGAGTAATATTGCTTCGCCAGCCAAGTTCTCGCCGCAAATCTTAAGTGTAGATTTACAGCTATGCTTTGCGCTTTACTCTACATCATTGAGTATGACCAAGTTATATAAACCTTTGCTATCCAAGCTAAGGCTGACATATCCGCAGTATTTAGTGTTATTGGTGTTGTGGGAGAAGGATGGCATCACCGTCAATAGCATTGGTGAAAAGCTGTTTTCTAACTCAGGCACGCTAACGCCGTTGCTTAAGCGTTTAGAAAAGTTGGGATTCATTCAGCGCCAACGCGCTATAGATGATGAGCGCAAAGTTTTGATTACGCTTACAGAGCAGGGCTGGGTATTACAAGTGCAGGCGATTGATGTGCAAACACAGGTTGCTTGTAACACAGGCTGTGCGCCAACGGAGCTACTAGCGTTAAACAATCAACTCATTTTGCTGAGAGCTAACTTAATAAAAAATGTGACAAAACTCTAACGAAAACACTTTATATTCAATTTATTCACGGTTTTTTAAAAGGAAAGTATGATGAAAACAAAACATGCATTAATTAAAAGTCTAGCGCTTACTACGCTAGTTTTAACTATCTCTAGCGCTTATGCATTAGATGTTGCTATAAGCAGTAAGCCTGAAGTTGAGAAACCTGTAGTCGAGCAAATTGTGAATACGCTCACAAAACTATCAGGTGGGCCGCACAAAGATTATCGTGCCAATCACGCAAAAGGCATTGTCGTGCAAGGGGAGTTTATGCCAGCAAAATCAGCTGCTAGCCTTAGCAAAGCTGTGCATCTACAAGCAAAACCTAGCCCAGTAATTGTGCGTTTTTCAGATGCGACAGGTGTACCAACCATCCCAGATGCAGATGGGAACGCCTTTCCCAAAGGCATAGCCATTCGTTTTCAGCTACCAGAAGCTGCCTATACCGATATTGTGAGTATTTCTACCAATGGCTTCCCTGCCGCCAAGCCTGAAGACTTTTTAGGCTTACTCAACGCAATTGCAGCGAGTGGCCCTGATGCAGCAAAACCAACGCCAGTTGATCAATTTTTAGGCACACATCCAGCTGCACTTGCTTTTGTACAAATGCCGAAGCCAGCACCCGTTAGTTTTGCGACAGAAGCCTTTTATGGTGTAAACGCCTTTAAATTTACCAATGCAAAAGGTGAAACGCAATATGGCCGTTACCGCATTACCCCAATCAATGGTGCAGAATTTTTAACGAAAGAAGAAGCGGCTAAAGCAACGCCAAACTATTTGATGGACGAACTGCCAGTGCGCTTGAGCAAAGCCCCAACCAAATTCAACATATCAGTCCAAGTAGCTGATAAAGGTGATGTAGTGAATGACCCAAGTGTAGTATGGCCAGAAACCAGAAAACAAATTGAATTGGGTACACTCACACTTAAAAATGTGGACGCTGATGGTGCGAAGTTTGAAAAAACGACCATGTTCAATCCGCTTGTTTTGGTTGATGGCATAGAAGCTTCTGAAGACCCAATATTATTAGCACGCCCAGCCGCCTATGCGGTGAGTTATGGCAGACGCCTAGGCCAGAAATGAATCAGGCCCTGTAATTATGTGCGTCGTGATTATTCGGTCAGTATTGATTCAGCTTAAACGAGCATTTATTTTATAATATACTTTGAATAAATGCTCAAATGCTATTGTTAAGCATGGCACGAATGTTAGCCATTTTACTTTTACCAAAATCTTTACTCACTTCGGGGTCGTTAAATGGGTTGCCAAAGTGTTTTAAATCAGCACTTGGCAGCTCGGCAATAAAGCGGCTAGGTTCGCACATTTGTACTTCGCCAGCGCGTTTACGTTTTTTGCACCAGCTAATCGTTAAGCTTTTTTGCGCGCGGGTAATGCCTACATACATTAAGCGGCGTTCTTCTTCAATTTGCGCTTCACTGCCCACTTCTAGGCTGCTGCTATGCGGCAAAATGCCTTCTTCCACACCAATTAAAAACACGTGGCCAAACTCCAAACCTTTGGCGGCGTGTAATGTTGATAGCTTTACTGCGTTTGGTTCGCCGTCGTCGCGGCCTTCTAGCATACTCATTAATGACACCATTTGTGTGAGTTCGAGCAAATTTTTGCCTTCGGTTTCATGGCCAAAATCGGTGCTTGAATCGCCTTTTTTGGTCAACCAGCCAATAAAATCCAGTACGTTTTTCCATTTTCTTTCGGCCGCGCGCGGCTCTTCATGGTCGTATAAAAAAGCTTCGTATTGAATAGCGATTAATAAATCATTTAACACTTCGCCTGCTGGGTCTTTTACCGCGCGCACTTGCAAGTTGCTGATGTAATTGCAAAAGGTGAGCAAATCATCACACTGTTTTTGGCCAAGTTCACGTTGAAATGCGCCTTCATAAGCGGCGGCAAACAGTGATTTTTTGTGCAAGCTAGCATATTCGCCAAGGCGCTCTAACGTAGTGTTGCCAATGCCTTTTTTGGGCGTGGTAGCGGCGCGAATAAACGCTGGGTCATCATCCTCATTCGCGACTAGCCGCAAATAACTGACTAAATCTTTAATCTCGGCTTTATCAAAAAATGATTGCCCGCCCGAAATGGTATAAGGGATTTTTTGATCGCGCAGTTTTTCTTCTAACAAACGCGCTTGATGGTTACCGCGATACAAAATGGCGTAGTCTTTATAATGCGTACGATGCTCAAATTTATGCGCTTGCAGCTTCATCACAACGCTTTCGGCCTCGGCGAGGTCACTCTGCTGCGCAGAAACTTGAATCATGTCGCCTGTACCTAAATCGCTCCACAATTTTTTATCAAAAAGTTTAGGGTTGTTCGCAATGACCGCGTTGGCGGCGCGTAAAATGCGCACCGTAGAACGATAGTTTTGCTCTAATTTAATCACTTTTAAACGGCTAAAATCGGTAGTCAATTGGCGCAAATTTTCTACATCGGCGCCGCGCCAGCCATAAATCGCTTGGTCGTCATCGCCCACCGCGGTAAATTGACCGCGCACGCCAGTGAGCATTTTGACTAGCTTATATTGGCAGGCGTTGGTGTCTTGATATTCGTCCACCAGTAAATATTGCAGCTTGCCCTGCCATTTGTTAAGCGCTGTCTCATGTTGCTCAAAAAGCTCAACGGGTAATTTAATTAAGTCATCAAAATCAACGGCTTGATAAGCTTTTAAAGTTTGCTGATAAATTTGATACACCTTGGCAGCCGCGTGCGTTAAATCCTCATCAGCAGTCGCTTTGGCTTGATCGGGATTAATAAAGGCGTTTTTCCAAGCGCTAATTTGCCATTGTGTAGTTTTAAGCAATTTTTTGTCTGTCGTAGCTAATACATCGCTGAGAATTTTAAAACTATCAGATGAATCTAAAATGGAAAACTGCGGCTTGTAGCCCAATAAAGCCGCCTCTTGTCGCAACATTTGCAGGCCAAGCGAATGGAAGGTGGCAATCGTCAAGCCTTTGGTATTTTTACCCAGCATTAGCTTGCCTACACGCTCTTGCATCTCGCGTGATGCTTTGTTAGTAAAGGTAATAGCGGCGATTTCTTTTGGGTTGTAGCCCGCTTGGTTGATTAAATAGCCAATTTTTTCGGTAATCACCCGTGTTTTGCCGCTGCCAGCGCCAGCTAACACCAATAAAGGGCCGTCCAAATATTTAACCGCCTCGCGCTGCGGGCTATTTAATTGATTTAACATGAATTTATTGCAAAGCCAATACTAAAAATGAGTGAGGCGAGATATACTGATGCCGACAGTGTAAAAAACCAAACAAAATAAGAGCGGTATTGTAACTGCTTTAATCAATTTTACGCGTGGGATAAGGGATGCGCTAATCGTTATCAACATCTTTTTGCGCGCAAGTTAACAATAAATGGCTTTCTTAACGCTGCAATTCAAGGTTTAGCTACAGGTTTTACTGGAGGTTTAAAAAACAGTGCCCAAGTTTGACTTAAAAACCATTATTTTCATGTCAATGTTGCTCACCTTCATGTTGTCCATGTTGTTGGCAATTACGCGTTCGCATCATAAAGGTGTAAACGGCCCCGGCTATTGGGCGGTGGGCAATTTGGTGATTGGCCTTGGCATGGTGTTGGTTTTGATGCAGTTAGACGCGCCTAAGCTTATTTTTTTGCCTGGCATGGCGCTTATTGGTGCGGGTTTATGCCTATACATCAATGGCATACAAGCCTTCAACGGCAAAAATCCAGACCATCGAATTCCCATCATTGTATTCATTTTACTGGCAATAATTGACCTCTATTTTATGCTCGTCCATCACAATATGCAGTTGGCGATTGTGTTAAGCACGCTTATTTTCTCAGTGATTTATCTTTACAGCGCGCGCTTAACATTTTCGCGCGATGATGGTTTAGTGGGCAATTTATTTTGGATAGTCTCCAGCCTGTATTTGTTAATGGCTCTATTGATGTTAAGCCGCTTTGTCTATGCTTTGCGCGCGGGCGGCGAGGGTTTTGAATCGTTTGCCAAATGGCCGATTAATGCCTATACCTTTATGTTGGGCGCGGTGGCGCAATTTTTTATATCCAGCCTTTTTGTGTTGATATTAAGCTATAAACTGAATCAAAATTTAGAATCAATTGCCACTATTGATGGGCTTACCAATATTTTAAATCGGCGCGGATTAGAAGATGCCGCTGCAAAAATGCAAGATATGTGTAAGCGCATTAATTTAAGCATGACCGTTATTTTGATTGATATTGATCATTTTAAAAAAGTAAATGACAAATATGGGCATTTAACAGGTGACGATGTATTAAGGCACATTGCAAAAGTAATTGCAGGCATTTTGCGCGCAAGTGATGTATTTGGCCGCTATGGAGGCGAGGAATTTTGCGCTTTTTTGCCTAACACCACCGAAAGTGCTGCCATAGGGCTGGCGGAGCGCATTCGCACTGCTATTGAGGCAAGCCCACTTAAATCTGAGCCTGAGCTGGCGCGCGGAGAAATTAAAACAACCATCAGCATTGGCGTTGCCGATTCGGTGCGCGCTGGTTATGATTTTAAAGGCCTGGTAGCTGCCGCAGATGGCGCACTGTATAGCGCAAAAAATAGCGGCAGAAACCAAGTGGTGGGGTATACCCAAATTACCCGCGATACTAAAGTGTTGGCTTAACTCGATTAGCGGCTGCGCTTGATGATTGGTTTTACCCATTTTTAGCAATCACTATATTTTGCTTGTTATTGGCATGTTGATTGCTTATCAATCGTTAAGCTTAATAATAGGATAACCAGCCAATGTGGTTGGAATGATTAACCGCCCCAAGCCTGTATTGGTTGTATGGCCATTGATTGACTGACATAAGCGAATTTGACTTGGCCTTAAAGTAGTCATTCATGTTATAAAAATGACAACTTAGTTTAAAAGTGAAGTTTAAAAGTGAATTTTAAAAGTGGATTTTGAAAATAAACCATGAACGATAGAATCAACAAAACCTTTATTTGCAGCATTGTGTTTTTGGATATGATTGATTATTCAAAAAAGTCTGATGCCGAACAAATTGAAGCAAAAAACCAATTTAATAATTTAGTCAGTTATGCCCTAAAAGATATTGCGCAAAATGACCGCATTATTGTGGATGCGGGTGATGGCGCGGCAATTGCATGTTCTGGCTCGCCTGAAGATGCGCTATTTATAGCGCTGGCGATTCGCGATGAAATTATTAAAAACAATGTTGGTAATAAAAAACCGTTATTTGTGCGCTTTGGCATTAATTTGGGTACCGTGCGCGTGATGAATGATATTAACAGCCAAGTCAATATTATTGGCGATGGCATTAATGTGGCGCAGCGTATTATGAGTTTTGCAGAGCCCAATCAAATTTTGGTGTCACGCTCGTATTTTGAAATCACCTCACGCTTATCGCAAGAGATTGCACAACTATTTGATTATTCTGGTATTAAGCAAGACAAACATGTGCGCGAGCATGAAGTATATTCGGTACGTTTACAAAAAGACGTATTGCTTTCTAATGGCCGATCTGCCGTGCCAACCAGCGCCGAGCAAGCCACAGGCACATCTGCCAAAACGTTTAATTGGGCATACGCAGCCCTTGCCATCCCTGTAATGGCAGTTTTTTTAGGCTTGATTAAATTAAACGCAGCGCCAAAATCACCTGCAATAACATTGGTTAATGCGGTAGAACAAACCAAACCAATGGAAGTTTTAACGCCTTTAGCTAGCCCAAAACTTAAGCCTAGCGTCAATTTAAGCGCGTCGGTCAGCAGTAAAGTGGATAGTTTGATGCCAAACGAGACGATGGAAAAAACGCGCGATACCGGCACTGTGCAGCTAGTCAAAGACCAAACTGCAGAACAGGATAAATCTCAGGCAAAATTTCAGGCTAAATTGAAACCAGCCAAGAAAAAAGCCAGCAAAGAAGCGCCAGCAGATATGCCGCCAGAATTTGTGTTACCCAAAAAAGTGCCGACAGATAACTCCCATCCCGCAACTGCTGTTAATAAGCCTGTTACGAATTCCGCAACTAACACGGCCGATAAGAGCAAGGATGCAAAATCAAAAGACAAATCAACTTGGCAAGGTTTTAAAGATAGCGTAGCCAATGGTAGTGAAAAGCAATGCACGCAAGCGCAAATTGCCATGGGTCAATGTCATTGATATTGAAACACTTCTCTGCTGTAACGTTTGCTATTGTATTGCACCTTTTAGGCTGCATTTAAGCTTTTGGAATATCAAATCTTGTTAACAAAATGCTGGCCTACAGTCTGTAAGCCAGTGCTAATCCGCACCTTCAAAAAAGTTAACTCTATAAAAGTTACCTAGCCAAACATCTCACTGCCGAAACACACGGCTAGTTAAGCAATTCATCCGCTAAGCAACTGACTACTAATTTGGCAACTTTTATTCAAACCCAACTGCTGAGTTAAAATAATTTTGTTTAAATTAAATCAATTTTTACAACTTATTTACACCATACCGAATACATCTTACGACTTTTTTATTCCGCTAAGCCTATTATTAACCTTCGATTGTTTCAAATGTTGTTAAGACTTGGGCGGTAAAAAAATGAACATCATATTTTGGATTAGCGGCTTATTAGCGCTATTTATATTGATTTATTTATTCTACGTGTTAGTTAAACCGGAGAATTTTTAATGTTATCTAATACACCCATGTTTTCAAATGCAATGGTACAAGTAGGCTTGTATTTAGTCGTTTTGTTTGTCATGACCAAGCCAATGGGCATTTGGATTTACAAGGTAATGCACGGCGAATCAGCTATCGCCAATAAACTTGGTGGCCCGTTAGAGCGATTCATTTATCGTCCGTTGGGGACAAAGCCTGAACAAGAGATGAATTGGAAACACTACGCAGTTGCGCTAATGCTATTTAATATCATCGGCATGATTGCTGTGTATGTGTTACAACGCTGGCAAGTTTGGTTGCCATTAAACCCACAGCACTTTCCTGCTGTCAGCCAAGATTCATCCTTCAATACGGCTATTAGTTTTGTCACGAATACTAACTGGCAAGGTTACGCTGGTGAATCTACCATGAGTTACCTCACGCAGATGTTGGCACTCACTGTACAAAACTTCCTATCAGCGGCCACAGGCTTGGCAGTAGTGATTGCATTAATTCGTGGTTTCGCGCGACACACCTCAAAAACCATCGGTAACTTTTGGGTCGATATAACTCGATCTACTTTGTATATTTTATTGCCGTTATCATTCATCTTCGCGATTGTGTTAATGGGTCAAGGCGTAATTCAAAACTTTGATGCTTATAAAGAAGTTACTACCCTACAAACCACTGAATACTCAGAGCCAGATGCCACAGGCAAACCAGCGCCACAAACCATTGCGACCCAAATACTGGCAATGGGTCCTGTGGCTTCGCAAGAGGCGATTAAAATGATTGGTACCAATGGCGGCGGGTTTTTTAACGCTAACTCTGCACATCCTTTTGAAAATCCAACGCCGCTTTCTAATTTTTTACAGATGGTCGCGATATTCTTAATTCCCGCCGGACTTTGCTTTACCTTCGGCTTAATGGTGGGCGATAGAAGACAAGGCTGGGCGGTTTTTTCTGCGATGGCGATTATTTTTGTGTGCCTGTTAAGTGTTGCGCTTTGGGCAGAGCAGGCGGGTAACCCAATATTGACGGCCAGCGGTGCGAATCAAACCGTTACGGCATTGCAGTCTGGCGGTAATATGGAAGGCAAAGAAACGCGCTTTGGTATTGTTTCGTCAGCCTTATTTGCGACCGTCACCACGGCAGCTTCATGCGGGGCGGTCAATGCCATGCACGATTCGTTTACGCCGATGGGAGGCCTAGTGCCACTATGGTTAATTCAATTGGGTGAAGTGGTTTTTGGCGGCGTAGGTTCTGGGCTTTATACCATGCTGATTTATGCCGTATTGGCGGTATTTATCGCGGGCTTAATGATAGGCCGCACACCTGAATATTTAGGTAAGAAAATCGAAATATTCGACATGAAAATGACCGCGATTATTATTTTAGTCACGCCATTGTTGGTGTTAATTGGCACCGCTGTAGCGGTCAGCGTAACTTCTGGCACCGCTGGCATTGCCAACCCTGGCGCGCATGGTTTTAGTGAGATTTTATATGCGCTGTCATCTGCGGCTAATAATAACGGTAGTGCGTTTGCTGGCCTTTCAGCCAATACGCCGTTCTATAACACATTGCTCGCAATTGCCATGTTCTTAGGTCGTTTCGGCATTATCTTGCCTGTGTTGGCGATTGCAGGCTCTATGGCAGCTAAAAAACGCATTCCAGTCAGTTTGGGTACTCTGCCTACGCATGGGCCTTTATTTGTCACCTTGCTAATTGGTGCTGTGGTTTTGGTAGGTGCGCTCACCTACGTTCCAGCACTAGCGCTTGGCCCTGTGGTAGAGCAATTGCTCATGACGGTTATTAAATAGACCAATTATTTAATTACAGAATATTAGGAAAAATTATGTCAAGTTCTAGTGCAAGTACGAAAGCTTCAAGTTTAAACACAATGTTTGATCCAGTATTAGTAAAACCAGCCATCGTGGATTCATTTAAAAAACTAACGCCTCAAATTCAGTGGCGCAATCCGGTGATGTTTGTAGTGTATTTAGGCTGTATTTTAACAACGCTAATATTACTACAAGCTTTATTTGGCAAAGCAGACGCACCAACTGGTTTTATTGCACTGGTGACATTATGGCTTTGGTTTACCGTGTTATTTGCCAATTTTGCAGAAGCCTTGGCAGAAGGTCGTAGTAAAGCGCAAGCGGCCTCACTACGGGATTCTAAAAAAAACGTGGTTGCCAAAAAGCTAGCCAATGAATCTCGGGATTCTGCAATTGGTCTGACTGATAGCAATAGTTTGCGCAAAGGCGATATTTTACTCATTGAAGCCGGCGATATGATTCCTGCTGATGGTGAAGTGATTGATGGTATCGCTTCCGTCAATGAAGCGGCAATTACAGGTGAATCTGCGCCTGTTATCCGCGAATCGGGTGGCGATTTTAGTGCGGTGACAGGCGGTACACAGGTATTGTCTGATTGGATAGTAGTGCGCGTAACAGTCAACCCTGGTGAAGCATTTTTAGACCGTATGATTTCGATGGTAGAGGGCGCAAAACGTCAAAAAACACCCAATGAAATTGCGCTGACTATTTTGTTGGTTGCACTGACTATTGTGTTTTTATTGGTAACAGTAACGCTACTACCGTTTTCATTATTTGGTGTAAATGCGGCGGGCGCAGGGTCAGCGCCCAGCATCACAGTCTTGGTTTCATTACTTGTTTGTTTAATCCCCACCACCATTGCTGGCTTACTTTCTGCGATAGGCGTCGCGGGAATGAGCCGTATGATGCAAGCCAATGTCATTGCTACTTCTGGTCGTGCAGTAGAAGCAGCGGGCGATGTTAACGTTTTGTTGTTAGATAAAACTGGGACGATTACCTTGGGCAACCGCCAAGCCTCAGCTTTTATAGCAGCGGCTGGTGTGACAGAGCAAGCATTGGCAGACGCAGCACAACTGGCGTCACTCACAGACGAAACGCCAGAAGGTCGCAGCATTGTGATTTTGGCAAAAAATCGCTTTAATATTCGCGAGCGTGATATTGCCTCGCTAAATGCGACTTTCATTGCATTTACTGCACAAACTAGGATGAGCGGTGTAGATTTAAAAATGGGGAATGAAGCAGCGCGTCAAGTTCGTAAAGGGGCTGCCAGCGCTATTAAGGCACATGTGGAAGGCTTAGGTGGTGTATTTTCAGCTGAGTTAATGCTAAAAGTGGATGATGTTGCGCGCCGTGGCAGCACACCATTAGTGGTATCAGATGGCAGCGTAATATTGGGTGTGGTAGAGCTTAAAGATACTGTAAAAGGCGGTATTAAAGAGCGCTTTGCTGAGTTACGCCGCATGGGCATTAGCACCATTATGATTACGGGTGATAACCGCTTAACCGCAGCTGCAATTGCCGCAGAAGCAGGCGTAGATGACTTTTTAGCTGAAGCGACCCCAGAAGCTAAATTAAAGTTGATTCGCGACCATCAAGCCGAAGGCAAATTAGTCGCCATGACGGGTGACGGTACGAATGACGCGCCAGCATTGGCGCAAGCAGACGTTGCAGTTGCCATGAATACGGGGACCCAAGCGGCAAAAGAAGCAGGCAATATGGTGGATTTAGATTCTAACCCGACTAAGCTGATTGAAATTGTAGAAATTGGTAAACAAATGCTGATGACGCGTGGATCGCTAACCACATTCAGTATTGCGAATGATGTAGCCAAATATTTTGCGATTATTCCTGCGGCTTTTGCCAGCACATATCCTCAGCTCAATGCATTAAATATCATGCATCTTGGCAGCCCAAATTCGGCGATTCTTTCGGCCGTGATATTCAATGCGCTTATTATCATTTTTTTAATACCGCTGGCTTTAAAAGGCGTGCCTTACAAAGCCGTGGGTGCGCAGCAATTGTTACGCAGGAACCTATTAATTTATGGGCTTGGCGGGCTGATTGTGCCTTTTATTGGTATCAAGCTGATTGATTTAGTATTAACCTCAGTTGGTTTCGCCTAAATACTTAATAAAAATTAGTAAAGGAATTATGATGGAAAATAGTCTTAAAAGTTTTGTATTTAAATCCCTACGACCTGCAATCGTGTTATTTGTAATACTGAGTGTAATTACTGGTATTGTTTATCCATTAATCATAACAGGCGCTGGGCAATGGTTGTTGCCCGCGCAAGCCAATGGTTCGTTGATTACAAAAGATGACAAGGTGATTGGCTCTAGTTTAATTGGTCAAAACTTTACTGCGCCCAAATATTTTTGGGGTCGCCCATCAGCCACTGGGCCATATCCCAATAACGCGGCTGCGTCGTCAGATTCTAATCTTGGGCCGTTAAACCCAGCGCTGGCCGATGCGGTAAAAGTTAGGGTTGCGGCATTAAAAAGTGCAGATGCAGAGAACACATTGCCAGTGCCAGTTGATTTAGTAACAACGTCTGCCAGTGGTCTTGACCCTGAAATAAGCCCAGCCGCAGCGTTGTATCAAGCAAACAGAGTGGCGAAGGCAAGAGGTTTAAGCGCAGAGACTGTACAAGCCGCAATTACTGCAAATACAAAAAATCGCCAGTGGGGCATTTTAGGTGAACCGCGAGTAAATGTTGTGACGCTGAATATTGCATTGGACAAACTAGTTAAATAGACTATTGAGGCATCGACATTGACTTATCAAACATCATTTGTCATCCTCGCGAAAGTGATAATCCATTTTAGAACGGTTTAATGTCAACGTGGATTTCCGCTTTCGCGGGAATGATGATAGATTAAGTTTATTATGTAGAATCAATTTACAGTAAATTTTTATACGGTTAAATTAATCAATGGTTGATACCCGCCCCGACCCAGACCAGCTGCTAGAGAAAATAAATAAAGAAGCTGAAAAGCACAAACGTGGCCGTTTGAAAATTTTTTTTGGCGCCTGCGCTGGCGTTGGAAAAACATTTGCCATGCTTAACGCTGCACGTAATCTGCAACTAGAAAATGTTGATGTAATTGTCGGCATAGTTGAAACGCATGGTCGTCAAGGTACTGCGGCGCAATTGGTGGGTTTGACAACATTGCCACTTAAGACGGTATCTTATCGTGGGCGAGATCTCACCGAGTTTGATTTAGATGCCGCCCTAGCACGCAAACCAGCATTAATACTAATGGACGAACTTGCCCATTCTAACGTTGAAGGCTCGCGCCACCCAAAGCGCTGGCAAGACGTAGAAGAGCTGCTGTCTGCAGGTATTGATGTGTATTCCACGCTCAATGTGCAGCATTTGGAAAGCCTCAATGACATCGTTGGCCAAATTACTGGCATCCGCGTTACAGAAACGATTCTAGACAACGTGTTTGATTTGGCCGATGAAGTGACGTTGGTCGATTTGCCTGTTGAAGAGCTGTTGCAGCGTTTACAAGAAGGCAAAGTGTATCAAGCCCAGCAAGCCGAACAGGCGGGTAAAAGCTTTTTCCGCAAAGGTAATTTAATTGCATTGCGTGAAATGGCACTTAGGCGCACTGCAGATCGCGTTGATTCGCAAATGCGCGAATATCGCAGCAATCTGTCTATTCAGCAAGTTTGGCAAGCCAAAGATAGGCTGTTGGTCTGCGTTGGCACTGGGGCAGAAGCTGGGCGATTAGTGAGGGTGGCTGCTAGGCTTGCCAATAGTTTAAAGTCAGATTGGTTGGCGGTTTATGTAGAAACGCCTAAATTGCAACGTCTTTCAGCCGCGGCGCGAGAAGGCGTTTTAAAAACGCTGAGCCTTGCAGCAACGTTGGGGGCTGAAACCACAACCTTAAGTGGCACAGAGGTTGCCAGTGTGTTAGTCGATTATGCGCGTAGTCGCAATGTTTCAAAGCTGGTGGTGGGTAAATCTACGCGCTCTGCAATCGAGCGTTTAATTTGGCCTAGCGTGATAGACAAGCTCACAAGCTTGGCCACCGATATAGATATTCACGTGGTATCGCGAGAAAAAGTATTGGCCGAAAAATCCACTCAACTGGTTGATTCTGCTAGCAATGTGACTAGCAGCTATCAAGCGGACCCTGACAATGATGCGCCAGTTCTAAAAGGTTATTATATGGCCGCCGCTGCCTGTGCAGTAACCTCGGGTATTGCAGATGTAGTATTACCTTATTTTGAATCAGCCAACGTGGTGATGTTATTTTTACTCGGCGTTGTTTTAATATCTTCCAAGTATGGCAAAGGGCCTGGTATTTTTTCATCGATAATTAGCGTGGCATGTTTTGATTTCTTTTTCGTGCCGCCAAGATTTTCGTTTAACGTATCAGATACGCAGTATTTAGTGACGTTCGCTGTCATGTTTTTTGTCGCTTTTCTAATTAGCAATTTAACATCAAATTTGCGCTTTCAGGCAGCTGTTGCCATGCACCGCGAAAAGCGAAGTAGAGCGATGTATGATTTAGGTAAATCATTAGCTTCTGCACTCACTTCTGCGCATATTATTGAAATAAGTGCGCATCATTTAACTGGCATTTTTCAATCAAAAATCGCCATATTATTGCCTAATAGCCAAGAGAAAATAATGCAGCCAATTTTAAATCTTGCAGATGATCAAACACTAACTATAGACTTGGATTTAGCAATCGCTCAATGGGTATATGACCATCAACAACAAGCTGGTTTTGGCACCAATACATTACCATCTGCGCCAGTTTTGTATATTCCATTGCAAGCCCCTATGCGCACGCGCGGCGTATTGGCTATTGTGCCCAATAGCGCCATTGGCAATACTAAACGCAGTATATTTTTGCCAGAACAGCGGCAGTTATTAGATACGCTAGCCTCTCAAGTTGCTATTGCCATAGAGCGTGTGCATTATGTGGATGTTGCCCAAGATGCTTTGGTTTTTATGGAGTCCGAGCGCCTAAGAAACTCATTATTAAGTGCAATATCGCATGATTTAAATACACCACTCACAACCTTGTTGCGACTGCAGATTTGCTTAAGCAGCAGTTAGGCGTTGAATTAAAGACAAGTGAGCAAACCGGTAAAAATAGCCGACAAAATGATGAAAAACGCCGCGAATATGTCGAGATACTGTTCGAGCAATCTATACGCATGAAAAACCATGTGGTTAATTTGCTTGATATGGCAAGATTGCAGTCAGGCAAGGTAAAGTTAAATAAACAATGGCAAATGTTAGAAGAAGTTGTAGGAACGGCCTTACGCACCATGAAACAGCCCTTAATCAAGCATCTTATTGTGGTTGATTTAGCCAATACCGCAACTGGTGATTGGCCTTTGATTGAATTTGATGCGGTATTGATCGATCGTGTATTCTGTAATTTATTAGATAACGCCGCCAAATATGCGCCAGAAGGCAGTAAAATTTCCATTAACGCCAGAATTGACCAACAAAATATGCTGGTTTCTGTTGCAGATGAAGGTGCTGGACTTCCCGCGAATTTAGAAAATCAACTGTTTGAAAAATTTACCCGCGGCGAGAAAGAATCTGCCAAAGCGGGTGTGGGGTTAGGCTTGTCGATTTGCAAGGCGATTATTGAAGCGCATGGCGGCAAAATCTGGGCTAGTAACAAATCAGCTTCAAACTCTAGCGCAACTGGCGCTATTTTCACATTTTCCTTACCCTTAGGAACGCCGCCCAAGCTCCCTGCAGATGAGAGTGTAAGTTAGCCATGTCAAATTATTTGGCCAGTATTGTACTTATTGAAGATGAACAGCAAATTCGCCGTTTTGTTACAGCCGCGCTTGAGAATGAAAACTTTCAAGTCTTTAGTGCGCCAACTGGCAAACAAGGTCTGATTGAAATTGGCACTAGAAAACCAGATATTGTTATTTTAGATTTAGGATTGCCCGATATTGATGGCTTAGAAGTGATTCGCGACGTGAGAAATTGGAGCAATATTCCAATTATTGTGCTTTCCGCTAGGACTCAAGAATCTGAAAAAGTGGCTGCCCTTGATGCCGGCGCGGATGATTTTTTATCAAAGCCTTTTGGCACGCCAGAGCTTCTCGCCCGCGCCCGAGCGCAATTGCGCCGTCGAACAATGCTGAATGCCACAGGTAACGAAGGCGTTCATGATTTTGGGGATATTAAGGTAAATCTATCAAAAAGACTGGTTTTGAAAGCGGGGCAAGCCGTGCACCTTACCCCTATTGAGTTTAGACTTTTTGCCGAATTGGTTAAAAACGCAGAGCGAGTGGTGACGCAAAAGCAGCTATTAAAAGAAGTTTGGGGGCCATCTTATGTAGAAAATGAGCATTACCTAAGAATTTATATGAGTCATTTAAGGCGAAAGCTTGAAAATGATCCGACTCAACCAGAACATTTAATAACGGAAATAGGTGTTGGATTCAGGTTTGTGTAGGCATTGAATGAGTCGAAATTAAAGGTGAAACTGTGTTTGCGTCATCCGCCAAAACCAAAGTAGAGGCGTTAAGAGCTTCCAACATGATTGCCCTGCTTTGCGGCGTTTCTAAACTCACACGCCCAATAGCGCCGCTTCTGTAGTCAGTTAAAAAAGCTACTGCGGTTTTTTCCATATCCCATAATCCATCATGGCGCTTATAACTGCGGCGTTTGGCGATGGCTTCTAACAAATCCACGCCATCCATTGTTAGCGCATCTAAAAAGCCGCCTGCATGTTTCATCGTGTTGAGTTTGTAGCGCGCATTAATTAAATCAGGATAAGTTTGCAATAAATTATTGGCTAAAAAAGTCGCCACATCTTCGTCAATCACCGCGTTACGGCCAATGGCGTGGCTGGCGGCCAACATATAACCATCTGATTCGTATGCTATTTTTGGCCACATCATACCTGGCGTATCGGTGATGCTAAAAGTGGCGTCAATCTCAAACCGCTGCTGGCTTTTGGTTACCGCAGGTTCGTCGCCTACTTTAGCCACGCGGCGATTTAACAGCGCGTTCATTAAGGTACTTTTACCAACGTTAGGAATGCCCATAATTAACGCGCGTAGCGGCTTTAAATGCGTGCCACGGTGCGGCGTTATTTTGCGGCAATGGGCAATAATTTTTTTGGCATCACCGGCTTTTTTGCAAGAAAGCGCAACCGCTTTGGTATTGGGCAGGCTATTAAAATAATTTAGCCATGCTTCGGTGGCTTTTGGGTCGGCCAAATCGGCTTTATTCAATACTTTTAAGTTTGGCCGCTGGCGAAAAAGTCGCATGTCATTAATCACAGGATTGTGGCTAGCTTCTGGCACGCGCGCGTCTAATACCTCAATCACCATGTCGGTAAATTCCATGGTTTCTTCAGCCTTCTTGCGCGCTTGGGTCATATGACCCGGATACCATTGAATTGCCAAAACACTTCTCCTAATCATTCACAGCCATATAATTAAAGGCTATTTTAGCATTTTGCCTTAAAATACTCGCATGAAATCCGATAATGAAGTTAAAACAAACCAATCTGTGGCTTTACTGAAAGCGCTGCACATACTCACTAACGACGGCAAGCTCAACCAAGATAGCCGCCGTAAGTTAAAACAAGTGAATCATTTGGTTAATTTTATTGCGCCTTTAATTGCTGATTTGCAAAATCCAATCATTGTTGATATTGGTGCAGGCAAGTCTTATCTGGGTTTTATGCTTTACGACGCGCTGTTAAAGCAACTATCGGCAGGGCAGGTGATTGGAATTGAAAATAGAACTGATTTGGTAGAAAAATCAACGGCTTTGGCACAAGATTGCGGGTTTAATCGCATGCAATTTTTGGCTTTAAACGCAGCGGATTCAATAACATGCAATGAAATTCCACCACAAATTGACATTGTCACCGCGCTTCACGCATGCAACACCGCCACTGACGATGCAATTCGATTTGGCCTAGCAAAAAAGGCCAAATGCATGGTGTTGGTGCCTTGTTGCCAAGCCGAAGTGGCCGAGAAATTGCGCCTTAAAAAAAATGAAAGTTTTAGCAAAACGCCGCTCAGTGAAATTTGGCGACACCCCATTCATACCCGTGAATTTGGCAGCCAAATTACCAATGTGCTGCGCTGCTTGCAATTAGAAGCCGCTGGTTATAGTGTCACGGTGACAGAGTTAGTAGGCTGGGAACACAGCATGAAAAACGAGTTAATCATCGCCAAATACACAGGCCAGCCGCGCAAAAATGCGCAGGAAAGGATGCTGGCAATTTTAGAAGAATTGAATCTGCAAGATTTGCAACAACGCTACTTAGTAATTAGTCATTGATTGAGAGGTAAATTAAAATTGTCGCAGCTTGAACTTAAATATTCTGAATAGTCTCAATTGAGTAGCTAAATGATAAATAAATTATTTAAGCTATGAAAAGTTTTAATTGTAAAAAATATCCTTTTTTTACTTCATTTTTCCTCGATTGGATTAGAAATGCACGACATTATTGATACCGCAGTTGCGGCAGGTACATTTAACACTCTAGCAGCCGCTGTTACAGCAGCTGGTTTAGTAGATACACTAAAAAGCGCAGGGCCATTTACAGTTTTTGCACCAACAGATGAAGCATTTGCAAAGTTACCAGCAGGCACTGTAAAAGATTTACTAGCAGATATTCCAAAATTAACAGCAATTCTGACCTACCACGTTATTGCAGGTAAAGTAATGGCTGCTGATGTTGTGGGTATGAACGGTAAATCTGCCAAAACAGTTAATGGCGCAGAAGTAGCAATAAGCACCGATGGCGGCGTTAAGTTAAATGGAACGGCCAATGTGATTAAAACAGATATTGAATGCACCAATGGCGTTATTCATGTGATTGATACTGTTATTTTACCAGCTTAAGTTTTACATAAGTTTAGTTGCAAAAAAAGCCCAGCATCTAGTTGGGCTTTTTTAGTTTCTGCCTATTTTCATCAAGTCCAAAAACAATAGCCAAGCATTGCTAAGATAATCATGTTTATAGCAACGCTTGCGCCGTGCAATAAATTGAAACGTGAGGTATTGTTACTGTCTTTTGCCGTATTAATGGCTGGCGTTAATACCCATAACGAAACAGCGAATAAAACGCTGCAGTTGGAAGCCGTTATTTTTATAGGAATGTATTGTGACAAAACTGCGGCCAACAAACAAGTAATACCCAATATTGCATAGTATTTTGGGAAAAATGACCGCACATAAGTACCAGCCCACTCTTGTGGCAACACCTTAAAAATAGTCGGCGCAACTGCCACAGTAAAAAATAGCACTACCCCAATGACGCCTGCTAATAAATACATGCTCAGCATAGATTACCTTTTATTGTATCTTTTATCGTTTAAGTTATTTTAAACAATAGGTTGAGCATTTACACCATTACAAATATCAGCATTTCATGCGGATATAGAACTAGATGGTACTAACTGGTGTTTTTGCTTTTGGGTTGTGTATGGCTTTCAACACATTTTCTACATCTTTTTGCTCTTTAGAATCTAATTTGCCGTCGTTATTGGCATCCATGTGATTAAATTTTTTGGCAGTATCGCCTTGGTTAGCAGCAGCATATTCGTCGAGACTAATATCACCATCTTTGTTAAGATCTAACTCTTTCATGCTGAAATCCATATTTTTCATGTCTTTACAGCCTTCATGCGTCGCATCGTGATTGGCATTGGCAAAATCACAGTTAAACGAAATAATGAGTGTAAGAAGTGTAAGTTTAAAATTCATTTTAAATATCCAAGGTAAATAAAAATTTTGTAAAAAAATAGAGTTTATATGTTGCTATAAGTTCTAGATCTTGTTTATTTTTAGCAACAGATTATTGGTGTTAACGTTAAAAATGCAGGTTTACATAACCCTTTTATTACCGCTTTTGTTGGGCTTTCCAAAGGGAAAAAGGGACTGAAAATAGGGGACAGACTGAGCTAACCACGATTAAATCATACAATTTAGCGTTTTAATATTTATTAATTAGGCCTCCCATGCCACGCCGCCCCCGAGTCATCCTCCCCAACGTGCCGCAACACATTATTCAACGCGGCAATAACCGCCAAGTTTGCTTTTATGCCGATGAAGATTATCAAATATACCTGCAATGGCTGCAAGAATATCCTGATAAAACTCAGTGTAATATTCACGCTTATGTGTTGATGACAAATCATGTGCACTTGTTGGTTTCTACTGAAAAAACCGCAGCAGTGGGCGCGATGATGAAAGCGCTTGGTCAACGTTATGTGCGGTATATTAACAAAACCTACCAGCGCAGCGGCACATTATGGGAGGGGCGCTATAAATAGTGTCCCACACAAGCGGAAACCTATTTGTTGGCCTGCCAGCGTTATATTGGCTTATCCCTGTGCGCGCCAAGATGGTGAACCATCCTGCGGAATACAAATGGAGTAGCTATGCCGCGAACGCTCAGGGAGCGGACACAGAACTAATCAAACCACACCCTTTATACCAAGCACTTGGCATGGATGTCGCCAGCAGGCAAGCGGCTTTTCGTGAGTTATTTAGATTTCAACTTGATATTGGTGTGGTGGATGAAATACGCAAAGCGACCAATGGCAATTATGCGCTAGGCAATGCTTTGTTTGTGCATCAAATTGAGGATGCGCTGGGTAGGCGCGTGACGGCGGGCAGGGCAGGGCGGCCGAAGAAAATACTAAATATGCTCCTTTAATGCATTAAACATGATAAGGAACCATCACTCCCGGCTCGTTTTCTGCAAAGTCTTTTGTATTACGCGTGATTAAGATTCGGTGATGTATTTGCGCCGTTGCCCAAATAATGGCATCGGGTAATTTAATGCGATTAGTTTGGCGCAATAACACGGCTTGTGCCGCAACTGCATCATCAATGGTTAATAGCTCAAACGTGGCTAAAAATAGCTTTGTATCGGCTTGCGTTGCCGCTGTTGTACCTATCATGACTTCCATCCAAGTAATTAAGCTGATGGCTTTATCATCAAAACGGTTTAGTTCTGCTTGGGCTTGCGTTAGGCCATTTAGGTAATCAATGAGGATATTGGTGTCTAACAGTACTTTTACCATTCAGCACGCACTTTCTCTTGATAGTGCATGCCATCTTGCCCTTGACACTTAGTGCTGTGTTTTGCCCATAAACCAAAAGCGGGCGTGGCCGATGGCTTGTTGTTGGCGATGTAAACCGCAATGGCTTGGCGAATAATTTCGGCTCTCGGTAATTTTTTTGTTTTAGCGATTAGTGCTAAATCACTAATTTGCTTTTCTGGTATTTCGATAATTGCACGCATGTTGAATCCTTAAACTGATGCCTAATGCAAGCATCATATGCCACTTTGCAGTAAATGTAAATAAGAGGGGACAATAATAAGGCATGACAATAATAAGGCACAGACTGAGCTAACCACGATTAAATCATACAATTTAGCGTTTTAATATTTATTAATTAGGCCACCCATGCCCCGCCGCCCCCGCGTTATCCTCCCCAACGTGCCGCAACACATTATTCAACGCGGCAACAACCGCCAAGTTTGCTTTTATGCCGATGAAGATTACCAAATTTATCTGCAATGGCTGAAAGAATATGCCGATAAAACCGCATGTAACATTCACGCCTATGTGTTGATGACGAATCATGTTCACTTGCTAGTTTCTACCGAAAAAACCTAAGCGGTGGGCGCGATGATGAAAGCGCTTGGTCAGCGTTATGTGCAGTATATTAACAAAACCTATATGCGCAGCGGCACATTATGGGAAGGGCAGGGCGGCCGAAGAAAGAAATGAATGAAATGCGAGCCTGATTGCTTTAGACTAAGCACCATGCAGCACAATCGCCGATTTTTTTTATGCCAATTATTAACGCTATATGCCAGCGTTATTGACGCTTTTATTTTACCATACAAAGCTTTTGCAGCCGAAGCTGCACCTCAATTTTTATTAGCGCAGCAATACAAAAGCGGCGTTGATGTCACGCAATATTTAATTAGCGAAAAATATGACGGCGTGCGCGCCATGTGGGATGGTAAACAATTATATTCTCGGCAAGGCAACCTAATTAACGCGCCAGCTTGGTTTACCAAAGATTTACCCAAAACGCCGCTTGATGGCGAATTGTGGCTAGGCCGCGGCCAGTTTGATGCGCTATCTGGCGCGGTGCGCAAAGATGTGCCGATTGACGCAGAATGGCAAGGCATTACTTACAATATTTTCGAGTTGCCTGATGCCACTGGCACGTTTGAAGCGCGCGCAAAACGTATGGTTGCAATTGTTAATCAAGCCCATATTGATAACAAAGCGCCTCAGTTAAAGGTTGTGACACAATTTAGGTTGAAAGATGATGCGGCGCTACAGGCAAGACTTAAGCAAGTGGTAAAAAGTGGCGGCGAAGGGCTTATGTTGCATCTTGCAAGTGCCGAATATACCACAGGCAGAAGTGCCGTTTTGGTTAAGCTAAAACCTTTATACGATGGAGAGGCGACAGTGATTGCACACACAGCAGGTAAAGGTAAATACCAAGGCAAGCTAGGCGCCTTGGTGGTAAAAACGCCAGAAGGTATTACCTTTAAATTAGGCACAGGTTTGAGCGATGCAGAGCGTGAAAACCCGCCGAAAATCGGCAGTTTGGTTACCTACACATATAAAGACTTTACCAAAAATGGCAAGCCAAAGTTTGCGCGATTTTTGCGTGTGCGAGATGAAAAGTAGCCATGCCGAACGCTAGTTTTAGTTAAACTTTATTACTTTTATCGAACACAAACTTGCCAACAGCCGCGCAGGTTGCGCTTAATACTGTGCCCCAAGTCATATCAATTAAAGACAAATTCAGCGGCCAATCTTTTAACAGCGCTAAGTTAGTTAAATCATAACTGGCATAGACAAAAAACCCAAAAACCGCCCCCGCAATAAAGGCGCTTTTTAAACCTTTTGCTGCCACATTTGGCCTTACAGCAAACCACATAAGCCCAAATACAAACACCAAGTAAAACAGCGCCGCAAAACCCAATCTAGGTTCAGTTGCCATTAAATGCCCAATGCCAGCTTGGTACAGCGGCTGGGCAATTTGCGATAGCCAAATGAGATCGAGACTAAACATGGCAATGATGACAAGAATGTAAGCGGGTAAAAATTTAAGCATAATGGCGATCCTTTTTTAATAAAACGGTGACGTTAATTTAAGTGTTTTAGCGTTTGGTTGCAAGACGCACATGTTAAAATAGCGATAATGGCACAAAACTCCACTCAAATATTGTATGACGCGCTTGCCACATGTATGTTGGCAGATCGTTTTGGCTTAAAAAATCGCATTAATCAAGCGCAACAATTAGCCAATCAAAATAAGCCAATTGAACGTAACTTGGCTGAAATTTCCCAAAAAATTCAACATTCGCAAGCCAAATATGCAGCGCGTTTAGCCAGTTTACCCAAGCCAGAATACCCGCTAGAGCTGCCAGTATCAAGCCGTCGCAATGAAATTGCTTTAGCAATTAAAAACAACCAAGTAGTGATTGTGTGCGGCGAAACGGGTAGCGGCAAAACCACGCAGTTGCCAAAAATTTGCCTTGAGCTTGGCCGCGGCGTTGCGGGTTTAATCGGCCACACGCAGCCGCGCCGCATTGCTGCGCGCTCGGTGGCGTCACGAATCGCGCAAGAGTTAAATTCGCCACTAGGAGAAGTCGTCGGCTACAAAGTACGCTTTAACGACAAAATTACTGAAGGTAGCTACGTTAAATTGATGACGGACGGCATTTTGCTGGCCGAAACGCAAGGCGACAAATTTTTAAATGCCTATGACACGATTATTATTGATGAGGCGCACGAGCGCAGTTTAAATATTGATTTTTTGCTTGGTTATTTAAAACAGCTGCTGCCAAAACGGCCCGATTTAAAAGTCATCGTAACATCGGCAACCATAGACGCAGAGCGCTTTTCTAGTCACTTCAGCGGCGCTCCTGTGATAGAGGTTTCGGGCAGAACTTATCCCGTAGAAATCCGCTACAGACCACTTGGCAAAGCTGGTTTTCGTGCTAAAGAAACCGCCGAAGCTGACAATGCACAATTTGATTTAGATGATGAAACAGACGCATCTTTTGAAAATATTTCTAATGGAAATATTTTGGGTATTGCTAGAAAAGCCAAAACAGAAGCGCGCTGGCTTGAAGAGGATGACGAAGAAGAAGCCATCGAAGAAGCGATTATGGACGCCGCAGATGATTTGTTGCGGCAAGGTGACGGCGATATTTTGGTTTTTTTGCCAGGTGAGCGCGAAATTCGCGACACCGCCGAACACTTAAGAAAATATCAGGGCCGCTCAGCCAAGTTAAAACATATCGAAGTTTTGCCGCTTTTTGCGCGATTAAGCATTGAAGATCAGCAAAAAATATTCAAGCCGCACAGTGCGCGTCGTATTGTTTTGGCAACTAATGTTGCCGAAACATCGCTCACCGTGCCTGGCATTAAGTACGTGATTGATGCAGGGCTAGCGCGCATGAACCGCTACAGCGTACGCGCTAAAGTAGAACAATTGCAGATAGAAAAGATTAGCCAAGCCGCTGCTAAACAACGTGCGGGCCGCTGCGGGCGGGTTTCTAATGGCATTTGTGTGCGCTTGTATTCCGAGTTAGATTATGACGGCAGAGCGGAATTTACCGAGCCTGAAATTTTACGTAGCTCACTGGCCAGTGTGATTTTGCGTATGGCGGCGCTGCGGTTGGGCGATATAGAAGACTTTCCATTTATTGAAGCGCCTTCTAGCCGCCTGATAACTGACGGTTATCAATTGCTGCAAGAGTTAGGCGCGGTGGATAGCAAACGTCAAATTACCGACATTGGCTTGCAGTTAGCCAAATTGCCGCTTGACCCAAGAGTAGCACGCATGATTTTGGCTGCAAAACGTGAGAACTGCTTAAGCGAAATTTTGATTATTGCCAGCGTATTAAGTATGCAAGATCCGCGCGAGCGGCCAATGGATAAGCGCGAAGCGGCCGATAACGCACATGCTAAGTTTATTGGCGAAGGCTCAGATTTTATGAGTTATTTGAAGATTTGGGATTTTTATGATAACGCGCTCAACACTAAAAAATCGAATAAAGATTTATTGAATATTTGCCATGCTAATTTTCTGTCATTTTTGCGATTGAAAGAATGGCGCGAGTTGCATGGGCAGATTAAGCAAATTGTTGAAGAGCTTGGTTTCATAATTCCCTCGCCCTTAAAGAGCGAGGGAATGAAAGAGACCACATTTGAACAAATCCACAAAGCATTACTAGCGGGTTTGTTGGGTAACATTGGCTTTAAAGATGGCGACAATGATAGTTATGCTGGCGCGCGCGGTATTCGTTTTTTTGTGGCACCTGGCAGCGGCTTAAAGAAAACGCGGCCAAAATGGGTGATTGCGGCCGAGCTGGTAGACACCAGCAAACTGTATGCACGTTGTGTGGCCAAAATTGAACCTGATTGGATAGAGCCGTTAGCAAGAGGCTTAACCGAAAGCCAATACACCGACCCACGCTGGGATAGAAAAATGGGCATGGTGAACGCGTGGGAGCGCGTTTCGCTGTACGGCCTGACGATTATCCCCAAGCGCCGCGTTCATTACGGGCCGATTAACCCAAGCGAATCGCGTGAGATTTTTATTCGCGAGGCGCTTGGTAATGGTGAATTTGATACGCGCGCAGCTTTTTTTACGGCAAATGAACGCTTGATTGCTGAAGTGGAAGAATTAGAGCACAAAGCTCGCCGCCAAGATGTGTTGGTTGATGAACACCAATTATTTGCTTTTTATGATGCCAAAATTCCTGCTGAAATTGTCAACGCAGCGAGTTTTGAAAAATGGCGCGAGGCTGCGGAAAGGGTCAATCCTAAATTACTGTATCTAACCCGCGATGACTTAATGCGCCACGGAGCAGACGCGATTACGGCGGTGCAGTTTCCAGAAACGCTTACTCTTTTCCCTACCAACTTCAAGGGTGAGGGCAAGGGTGGGGGTAAAAATGTGCGTGATGCTAGTATTTCCCAATCTCAAGTTGCCGCTCACCCTCATTCCAACCTTCCCCCTGAAATGGGGAGGGAGTCAGTTGCGCTACATTTAAAATATCGATTTGAGCCAGGCCATGTGTTAGATGGCGTGACTGCGACTGTGCCACTAGCGCTACTCAATCAACTTGACCACACGCCAACAAATTGGCTGGTGCCAGGCATGTTGCGCGAGAAGTTAACCTATTTGATTAAAGCGCTGCCTAAGGCTTTTAGACGTGTGTGCGTGCCTGTTCCAGAGTTTGTGACGGGGTTTTTGGAACATATGGAGCAAAATCCCACTCCGTCGCATCCTGCTTTTTTTGCAGCGCGTATGTTTGAATCCAGTTCTGTCGCAGAAAACCAGATGGATTCCCGCCTACGCGGGAATGATGGTAAAAGTAGCGATGCATTACAAAATCTATCCTTAATTGAATCGTTAGCAATATACATTCAGCACAAAACCACCCTAAAAATCAGCCAAGATGATTGGGTGCTAAGTGAAATGCCCGTGCATCACTTAATGAACTTTAGCATTGTTGACGACGCAGGGCGCGAGCTCGCAATGGGCCGCGATTGGCGGGCTTTGCAACAGCAGCTTGGCCAAGCTGCGCAGTTGACGTTTCGCAACACTTCGCCCGACATCGAAAAAACAGGTCTAAAGCAATGGGATTTTGGCGATTTGCCTCAAACTTTAAGTTTTGAGCGTGATGGCTTAAAAGTAACAGGCTACCCTGCGCTAGAAGATGATGAAGAAAGTGTATCGGTAAAGCTATTTGACACCGCGCGTGAGGCGGCGCTTAATCACCGAAAAGGTGTTTGCCGATTGATGCGTTTTGAGCTTAAAGAGCAAATTAAGCAATTAGAAAAAGGCCTGCCGAGCTTTAACCAATACGCACTAATTTTACGCAGCGTCATGTCGCCAGACGATTTGCGCGATGATTTGATTACGGCGATTTGCGATCGCGCGTTTATTGGTGAAGACGATTTGCCGCGCACAAACGCCGATTTTATGAAGCTAAAAGCCCGCGCTAGAACCCGCCTGCCAGCGGTAAGCGAGGCAATTGCAAGGCAAGCACAAGCAATAGCCACCGAGTATCAATTATTGATTAATAGCCAAGCCAAAATGCCGGTAACTGTGAATCGATTAAAGCGTGATGTTGAAAGCCAAGTGCAGTTATTGGTGTACAAAAACTGTTTTACTAACACGCCGTGGCAATATCTACCAAACTTGCCGCGTTATTTAAAAGCGCTGCGACTGCGCATTGAAAAGCAACCTGCTAATCCTGATCGCGATGGAAAAAACGCTGCTAGTGTGGGCGCAATTTGGCAAAAATGGCAAGATAAAGTAAGTAGCTTACATCAAGCTAATCTCGATATTCCACAGGTTTTGCAAAATTATCGCTGGTTGATTGAAGAATTGCGCGTATCGCTATTTGCGCAAGAATTAAAGACGCCATTTCCAGTATCGATTAAACGCCTTGAAAAAACTTGGGCAGATTTAAAATATTAGCCCGATTAAATTTTTTGCTTAGTTAAGCGCTAACAACAGTCAGATTGTTGTCAGTTTCTTCCCATACTTTAACGCAGTTTCGTCCGCTTCTTTTAGCCACATAAAGAGCTTGGTCAGCTTTGTCTAGCATAGCTTTAAAGGATTCGATTTCTTGATTAAGAATGGCAACGCCAAAGCTGGCGGTAATTTTTAAACCGAGTGAGCCGCGAATCGAAGAGCCAGCGCGCGATTCCACATCGCTACGCAAGCGCTCTGCAATCTCCAGCGCCATTTCTGGCGTAGCATCGGGCAGTAAAATACAAAATTCTTCACCACCATAGCGGCATAACAAATCTTCATTACGCAATCCAGCATATAAAGTTTTTGCAAAAGCGACCAATACTTTATCGCCCACTGCATGCCCGTGGCGGTCGTTAAATGATTTAAAATGATCTATATCGGACATAATGCACACCAGCGAACGTTTTTTTACGGTGTGTTTTGCAAAAATTTTCTCGGCAGTTTCAAAAAAAGCGCGTCTATTGAGGCAGCTGGTTAACGAATCGCGCGTGGCTAACTCAATCAGCTCGGTATTTTGTTTTTCAATTGCTAATTGTGAAACATAGAGCTGCTCCATGGTTAATTTTAGCTCAGTATTGACGCGCTCTATTTCAGTTACGTTATCAAAGGTAACCAAACAGCCGCGCACTTTTTTGGCGGCATCTTGAATAGGCGAGCAGTTAAGCACCGCTTTAATCGTTTCACCGTTGACTTTTTTAAACTCTAGTTGCCAACCATTAATCGCATCTTGCATGGCCATTGCCCTAATCCAAGGATAATTTTTAGGGTCTTCGCGCAAGGCCGATTTTAGCCATGCTAAATCTTTGCTTGCCTTGCCAAATAGCGGATTATTTTTGTCCTCTACCCAGCTGCGCAATGTTTTGTTGGCCAGCATAATGCGGCCAGTTTTGTCCACCATCATCACGCCCTCACTAAAATTATCAAAAGCAGCACTGACGCGATCAGGAATGACGGCAGAAGGATCGAGATAAACGAATATTTTGCGTAAATAAAACGAAAATAGTGCAACTCCGCCAACAGCGGCCAGTATAAAAGCCAACACTTGTGGTTGCATGAGCCAACCGGTGAGTGTTTGCGGTGAAGATGGGTGATAGGCGATTTCAAGATCGCCCCATCGCTCGCGATCGGCTTTAAGCTCAACTCGCACAAAGTCTAAAGTGGATAAGGTATTAGAGCTTGGCTGCCAAAAGGTTTGATGATTACCTGATTGAGCAAAGATTACGCCAGCTTTTGTGCGTATAGCAATCGACTGCATATCGGTATTGCGCTTAACAGCGGTTTCAAGGGGTTTTCTAAGTTCAGCAATGTTATTAGATTGTAATAAAGCTGCCGCTTGAAGAGTAAGGTTCTCACTCGCGCTTTGGCGTAAGGCTCTGGTCATTGCATGTTCATCTGGCCAAATACCGATTACAATATCGATTAAAAATAGCCAACCAATAAACAACGAAACTAGGCCTATGCTAGTGCGTAGGGCAGGGCTTAAGCTTATTTTATTGAATACTTTAGGCATGCGTTGTAGATGCGGATTAATTAAACGCGGCTCTCAACAGATGACAACACATCGGTTGCTGCGGCCTCATTTTCTTCAGCGTCTTCGTCTAGTGCGTTCCAAACTGTGTCGTCATCTTCGTCTTTGCCCAAAATGGCGATGGGGTCAAGATTTTTCCACGCAGGAACGGCTGCTAATACCGATGCAAACAAAGCACCAAGCTGAGTCGCCCACGTAACCAAGCCGATTGATACAGCGATACTCGACAATATGGTTTTATGCTCTAAAATTAGCTGGCTAACCTTTTGATCGGGCAAGTTAATGGCTTCTAAAAACGGTATGCTCTGTATTTCAACACACGTATTGGGCGTAATGCTATTGGTTAATGTGTTAAATTGGTCAAACCCTTTGGCACTTGCCATATTAAGTAGCAATCTACACCAACTTAAGCAAAAACCAAGCGCAATGAATACGATTATCTTAACAATTGAACAAGTCTAGTTTTTTTAACGTATTAATTAAGTTACATTTCTCATTTAAAATATCCATAATTTATAGATTATTCGCTGGCAACTAGTGATTAATTTTAAAATTTTTAAAATGAGCATCGTCACGCGGCCGATTTTAGTTGTCATAGCCTGAATCATTTTGGCTATTGAGACGTTAAACTGAACAATAACAGTCAACAACGCACAGTAAACCTTACAAATCCTATTTAATAAATGGCCATCAAACCACTATTTAATCACGCCGCAGATGCATTTTTAGATCAGCCGCGCGGCGACAAAGCCATTCGCATTCATATTAGTCGCAACACGTTAGTGGCTTTGTTAGTTTCTATTGTTTTGCATCTGCTTGTTTTACTGCTGATTGTGCCTAAAATCCAGCTAAATGCTGCGCCCACAAGCGCTACGATTGAAGTAAGCCTTGCGCCTAAAAAAACTGCGCCAGTTGCAGAACCTGCGCCAACAATAGTCGAGCCAGAGCCAGAGCCAGAACTCCAGCCTAAACCTAAATCTAAATTCAAATCGACAATCATCGCGCAAAAACCAGCTAGCAAAACTAGCAAGCCAACAGCAAACGATTTTGTTGTGCCAAAAACGCTGACAACACCAGAGCCAAGCCCTCAGCAAGTACCCACGCCGCCAAATTCGTTGCCAAAAACATTGACAGATGCGCCAACCGATATGGCTAGTTATGTTGCGCAGCAACGCGCAAAACGCGACGCTAGTGAATCAGACGCGGCAAGTCAGAATGCTACTGCTGCGGCTGCAGAACAAGGCCAAAGCGAGGAAGCCAAACGGGATGCACGCATTAAAAACAATTTTAACAACGGCACCAATGGCATTTTTGAAATTACCAATTTAACTAGTAACAGCGCAAGCTTTTCATTTTTGGGTTGGACGAGTAGCGTTAGTAATGCGCGGCGCGAGTTTTTTGATGTAGAAGCCAAAAGCGGCCAAGATGTGCGTTTGGCAATGATTCGCCGCATGATCTCGCTGATTCGCCTGCATTATCAAGGTGATTTTGATTGGCAATCGCAGAGGCTAGGGCGCACCATCAGCAAATCGGCGCGAGTGGAAGATAGCGCGGAGCTAGAAGGGTTTTTAATGCAAGAATTCTTCGGACAAAATTACAAAACTAAGCAGTAAGACTTAGGCGAGATTATTTTGCGCTTAGCTTAAATTTGTGTCAGCATTTTTCTAATGGCCACTTCATCTAGGCCCTTACCAATCATCACAATGCGATTAGTGGGCACATCTTCTGTCCAGCCTTCAAGCTCGGTCGGCGGGTAGGGCGTAAAATGCACAGCGTGAATCGCAATTGGCGCATCTAAATCCGCCGCATGAATAATGCCTTTTAAACGCAGCAAGCGCTCTCCATGCGTTTGGCACAGCTTTAAAATAACGGGTTTTAAATCGCGCCAATGTATCGGGCTGGGCAGGGTAACCGTAAAGCTAGCAATTTCAGTATGCTGGCTTTTTAATAGGCCAGTAAGTTTAAGCGGCTGGCCAACTGGCATTCTTAGCCAGCGCTGGGGCTCAGCCCGCTTGCCAGTTGGGTCAAACAAACCAACATCAATAATAAAATCTGCCTCAATTTGGCCATGCACAATTTTGTGCTGCGTGGCGCCAGGGTTGATTGCGATGAGCTTTTCTTTAAGTGCAGCTACTGTTTCGGGCGTTGCTAAATCGGTTTTGGTCAGCAGCAAAACATCTGCCACAGCCGCTTGTTTACGCGCCTCGTGGTGGTTTTCTAGTTGCTGTAAGCCGTACTCACTGTCTATTGTCACCACAACTGCGTCTAACCGAAACACGCTTTCAATCACCGGCTCAAACATTAAATTGGCCAAAATAGGGCCAGGATCGGCCATGCCAGTGGTTTCGATGACGATGCGATTAAATTGCGGAATCGCTTGCAGCGCGCGCTTAAAAAATAAATCGCGCATGGTGTCGGCCAGCTCGTTTTTGAGTGTGCAGCACACGCAGCCGCTGCTTAGTAGCACGGTATTGTCTGCAATTTGTTCACTGTCTACTTGGGTGGCAAGAATATGATCCAAACCCATTGTGCCAAGCTCGTTAATAATCACCGCGCTGTCTTTCATTTGCGGCTGGCTGAGTAAGTGATTGAGTAGCGTAGTTTTGCCGCTGCCTAAAAAGCCAGTTAATAATGTGACAGGAATGCGTTTATCCATAAGTAAAAAGCTAGAAAATAGTCTAAAAAAAAATAGGGCTACCGAAGTAGCCCTATTAAATCACAGATGTCCGTTATTTTTGTTTCTAAAGTTATTGTTATTGCTGCAATTCTAACGTTGCACTAACTATTTTGTTTATGGTTGCCTAGTTATTGCGGCGCAATACCCAAGGCTTTAACCGTGTCAATATTGATGTAACGACCATGGTCAACTGGTAAGCCCTTGCTGGTTTGGTAAGCTTGTAGTGCAGCCAAAGTATTGCCATCTACAACGCCGTCAACCGCCCCGGGGTTTTGGCCTGCGGATGATAATGCCGATTCAATTTCTTGCAATTTTTCAGGGGTTGAGTGAGTGGCGCATAAAATACGGCGCCATTCCCATTTATCAGCAGAAACTGTTTTGGTGGATGTCACGGTATCGTATTCAGCCGGGATTTCGGTTACTTTTTCAGTCGCTGGTGTCACTAGTTTAGTGGTTTTAACTTTTGCGTATTCTGCAGGTATGGCCACTTCACGCGTGGTTGCAGGTGTTTTTAAAACAGTTTTACGTACGGTTGTGTACTCAGCAGGAATCGCTTCCTCGCGGGTGCTAGGTGCTTTTGTTTGAACTTTGCTGGTCACTGTTTTATACACAGCAGGTTTTTCAATCAAACACATGACATAGCCATCGTCACCAGCAATTTGCTCTTTGGCGCCACTTTTTGATGCCTCAGCAACTGTGCTGCGCTTCCAATAGGTTGAAGCGGCTGACACTAAAACTTGCTGTGATCTGTCTTCGTAAACCGCTTCCACAGGCACTAAGCGCTTGCCTTCAGGTTTTATTAATACTTGTTCCTCAGCATTTTCATACACCGCAGGGACGACTTCTAAACGCGTGCCAGCTGGCTTAACTAATATTGTTTCTTCGCCATTTGCGTAGGTTGCAGGCACAATATCCACTTTTTGACTGGCCGCACGTTTTAATACTTGTTGAGATGATTGCTCGGTTACTGGCTTGGTGTGCAAGTTTACATAGCACTCACCTGGTTTGGCAGAAGGCGGCGCGGTCACATTGTTACTAGTTGCGTATTGTTTGCTGGTATCAACCAAACCGCCGTTTGTGCGTTGTGCTGCGCAGCCAACTGAAAGCGCAGAGATGACTGCAAGTAGTAGAATTTTATTAGTATGCATGGTGTGTCCCTAAAAATATGATTGATGTGAAATTAATGTGCTTAAAAAATAAAGTGCATAGTGCTAGCTCAAATAATGCAAGCTTAAATAGTTAGAAAACATTAAAATTACGTTTTAAACAAAATCTATCGTTTCTGTTAACTGCCCAAGCATTAAAACACTTTAATTAAAGAGCTACCGTAAACAATTGTTAAGCACAGTTGTTAAGCACAATTTACAACGGGCATACTGATCACCGACTAATTGTTTAGTTAATATTTAAGCAACGTTTTTTTGGTCAGCATTTTTATTAATGACGGCGTCAGAATTTATCGATAAGAAAATCCATCAAATGAATGTGCTATACGAAGAAGAAGGGTGCTTTAAGGCGGCTTTAATCATGTCTGAAAGCGATGCCGCATTACAAGTGGAATCACTCAGTGGCAAGCGCAGCAAAATTAAAGCTGGCAATGTGTTGCTGCGCTTTGAATCTGCCTTGGCAGGCTTTATAGAAACCGCAACCACACAAGCTGAGAGTTTAGATTTGGATTTTGTGTGGGAATGTTGCGGCGAGCCTGAGTTTAATTTTGCCGATTTGGCTGCCGATTATTTCGGAGCAAAACCCACAGCAGCGCAGTCAGCTACCATTGCCATTAAATTGCATTCTGCGCCCATGTATTTTTATCGCAAAGGCCGTGGCCGCTACAAAGCGGCGCCAGCAGAAACCTTAAAGCTCGCTTTGGCGGCAGTTGAGCGCAAAAAACGGCAAGCCGAGCAAATGGCAGGCTGGGTTGTGCTTTTAAACGATAAAAAGCTGCCAGATGGCTTTGCCGCTAATGCAGATGCGCTGATTTACAACCCCGATAAAAACTCACTGGAATGGAAAGCAATTGATGAAGCCGCGCAAACGTCGGGCAGGCTGGCGCTAAGCGTAATGGCGGATTGCGGGCTGATTGCTAACGCGCACGATTATCACTTGGGCGCTTTTTTGCGTGAAATGTTTAGTGAGGGTGTTGGCTTTGCAGCATTTGAAGCGCCGATTATTGATGATGATTTGCCCTTGGCCAAAGCAACTTGTTTTAGTATTGATGATGCAACAACGACAGAGATTGACGATGCGTTTAGTTTGGAAAATTTGCCCAGTGGCAACACGCGCGTCGGCATTCATATTGCCGCACCTGCGCTAGGCGTGCCTGTAGAATCCGCACTAGATAGCATTGTTTGTCAGCGACTATCTACGGTTTATATGCCTGGCAACAAAATTACCATGTTGCCAGAAGGTGTCGTTAAACCGTTTAGTTTGGATGCAGGCGAAACCAAGCCAGCCTTGAGTTTGTATATAGAAATCACGCCAAGTTTTGAAATTGTCGCGCATGAAACTTGCTTAGAAAAAATTAAAATCGCCGACAATTTACGCCACGATGAAATAGAACCATTTTTTAATGCAGGCACTTTAGAAAAAGATAGCGGCCACCCATACTGGGCGCGGCTTAAACAACTATTTGGCTTGGCAGAGAGTTTAGAAGTTGCGCGCGGCAAAGCTAATCCAAATCAAGCTCCGCAAATTGATTACAATTTTTACGTGACGGACGGCATTGTTAAAATTGTCGCGCGCGAGCGCGGCAGCCCAATGGATAAACTGGTCGCAGAGCTCATGATTTACGCCAATAGTCATTGGGGCGGGCTATTAAAAGAGGCAAACATTGCAGGTATTTACCGCGCACAAACGGGCGGCAAAGTGTTTATGACCACCAAGGCAGAGCCGCATCAGGGCTTGGGCGTGGCGCAATACTCTTGGTCTACTTCACCTTTAAGAAGAGCGGTCGATTTAGTGAATCAACGTCAACTAATCGCGATGATTAAAAAAGAAGCTGCGCCTTACAGTGAAAAAGACGGTAAGTTAAACGTGATTATGCGTAATTTTGAGCAAACTTACGGTGCGTATAGCGAGTTTCAAACGCGAATGGAGCGCTATTGGAGCTTGCAATATTTAAACCAAGAATACTTATCTAAAAACTTAAGAGAAATTACCGCCGTGGTTTGGCGCGATAATTTGGTTAAAATTGATGGCATGTTTTATATCACCAAAGTGCCAAGCTTGCCTGAGCGTAATGTAGGCTCAAAAGTAGAATTGACCATTTTGCATGTAGACACATTGTTAATGGAGCTTAGTTGCAAGTATGTTGGCGATATTGCGGCTGATCCAGTGACCGTTATTGAAGACGTAACGGAAATATAGCCATGTTTGGGCTTAACAAAAAAATCCATAAAAGCGTGCGTAATGAGAGCATTGTTGAGGTCACCGAAACAAATGGTATTCGCTCGCTGCATTTAGGCTCGGTCACGGTTCAAAGCAGTATGAAAGTGAAAGCACCATTTGCGCTGGAGCTTGCTTATACGCGCGGCATGATGGGTTTTTTGCTATTTTCAAATGCGGTTAAAAACGTGTTGACGATTGGCCTTGGCGGCGGCAGCGTGCCTAAATATATTTGGCAAAATTGCCCAGACATTTCGCAAACAATCATTGAAATTAACCCGCAAACTATCAATATTGCCCGCAGCCATTTTGCTATGCCAGCTAACGATGCGCGGCTTAACGTGATAGAAGGCGACGGCTTGGTTTATTTGGCTGACAACCCAAACAGCGCCGATTGCTTAATGATTGATGCGTTTGACGCGCACGGCATTCCAAGCGATTTTTGTAGCCAAGATTTTTTTGATATTTGCGCATTAACACTGACAAAAAATGGCATTTTTGCGATTAATTTGTGGGGCAGTGACAAAAATTTTGATGTGTATTTGCAGCGCATCGAGCGTAGTTTCAATAACCAAACTTTAATGTTGCCCACTGGCAAGCCAGGCAATATTGTGGTATTCGGCTTTAAAAACAACAGTTTAGAACACTCGCCAGATTTAAAAATCACCAATTTACGAGAACACGCAAAAAAGTTAGAATCCCATCATCAAATAGAATTTTTAAGTTTTATAGACAAATTGTGCGACCATAACTCGCATAATAATAAACAGTTTTTTTGGAACACTTTAGACCGATTTGTTTTGCCCAAATAAAGAATTTTAATAAGTCGTTTTACAAATAATACCTTTCATCAGTCACAAAACGGAAACACGCCCATGATTAATCAATATTTTGCCACCTGCCCACGTGGCCTAGAAGCCTTATTGCAAGCGGAGTTGCAAGGTGTTGGCGGAAAAGACATTGCGCCCACCGACGGCGGCGTGGCATTTGCGGGCGAGCTTAGCGTATGTTACGCCGCTAATTTGCACTCGCGCATTGCCACGCGCATTTTAATGCAAGCGGGGCGTGGCAGTTACGCAACAGAAGACGATTTGTATGAGGCCGCGTACAAACTGAATTGGCCAAACTGGTTTGACGTCAAGCACGACTTTTTGGTGAAAGTAACGGGCGTAAAATGCCCGCTGAAAAGCTTGGAATTTGCCACGCTACGCATCAAAGATGCGGTGTGCGACAAGTTTAGGCAAGTAGTGGACTCGCGTCCTTACATTGACACCAAAACGCCTGCGGTGCGCATCCACGCTTATTTAACGGCCGATGCTTACGTGTATTACGTGGATACTTCTGGCGATGCGCTTTATATGCGCGGCAACCGTAAAGCCAGTATTGAAGCGCCGCTGCGCGAGAATTTAGCTGCAGGTATTTTGCAATTATCTGGCTGGCAAGCTGGCACGCCATTGCTGGACCCAATGTGTGGCAGCGGGACGTTTTTGCTGGAAGCGGCGATGATTTCGCTGAATATTGCGCCAGGTTTAAAGCGCAATTTTGGCTTTGAAAAGCTGAAAAATTTTGAATCAGACACGTGGAAAAAGATTAAAACTACAGCGCTTAAAAATGTAAAACCAGTTACTTTTCAAAAAATTTACGGCAGCGACAGCGATTTACGCGGCGTGCGTATTGCCAAGCAAAACCTTGAAGAAGCCGGCCTGATTAATGCGGTGCAACTCAGCCACGTGAATATCACTGAAGTGATTCCGCCGGCGGATTCTGGCGTGCTGATTGCTAATCCGCCCTATGGCGTGCGTATTGGCGAGGACGAAGAATTAGCAGCGCTGTACCCAAAAATGGGCGAAGCGCTAAAACGCAAATTTGCAGGCTGGAATACGTATTTTTTAACCAATGATTTGCGCCTGCCCAAGTTAATGCGATTAACGCCCAGCAAACGTACGCCGCTATTTAACGGGCCATTAGAATGCCGATTATTTGAAATTAAAATGGTGGCTGGCAGCAATAGAAAATAAGTTAATTCCGTCATTCTGAGCGTCAGCGAAAGAATCCAGTTGCAATGCTGCTTAAAATCTGGATCTTTGTTTTTGCTCAAGATGACGGATGGAGGGAAAATGGCCGATTCTTTACAAGATTTACGTAATAAAATTAATGCTTTTGTAGCCAAGCGCGATTGGGCGCAGTTTCACACGCCTAAAAATTTGGCAATGGCGATGATTGTGGAAGCGGCAGAATTAGTCGAGCAATTTCAATGGGATACCCCGCAAGAAAGTCTGCAATTATCTGCGAAAAAACGTGAAGCGGTCAGCCATGAATTGGCGGATACGTTCGTTTATTTGTTACGAATTGCCGAAGTGTTGGAGATTGATTTGATTGCCGCTACCGATGCCAAAATTAAGCTCAATGCAGTTAAATATCCAATCGAAAAAGCCAAAGGCAGTAACGCGAAATATACAGAATACTTGTAGGAGCGATTTTTAAATCGCGATTTTGTTATGCGACTATATTCGCGATTTAAAAATCGCTCCTACAAAAAAGCCAGCACACTATTAAAATGGCACTAACTTTTATACAAAACTTAAATCACAAAACAGCTAATGCCGCATCATAATTAGGTTCGTTGGCAATTTCTGGCACTAATTCTACGTAGGTTACCTTGTTGTTTTCATCGATTACAATGACTGCGCGCGCGCACAGGCCGGCAAGTTTGCTGGTAAATAACAACACGCCATAATTCATTAAAAAATCGCGACCGCGCATGCTAGATAAGTTTTGCACGTTTTCAATACCCTCAGCCGCGCAAAAGCGCGTTTGCGCAAACGGTAAATCAGCCGAAATATTCAACACAACTGTGTTATTCATACCCGCAGCTAGCTTATTAAATGTACGAATAGATGCCGCGCAAGTAGGCGTATCGACACTCGGAAATATATTCAACACTTTACGCTTGCCTGCAAACGTTTCTAGAGTCACGTCGGCAAGCGCTTTATCCACTAGCGTAAAATTTGGCGCGCTGCTACCGACTTTTGGTAAATTGCCTGCGACATCAACGGGATTGCCTTTAAGGGTGACTGAACTTGACATGATTTATCCTCTTAAAAATTAAATTATTTTATAAAAAAATTAAGTATCCATCATAAAACAAAAAGCACCTATTTGGAACAGGTGCTTTTAATTTGATTTGAAAAAATTAAATAAACTAGGCTAATAGATTTTCGCTTAAATAACCAATGGTCATGGTTTGATTATGCAACACGCTGTCGGTAGTGTTGGGTCGCGGTGCAAGCTCGCCATAAGAATAAAAGCCAGTGACGGTGGTTTGCGCACCCAAAATTTGTTGCACCAGTTTTATTTCGTCGCCCACTTGCTCTGCCATCACGCCTTTGCGGCCCACGCAGCTGACACATAATGCCAAGCCAGGTTGGTTAGTTTTGTTTGCGCTCAAGCCTTCCATCACCAAATTTGCCGCATTACCAGCGCCCTCAACCAATCTATCGTGATTAGTTTGGCACAAGCGCACGGTTTCACCTTCTTCTACATTGCCCGCAAAGGTTAAACTATTGTTTTTCGCGTCAATAGCCAACAAGGTGCGAATTTTTTCCACCTCACGCTTACCTTCTTCAATCACTGCAAGCGGAAATTTTAAGCCCGTACCCGGCAAGCCGCGCGAAAATGCTTCGCCAATATACATGCGGTATAGCGGCAATGCTGGCTTGCCATCCATTTCAAACACCACATTTTTGACTGATTTCGTGACTTTGCGCGGTGGGCCGTAGGGTTTCCAGCCGCCAAGAGCGCCGCTAGACGTAATAAGCGCGTTGCCATACAGGCCAATAGCAATCACTTGGTTGTCAGAAACAGTATCATTGAACAGCTGTAGCGTTTTGACAAATGCACCGCCATCGCCAGCCAAGCCGCCAACAATAGGAATTTCGCCCAATATGCTTTGAAAGCCTTTTAACAGCTCAGATCCATTGACGTTTAAACCATCAGAAATAACAATAATAGTGCGTAGAGAGTCTGCTTTTAATTGTTTTGCAAGGCCAGCTGCCGCCTCAAACGAGTTTTGCATGCCCGACATTTTGGTGTGCGCCACGCGTTGAACGGTTTTTTCCCATTGAATGGCGGTAATTTGAATGCTATCGTCAAAAACGCCGCTAGGGCTTATCTCGCCCGATGTAGTGCAACCAACCAACTGTGCGGCAGGGTAGCGTGATTTCAAAAAGCTTTGAATTTTGCCCTCAGTAAAACGTTTAACAGAGCCAAAAATGAGTACCAAATTAGCACTGGGTAAAGGCGAATTAGCAGGTAAATCTTTTAATGCTGTCTTGGTATTGACTGACTCTTGTCTAATAATCATTGCGGTAAATCCTTTATACGCTTTTAATTTTTAACCGCATTTTAGTTAATAATGCGGCGACAGATTTTTTTAAGGTTATGTTAAATTAGGCGTTATTAGCGCGTTAGTAATGTATATTATTACAAATATCATGTAAGTGTTGCAATTTATTTTAAAAAATGGCATATTTTGTTTGCTTTAAATCGCCAAAACTAACAATAACATGACACAATATCAACAAGCAAAAAATAAGCCAATTTATTAATGGCATGTGTGTAGCTTAAGTAGGCACAAAAAATGCTTACATTTTTTGTATTAAGAGTAAGTTAGATAGATTTACAATCCAATCCGTCAGCTTCTCATCAGTTATGTCGTTTAGTTAGGAGGCTACAACGTGGCTCAAGCAAATTTAGCAGGCACAAAAGTAATGGTGATTGATGATAGCAACACCATTCGCCGCAGCGCAGAGATTTTTTTAAAAGCCGCAGGCTGCGAAGTTATTTTGGCCGAAGATGGCTTTGATGCCTTAGCAAAAATTGCCGATCAGCATCCGCAAGTAATTTTTGTGGATATTATGATGCCGCGCTTAGACGGCTATCAAACTTGTGCGCTGATTAAGCGCAATGCCAAATTTAAATCGACACCTGTTATTATGTTATCCAGCAAAGACGGTCTGTTTGATCGCGCGCGCGGCCGCATGGCAGGCTCTGATCAGTATTTAACCAAACCATTTACGCAAGACAGCTTGATAGAAGCAGTGAATAATTACATTGGCAAAGCGTTGCAACAATAATTGATTAACAAAATTTAGCACAAGAACTTTAGGGAGACAGGTAATGGCAATTAGTAAAATTTTAATCGTCGACGATTCTGCGACAGATCGCTTTTATTTAACTGATTTATTAGAAGGTGCGGGCTATCAAGTCATTGCACTAGAAAGTGGCGAGGCTTGTGTAGAGCGCGCAGCAGAAATTAAGCCAGATTTAATCATTATGGATATTATTATGACGGGCTTAACCGGTTTTCAAGCCACGCGCACCCTTACCAAAGATCCAGTTACCGAAAAAATTCCAGTCATTTTATGTTCTGGCAAATTGCAAATTACCGATCTTGCTTGGGCAGAAAAAATGGGCGCAAAAGCTTGCGTACTTAAACCAGTTGCCATAGCTGAAATTGTGGCCATTATTAATAACCTTGGCTAATCATTGAGCAACTGTTAGCGCTAAATACAACGTTAAACATCATGAATATCCATGGATAAGAGAACCACTTTACGCGACTATCAAACCAATATTTTGGCGCGATTAGAAAATGCTAAAAAAGCAGGCGCAGAGCCGCCAGCAGGCTATTTAGGTGTAGTGATTGGCAGTAAAAATGTATTAATCAATTTGCAAGAAATTTCAGAAACCTTGCCAATGATGACCATACAGCGCGTGCCATTGGTAAAGCCTTGGTTTTTAGGTGTGGCCAATGTGCGCGGGGTGTTATACGCCATTAATGATTTGGGGCAGCTAATCGATAATACCCATACCGCCATTTCGTCTAACGCGCGGTTGGTGATGGTAAGCGAATCGGTAACATCCAATGTTGCTTTTGTGGTGGATAAAATGATTGGGCTGCGCAAGCTAGATGAAATGACAATTTCTAAACAAGCGGTTGAAGAAAGTGTTTGTTTAAAAACACAAACTTATGAAGATGCCGATAGGCAGACTTGGCACATGCTCGATTGCGACAAATTAGTACGTTCTAAAGAGTTTGTAACGCCATACGAAATTTAAAATATTGCTTGATTAATAGGTGTGCTAAATGAGCGCTAAATGCGTCATTGGAAACGTAAAGGGATAAAAATGGCATTTAATATCAAAGAGTTACCAGAAAAACTGAGTGAGTTATTTTTTGGCTCCAGCAGAGCTAGTCCTAGCGCAGATAAAGGCGCCAGCAATCGCCAAATCCTTTTCCCCATTATCGGTATGCTTATTTTTATCGCTTTGGCGTTTTATGTGATTAATCAAGTACGGGTCAATGGCCCAGTGTACGAGAAAATTAAAGCTAGCCAAGATTTAAGGGCCGACATTTTGCCTCCACCCTTGTATGCGGTAGATGCTTTTGCCGCCTCTAACGAAGCTTTTGTCGCTACATCCAATTCGGATTATGAAAAACGCGACAAAAAATTGGCAGAAGTCACTGCGCTGGAAGCCGATTTTAAAACGCGCGCCGCTTTCTGGCAAAAATTCGAGGATGGCACGCAAATGCAAGGCTCTTTTGCGGCGGTAGTCAAATCAAACGAAAATTTTTACCGCATTTATAATAAAGATTATTTGCCTGCAATTAAGTTGGGCGCGATTGCTGCTGCCAAACCTTTGGCTGACTTAGCTGGCGCTTATGAGGTGAATAAACAGACAGTTAAAGCGTTAAATATTGACTTAGGAAAAGAAATTACCGAGGTTAACGCTTCTAGCAGTAATTTGCTAAAAACGACTTTAAGCTTGTTAGCGTTATTGGGGTTATTGATTTTATTTTTAATCTGGTATTTTGGTAAACGCCAAGCGCAAACCATTAATAGCGCAGTGATGATGCTAGAAAATGATGGTCAGCAGAATCAAATGGCCGTGTTGAATTTATTGGACGAGATGGGCGATTTGGCCGATGGCGATTTAACCGTGCGCGCCGAAGTGAAAGAGAATATTACCGGCGCGATTGCCGATTCAATTAACTACACGATTGATAGCTTGCGCGGTTTGGTAACAGGTATTAACCGCGCTTCACAACAGGTAAGTACGGCAACCAATCAAGCGCAAGCCACCTCGGTTGGCTTGTTATCTGCGGCAGAAAAGCAATCATCACAAATTGAAGAAACAACCGAAGCGTTTGGTAATATGACGCGCTCGATTTTGCAGGTATCCAGCAACGCAAGTCAAGCATCGCAAGTGGCGCAGCGCTCACTACAAGCGGCCACGCAGGGATCGCAAGCAGTGCAAAACACCATTGCTGGTATGAATGGCATTCGCGAGCAGATTCAAGAAACGTCAAAACGAATCAAACGTTTGGGCGAAAGCTCGCAAGAGATTGGCGAGATTGTGGAGCTGATTTCAGACATTACTGAGCAAACTAATATATTGGCGTTAAACGCGGCGATTCAGGCGGCATCAGCGGGTGAAGCAGGCCGCGGCTTTACGGTGGTTGCAGAGGAAGTACAACGGCTTGCGGTGCGTTCATCAGAGGCGACCAAACAAATCGGCGCGATTGTAAAAACCATTCAAACCGATACTAACAGCGCGGTGGCGGCGATGGAAAAATCTACCGAGGGTGTGGTAGAAGGTGCGCGATTATCAGACGCGGCAGGTAAAGCCCTGACTGAGATTGAAACCGTGTCGAACAGTTTGGCGCGCTTGATTCAATCGATTTCTACCGCAACCGAAGCGCAAACGCAGGTAGCAACCACGGTTACAAAAAATATGCAGCAAATTCAAGCCATTACTTCACAAACTACTGAAGGCACTAAACAAACAGCAGAATCAGTTGGCCAATTAACCAAGCTGGCGGAAGAGTTGCGCGACTCAGTTGCGGGCTTTAAGCTGGCATAAAGCGCATGCAAAAGATGCGCAATGATTAATCTTGGAGCCTAACCCCAGTGTCAGAAAATTATGATAGCGGCCCGCTAACTTGGGTTAAAGACCAAATTGACCAGTTGCTGAATTCGGTCTTAGAAAACTTGCAAACGGTGCAAGCCAATAATGACGACACGTCACCACTGCGCTTCTCGCAAACACATTTGTATCAGGCTACTGGCGCGCTTGATATGGTGGGCTTAGAAGGCTGCAAACGTTATTGTCACGAGCTGGAAAAACTAGCCGCTAAACTAGACAAAAAAACGTTGCATGCTACGCCAGACCTTATTGCAGCGTTTACCAATGCCGTTAAAAAGCTGCAATCTTATCTGCAAGATTTGCTTAACGGTTCGCCCGATATTCCGCTACGTTTATATGCTACACTAAACCCAATTGTTGTCGCACAAGGTGAAACGCTTGAGGAAAGTGAATTATTCTTCCCCGATACTAGCAATAGCGCGCCCAAAAGTTTGCCTAGTAACACATTAAGCGATGCCGAATATGCGGGCTATATTGTAGAGCAGCGCTTGGCTTATCAAAAATCATTACTCAATTGGCTGCAAACCAAGCAAACAAGCGCGGTTGAGACCATGACAACGGCTATGAGTAATGTCAGCACAGTGCAACAAAAAAACAGCAACAAAACGTTGTGGTGGGTAGCCAGCGCATTTACGGAATCCTTAGAACAACAAGAAATTGCCGATAATCAAGGTGCCAAACGCTTATGTCGTAAGTTAGATCAAGAACTGCGCCAATATGCAGAAGGCGTGAATAAACCGCACACCAATTTATTGCGCGATATTTTGTATTATGTGGCGATTAGCGAAAGCGATAAAGCAAACGTCTTACAAGTTAAAGAGGTGTTTGAGCTAGATGCGTTAGTGGACAAAAAATCATCGGCTAATTATATTGGCAATGTGATTGATGCCAATGAAACCGAGATTGTGCAGCAATTGATTGACGAGCTAGAAATATTGCGCAACGTGTGGGATGAGATTTCCAACACCATTGATTGGTCGAAAGTTGACGCAAAATCACAAGCCAATCAAAATCGGGTCGCGCTTGATAATATCTTAATTACTAAGTTTTCAGATAAATTGGCGGTTAGCCAAGCGTTAACGCAAAACCTAAGCCAAATGTTGATTGTCGATTTTTATTCAGTGTTGCAACAAGCCAGCAATACCTTGCGCGATGACGCAAGCAAGGTTAATTACGCAGCCTTAATCGAAATTGCCGCCGCGCTTAATTTGATTGAAACATCGCTTGAAAATTACCAAGATTTAGATCCTGACAGAATACAAAAATTGCACGCAGAATTGCTGCGTTTAGAGTCAATTTCATCTGGCAAGCTATACGATAAACTCGACATTGATCGCGCTGGCGAGCTTGATCGTGACACAGTAAAAGCCGTTGTTGTTCATATTAAAGAGTCACTTAAAATTGTTGAGCAAGCATTGGATGGATTTTTCCGCAATCCTACAGAAAAATCGCTATTAAGCATTACGCCGCAGCCACTAAAGAAAGTGTCTGCGGTGTTTGAGATGCTAGGGATGGCATTGCTAACGTCTATTATTAATGCTTGTAATCACTTTATTCAATATTTTGAGCAAAGTAATTATGTGACCAATCAAGCACATTTCGAATTAGTGGCTGAAAGTTTGAGTATGGTTGGCTTATACGCCGACGAAATGCCGAAAACACGACCAGAATCTGAAGCTGCCTTAGAAAGTGCTTTAACTCGTTTAAACACTGTTCTTGTTAACGAGAAATTAATTAAAGCAGATTCAGTAGAGGCAACAAGTGCCAAACAACCAATTGCTGCGGAAAATGCGAAGAAAAAAGCCATAAAACCTGTAAAAAAGGTGCCAATTACCTTATTAGAAACGGTTGTTCAGCCTACGGAAATTAATGCGACTGAAGCCATCTCCTCTGATATTAAGTCATCTGAAATTAGCGCGTCAGAAATTAAGATTGCAGGCGGGACCGTTGTTGATAAAGCCTACGATGATGAACTGCTCGATATTTACTTAACGGAAGCTGAAGAAGTGTTAGCGCATATTGCACAAAACTGCCAAGCCTTACGCGTCAATGCTAGCAATAACGAAGCTTTGGTTGAAGTGCGCCGCAGTTTTCACACCCTAAAAGGTAGTGGCAGAACCGTTGGTTTAAATGCATTAGGTGAGGTTGCTGGCAGAGTAGAAATCTTTTTAAACGGCGTGCTCGATAAAAAAATTAGCTTGCAACAACAACAAATTAATTCAATCGAGCAAGTTTCTGCCGCATTTGCAGGTTGGACTGCAGAACTACGCGCAACTAGTCAAGCAATTGTCCATCAGGATGCATGGGTAATACGCATCAATGCATTCTCCAGCAGTACCGATCAAGCCAGTAGTATTGTCGAAAAATCTGATGCACGTGTCATTATTGGCGGTACGCTGGAAATGAGCCGTGCGCTATATGATATTTTTATTAATGAAAGCATGCAAAATATCACGATACTAGAGCAAGACGTGATTAAACTGGCCGACAATAAAACGTCACATCCATCTGATGCAGCACGTCATGCAATACATAAATTAGCCAGCAATGCGCTGGCGGCTCAGTTTAAACAAATGGGCTTATTAAGCCGTGCCTTAGAGCATTGGCTAGACGAAATTAATTTAATTTGGTCAGATAAACATTTAGATCTATACACCAGTACCGTAAAAAGTTTGTCGCACATGTGGCAAAAAATTTCAGAATATAAAAATCCTCGTGCGGCTAACGCTTTGATTAGAGTAATAAATCAGGCCACGCAACAAGCAATTCAAAATAAAGAACTCACCGTTAGTTTTACAGAATCGCAACACCCTGATGATGAAGTTAACCTTCCATCAGTTACGATTGAACCTGTTGCTTTAGCTGCAGCATTGCCAGCTACAAATTCAATAGCTGATCCTACTAAAATTGAACCCACCGTCATTGAACAAAAGCTCGTTGAGCTTGATGACGCGTCTGCCGAGATGGAAGTTAAGCTCATTACGCAAGGTCGGGCGTTCAATAAAAATAATCGTTTAGATGCTTCTCAAGTCGATCAAGAATTACTCACCATGTTTATAGAAGAAGCGCGCGAGATTGTGCCAGAAATTGGTACAGAGCTGCGCGCTTGGCGCGCCAGCCCTAAGCAATCTGCACATCCTGATGCCTTGCAGCGATCGCTACATACGCTAAAAGGCAGCGCGCGCATGGCAGGGCAAGCCGCGCTGGGCGATTCCATTCACGAGCTGGAAGATCAAGTCATACGCTCGCTTAAACTTAAAATGGCCGAACCCGATTTTGATACGATGTTTATTGAGTTAGACAAAATTGGCGCTTATTTTGACGATACAATCTTGGAAACGCCCGATGACGTTATTAACCCAATGCCAGTGGTGGACGCAGCACCGGCTAGCCGGGCGGTTGACCGTAAAGCGCAGTATTTGCGTATGCGCGCCGATTCGCTAGATAGGCTGATTAACGAAGCGGGCGAGATTTCGATTATTCGCTCGCGCATGGATAGAGAGTTAACGGGCTTTAAGCAATCATCTAATGATTTAACAGAAAGCTTAACGCGGCTGCGCGCTTACTTACGCGAGCTGGAAATTGAAGCCGAAACGCAGTTGCAATCACGCATGAGTATATTGCAAGAAGCCAACGAGACCTTTGACCCGCTTGAGTTTGACCGATTTACGCGCCTGCAAGAGCTAACCCGCATGATTGCCGAGAGCGTCAACGACGTTGCGACGATTCAAACCGGTTTGTTGTCTAATTTGAATCAGACAGAAGCGGCGCTGCAACAACAAAACCGCATGAACCGTGATTTGCAGCAAAACTTGCTAAGTGTGCGCATGTTGCCATTTAAGCAAATTACTGAGCGCTTGCAGCGTATTGTGCGCCAAACCGCGCGCGAGCTTAAAAAGACAGTTGAACTGGTGATTGAAGGCGACGAGACTGAAATTGACCGCAGTGTACTCGACAAATTGGGCGCACCGATTGAGCATTTGCTGCGTAACGCCGTTGCACACGGTTTAGAATCGGCAAGCGAGCGGCGTAATCAGGGCAAATCGAATACTGGCAACATTACCTTAAAAGTAAGCCAAATTAATGAAGAGATTCAAATTACCGTATCTGATGACGGCGCAGGCATTAACTTGCAACGTGTAAAAGAAAAAGCCATTAAAAATAAACTCATTGAGCAAAATGTAGAAGTAAGCGAACAAGCGCTAATGTCGATTATTTTTGAATCGGGCTTTTCCACCGCCGATACAGTGACGCAAATTGCAGGCCGCGGCGTTGGTTTAGATGTGGTACGTAATGATGTAAGCGGTTTAGGCGGCCGTGTGGAGCTGAGTAGTGAATATGGCAAAGGCACCGTATTTACGGTTAATTTACCAGTCACGCTATCGGTGGCACAAGTGCTGGTGGTGCGTTCTGGCACTTCAACTTACGCATTGCCCGTGGGCATTATTGAGCAAGCACAAAAAATCAAACGCGCAGATTTGATAAATGCCTACGAGGCAAAAGAAATTGTTTGGGCAGATAAACAGTACCCCATGCATTATTTGGCTAGTTTACTCGATCACCAAACCCATGCACCCGATAGCCAAGCTTATAACTCGGTGTTATTACTGCGCGTAGGCTCGTTTAATATTGCACTGCATGTCGATGAAGTTATCGGCAACCAAGAGGCGGTAATGAAGCCAATTGGCGCGCAAATGGCGCGCGTGCCAGGTATTGTGGGCGCAACGGTTACTGGGGATGGCAATATCATGTTGATTATTAACCCGGTACAACTGGTGGCGCGCGCTATTTTAACCATTGGCACTGTCGTTGCGGCGCCAAAAGCAAACTTAGAAAGCGCAATCGCCAAATATCGCATTTTAGTGGTTGATGATTCTCTCACCATGCGCAAAGTGTTAAGCCGATCGCTAGAGCGTGAAGGCTTTGAGGTGATTGTGGCAAAAGATGGTATTGACGCCATCCAAGTGTTGCAAGAGATGACCCCAGACGCGATTTTAACCGACATTGAAATGCCGCGTATGGATGGCTTTGCCTTGGCGCGTAACATTCGCGATGATGGTCGCACGGCAAGCACGCCGCTCATCATGATTAGCTCGCGCACTGCAGATAAACATCGGAGTTTAGCTAAAGAAATTGGCGTAGATGCCTTTTTTGGTAAACCGGTGCAAGATGATGATTTGATTGAGATGATGAGAGAATTGATCGCCAATAAACGTCATTAAATGCCATGTAATTGCAGTCAAAAAATCCGCATAATTAACACAATGCGGTTTTTTTTCGTCATAGATCAACAAAAATCAAGCCATTAATAGCACTTTTACTAGCTACATTTTTAATTTTTAAACACCATTCTAATTTGCATACAGGTAAAATATCGTATGCAAGATTTTGCTCAACAACTCTTAGAAAACAACTCGGCACATAGCCCGCAATTTGTGCATTTGCGCTGCCATAGCGAGTTTTCAATTGTTGATGGTATTGTGCGCAATGATGACTATGTGCTGCAAGCGAGTAAAGACGCCATGCCTGCGCTGGCTCTCACCGATTTAAGTAATTTATTTGGCATCATCAAGTTTTATAAAGCTGCGCGCGGTAAAGGCGTTAAGCCGATTATTGGCTGCGATATTTGGTTAGAAAATAGCCAAAATCGCGATTCCCCGCATCGCGCCCTATTGCTGGTGCAAAATCACGACGGTTATTTGCAATTGTGCGCGCTCATTAGCCGCGCCTTTCTTGAGAATCAATACCGTGGCCGCGCTGAGCTTAAGCCCGAATGGCTGCAAAATACGCAAGGCCTTATTTTAATCACAGGTAACGCGCAAAGTGACATCGGCGCGGCGCTTATTGCGGGTAACATCGCGCAAGCTTCTAAAGTTGCTAAACAATGGTCAGACGCTTTTCCCAATCGCCTATATATTGAGTTACAACGGGTTAATGCGCCCACAGAGAATTCAGCGCAAGAGAAATTTAATCAACAAGAATCGTTGATTCATCACGCGCTCGATTTGGCTAGCACGTTTAATTTGCCAGTTTTGGCAACGCATCCCATCCAGTTTATTGCGGCCGATGACTTTATGGCGCACGAAGCGCGCACTTGTATTTCTGAGGGTTACATGTTGGCGGATAGTCGCCGCCCGCGCCAATTTACGGCCGAGCAGTATTTTAAAACCCAAACACAGATGGTTGAGTTATTTGCGGATATTCCCGAGGCTTTAGCTAATACTGTTGAGCTAGCAAAACGTTGCAATTTAACCATTGAATTAGGCAAAAATTATCTGCCCAACTTTCCCACACCCAATGGCGAAAGTTTAGATACGTATTTGGTGCAGCAATCTGAAATCGGCTTAGAAGCGCGCTTAAACGTGCTGTACCCAAACGCCGACAAAAAAGAAGCTAAGCGCGCAGAATACCAAGCTAGGCTTGCGTTTGAGTGCAAAATCATCAATCAAATGGGCTTTGCAGGCTACTTTTTAATTGTGGCCGATTTTATCAATTGGGCCAAGCATAACGGCGTGCCTGTTGGGCCTGGGCGCGGCTCTGGCGCTGGCTCATTGGTTGCTTACAGTTTAAATATTACCGATTTAGATCCGCTTGCTTACAACTTGCTGTTTGAGCGTTTTTTAAACCCTGATCGCGTTTCGATGCCCGACTTTGACATCGATTTTTGCATGGACGGTCGCGATCGCGTGATTGATTATGTGAAGCAAAAATATGGCTTAGACGCCGTTTCGCAAATTGCTACTTTCGGCACCATGGCGGCTAAAGCGGTGATTCGCGATGTGGGCCGCGTGCTCGATTTGCCGTTTAATTTTGTGGATGGCATTGCTAAATTAATACCGCTTGAGTTAGGTATTACTCTGGAAAGTGCCTTAGAGAAAGAGCCGCAATTGCAAGCGCGGCGCGAGGCAGAAGATGAAGTAGCCCAATTGCTAGAGCTGGCGCTGCGCTTAGAAGGCTTAGTGCGCAATGTGGGCATGCACGCGGGCGGCGTGCTGATTTCGCCCAGCAAAATTTCGGATTTTTCACCAATTTATTGCCAAGCGGATGGTGGCAGTTTTGTTAGCCAGTATGATAAAGACGATGTGGAAGCGGTTGGCTTAGTTAAGTTCGACTTTTTGGGCTTGCGAACGCTCACCATTTTAGAGCTAGCGATGATTAACGCTAACAAGCAACGCGCGGCGCTCGGCGACGCGCCGCTTAGCTTTGCAACGCTGCCGCTAGATGATAAAGCTAGTTACCAACTGCTAAAGACTGCCAATACCACTGCCGTGTTTCAGCTAGAGTCGCGCGGTATGAAAGACATGCTGAAACAGGCGAAACCTGATTGCTTTGAAGATATTATCGCGCTGGTGGCCTTATATCGGCCTGGCCCGATGGATTTAATTCCTGATTATTGTCGCCGTAAACATGGTTTACAGCGCGTGGAATATCCGCATCCTGCAACCGAATCGATACTCAAAGAAACTTACGGTATTGCTGTGTATCAAGAACAAGTGATGCAAATTGCACAAGTAGTGGCGGGCTACAGCTTGGGCGGCGCCGATTTATTGCGCCGTGCGATGGGTAAAAAGAAAAAAGAAGAAATGGACGCGCAGCGCGCCATATTTACCGAAGGCGCGTTAAAAAATGGATTAAATGATAGGCAAGCGACCGAGTTATTTGACTTGCTGGAAAAATTTGCCGGGTATGGTTTTAATAAATCTCACGCTGCGGCTTATGCGCTGGTTGCTTATCATACGGCGTATTTAAAAGCCCATTATCCTGCGGCATTTTTGGCGTCAACCATGTCGGCCGACATGAATAATACCGATAATATTCACAGCTTTTTTGATGATTGCGCGCCCAATAAAGTTGAAGTGTTGCCGCCCGATGTTAACCAAAGCGGTTACCGTTTTGAGCCGCTAAATAGTACGCAAATACTCTATGGTTTAGGCGCAGTTAAAGGCACGGGCTTGGCAGCGATTGAGCTGATTTTAGCGGCACGTGAAAACGCGCCATTTACCGATTTGTTCGATTTTTGTAGTCGATTAGATTTGCGCAAAGTGAACAGACGTGTGATTGAATCGCTAATTCGCGTAGGTGCTTTTGATAAGTTAGAATCCAACCGCGCTGCGCTGTTGGCAGGCGTTAGCATGGCGATTGCTGCCGCCGATCAACAAAATAGCCACATTGGCCAAGATAGCTTGTTTGGCGGCGGTGATGATGCAAGCAAGCACGCGTTGCCAAAAGTGGCCGCTTGGAGCCCGCAACAAAGCTTAATCGAAGAAAAAGCGGCGCTGGGCTTTTATTTAAGTGGGCATCCATTTTTAAACCTTAAACATGAAGTCAGTCAATTTGTGCGCGGCACACTGGCCGATTTAACGCCGCAAGAGCAGCCAAAATTAATGGCAGGCATTGTGGCTGGCGTGCGCATTCGCATGACGCAGCGCGGCAAAATGGCGATTGTGACCCTTGATGACGCGGTGGCGCGGGTAGAGGTAGTGGTTGGCAGCGATTTACTCAATCAATACGCGTCAATTATTAAAGAAGATAGTTTACTCATTGTAGAAGGCCGCGTGAGTTTTGACGAATTTAGTGGCGGTAACCGCGTTAATGTGCGTAAGCTGTTTGATTTAGCCGCCGCACGCAGCGCGCACGCCAGCATGCTTAAATTATCGTGCAATGGTCTATCAGACGCGATTAAACTCACCAATATACTCAAACCGTATTGCAAAAAACCTAATCCAGAACAAAAAATGTGTCCTGTGAAAATTGAGTATCACAACGGCCAAGCGCAAACTAGCTTGATGCTGGGTGAAGCATGGCGCGTAGCCTTGCATGATGATTTATTGCAACATCTACAAGCATGGTTATCGGTAGAAAACGTAAAAATCCTTTATAATTAGACTCAAATCAATTCACGCACATTTAATCGAATGAAATCAAAGCGCGCTACCGATATAAAAATTAGTTATTTAGATTTTGAGCAATCTATTGCAGAGCTTGAAAAGCGTATAGAAGCATTGCAAGTGTCGCATGATGAACACGATGCGATTGATGTCTCAAAAGAGCTTGATCAGCTACAAAAAAAACAAAAAAAATTAATAGAAGATACTTACAGCAAGCTTAGTGCTTGGCAAATTTCGCAGGTGGCGCGCCACCCGCAGCGGCCTTATACGCTTGATTATATCGAACATTTGTTTACCGATTTTGAAGAGCTGCATGGCGACCGCGCCTATGCAGACGACCCAGCCATTGTTGGCGGTTTAGCGCGCTTTGAAGGCATTCCCGTGATGGTGATTGGCCACCAAAAAGGCCGCGATGTAAAAGAGCGGCAATACCGCAACTTTGGCATGCCGCGCCCAGAAGGCTACCGTAAGGCCTTGCGCTTGTTTCGCATGGCAGAGAAGTTTGGTTTACCAATTATTACTTTAATTGACACCCCAGGTGCTTACCCAGGCATAGGCGCAGAAGAGCGTGGCCAAAGTGAAGCGATTGCGCGTAATTTATTTGTGATGAGCGAGCTTAAAACACCCATTTTAGGCGTAGTGATTGGCGAAGGTGGATCCGGCGGCGCCCTAGCGCTTGGCGTGGTCGATCAACTGATTATGCTGCAATATTCAACGTATTCGGTAATCTCGCCTGAAGGTTGCGCCAGTATTTTGTGGAAAAGTGCATCAAAAGCGCCAGAAGCCGCAGAAACGTTAGGCATTACGGCAGATAGGCTTAAAGGTTTCGGCTTGGTTGATGTGATTGTGAATGAGCCCCTGGGCGGCGCGCATCGCGACATTGCTGCCACGATGGAATCGCTAGGCAGCACGATTAAAACTGCACTTGCAGTATTGAAAAAAAAACCAATCGATAAGCTATTAGCCGCGCGCTATGAGCGACTAATGGGTTATGGCAAATTCAAAGAAACTGCGGCCAAGTAACTAACTAATGACTAACAAATAACTAGCAAGTAACTAAATATCATCCCCTCACCCTTTAAGGGGGAGGCTTAGGGTGGGGGTCAATAGCAAGCGTGGGCTAAGAATTTTGCAAGGGAATAAATGCAGCATCTAGCGCAAAAAACTCACCCCCATCCTAACCTTCCCCCTAAAAAGGGGAAGGAATGAACAGTCAAAAAAAATTCTCACTAGAACATCATGTTAAAACTTTTTTGCTTGATGCATTTACACAGAGCAAGCTAGCGAATCCCAAGCTGGTTGTGGCTTTTAGCGGCGGTTTAGACTCTACCGTTTTACTGCAAATATTTTCTAAAATCAACAAAACCCTTCCGTTTCAACTTTCTGCGCATCACGTGCACCATGGCTTAAGTAAAAATGCTGGTAAGTGGCTAGATTTTTGTCAACAAACTTGCCTGTGTCTCAACGTGCCATTTACGTTATCTAAAGTTAATATCAATAAAAATAGTGGCTTAGGGGTAGAGGCGACTGCGCGTGAGGCGCGCTACAAGGCGCTTTTAAGCACAGATGCACAATTTGTTTGTTTAGCACATCATCAAGACGATCAAGCCGAAACCTTGTTGTTGCAGCTGGCTCGCGGCGCCGGCGTAAAAGGGTTGGCAGGCATGCCAATAATCAATGGTAAACTGATGCGCCCCTTATTACACGTGCCGCGCAGCCATTTAAAAGCGTATGCCAAGCAACATCAACTGACTTGGATTGAGGATGAAAGCAATGCTGATACAACGTTTGACCGCAATTTTATTCGGCATGAAATTTTGCCAAAGTTAGAAAAAAAATATCCAGCCATTAAACATACTATCAGCCGTAGCGCGCAACACATGTCCGATGCCAATGAGTTGTTGGATGAATTAGCACTTATTGATGCCATAAAAGCGGGCTTTGACGCCAATAAAAAATCTACCGTTGGTTTAAGAAGCTTGAATTTAAGTGGTTTAAATTTAAGTGCCTTAAAAAACCTAAGTGAAAATCGCGTCAATAATTGCCTGCGTTGGTGGTTGGCGCAAAACGGCTTGCAAATGCCTAGCGCAACACAATTACAGCAAATATCGCAGCAACTTTTTCATGCTAAATCTGATGCAAATATTGAGCTGAAAGTAAGCGAGAGTTTAACTTTGAAGCGCTGTCAAAACCGTGCGTATTTAGTACAAAAAATGCCGCCAAACCCGCCAATTGATTGGCTGTGGCAAGGTGAAGCCGAAATAGTTTTACCCAATCAATCGCGCCTAACTTTTAGCAAAATAATGGGCGAAGGTCTGAGTTTGCGCAAAATTGAAAACGCATCATTACGCATTCAATTTCGAGAAGGCGGCGAGCGCTTTAAACCCGATTTAAACCGCCCACGCCGCAGCCTAAAAGTCATCCTACAAAACCATGAAATGCCGCCTTGGCAACGCGAGCAATTGCCATTGATTTTTATGAATGATACTTTGGTTGTAATACCAAATATTGGCGTAGATGCTAGCTTGCAGGCTGGCAATGATGAAATGGGTTTGGTAGTTAATTGGATTTAAGATTAAGAACTATCTTATAAACCAACTGTATTATTCAGCATTTTTACCAGTATTCCCCAAACATTTTCTAATAACTGTGGTTGCGCTATTACAAGCGGGTGCAGGCCATCGGCTTGAGTTAGCTCTGGCTTGCCAGCAACGCCTTCTAACAAAAATGGCACTAACGCAATGTGATGTTGATTGGCCAAATTGCTATAGGTGGCGCTAAAATTTTTGCTGTATTTTAGGCCGTAGTTGGGTGGAATTTTCATGCCCACTAACAGCACTTTTGCCTTAGCTGTTTTGGCTTGCACAATCATTTGGCTTAAATTAGTTTGCATTTCGTTAATGGGTAAACCGCGTAAACCATCGTTTGCACCCAGTTCTAAAATGACGATATTGGGTTTGTGTGTTGCAAGTGCAGCGCTAAAACGCGCCAAGCCGCCGCTGGTAGTTTCGCCGCTTATACTGGCATTTACCACTTTATAAGATAGCTTACCTAGTTTATTTTGGGCTAATTGTTGCCCTAAAAGCACAACCCATCCTTGGTCTTGCGTAAGGCCATAGCCTGCCGATAAGCTATCGCCAAAAACTAAAATTGTTTGTGTTCTTGCAATTGTGGTTTTTGTTGCAATATTATTAGTGATGTCATTGGTTTGTTTTGCCTGCATAGGCGATGCAACCAAAGCCATGACAATGGTACTAACACAAATAACACTAGGCCAAATGACATTAACCCAAATCACACCAATATTAGTTATGCCAAATTTAGTTAAATTTAATTTTAGCCAACTGTTTAAGAACTGAGAGCGCATGCATGTTACTTTCTGAGTCAAATAATTTAATGTTGAATCAACCGAGATCGAGTACTCAAACTTCTAACCTTGTCATTTTAGCGACAAATCTAGCAAAAAGTGTGGGCGAGGGTGACGCCATTATTGAAATTTTGCGCAATTTACACCTAGAAGTAGCACAAGGTGAGAGTGTGGCGATTGTCGGGAGTTCAGGTTCGGGTAAATCTACCTTGCTTGGCTTACTGGCTGGGTTAGATATTCCCACAAGTGGCAGCGTGACGGTAGAAGGCGCGCCATTTAGCAGTTTGAATGAAGACGCGCGTGCGGCGGTGCGAGGGCAACGCATGGGTTTTGTGTTTCAGTCGTTTCAATTATTGGGCACCATGACTGCGCTTGAAAACGTGATGTTGCCGATGCAATTGGCTAATCGCAAAGATGCAAGCGAGGTGGCAATTGCAACATTGGAAAAAGTAGGCTTGGCCGACCGCATAACGCACTACCCCAAACAACTATCTGGCGGCGAGCAACAGCGAGTGGCGATTGCAAGAGCCTTCGCCCCACAACCCGCCATTTTGTTTGCCGATGAGCCAACGGGTAATCTAGATGTAACCACTGGTGAGCGTATTATCGAGTTACTATTTAGTCTAAATAAAGCGTCAAATAGTACATTAATTTTAGTTACGCATGATACGCACTTGGCGCAGCGATGCCAGCGAGTGTTAACGCTTCGCGATGGTCAATTACATGCAAGCTAATTTGCAAGACCTTATTTATGGTTAAATTGGCATTTAATCAATTACTTGCGCAATATAAATCGGGCGATTTGCGCGTGTTATTGTTGGCGCTAGTGTTAGCGGTGAGTAGCATTACCGCGGTTAATTTTTTCACTTATAGAATAGCCGCGCACCTAAATTCGCAAGGCGGGCTGTTGCTGGGCGGGGATTTAGCGCTGATCTCAGATCACGCAATTTCTAATCATGTAGTAGAAGCCGCTAAGCACCAATCGCTTAACACCACGCAAACCTTAGAGTTTGCCAGTATGGCGATTGTCGGCGAAAAAAATCGGTTGGCTGAGATTAAGGCCTTGGGTGCCGGTTTTCCACTGCGCGGCAATTTAGAAGTAAAACTGAGTGAAAATGCGCCAACGCAAAGTGTGCAAACAATTCCTAACAAAAATGAAGTTTGGATTGAGCCGCGCCTTGCCGATGCGCTTAAGATTAAAGTCGGCGACAAGATTGAATTGGGCGCAAGCCAATTAACAGTGGCGGCATTATTAACGCGCGAACCTTCGCGCGGAGGTGATATGTTTAGTTTTGCACCCAGGCTAATGATGAATATGGATGACGTGGCCGCAACGCAATTAGTGCAATTTGGCAGCCGCGTTAAATATCAAGTGTTGGTGGCTGGCCAGCCCGTAAATGTTGCACGATTTGCAACCGATATCACCCCAAAATTGCAGCGCGGCGAACATGTAGAAGACGTAAAAACTGCCCGCCCAGAAATAAAAAGTGCACTGGATAAGGCTGAAATTTTCTTAAATTTAAGCGCGCTAGTCAGCGTCATTTTATCCATCGTCGCTATGCTGTTGGCCTGCCAACCTTTTGTCACGCGCGCGCAAGAAACAGCAGGTTTATTACGTTGTTTTGGCGCTAGCACGGCCAACATTCAGGCGGTAATGATTTGGCAAGTGTTGCTGTTAGCCACTATTGGCGGCGTTATTGGTTGTGCACTGGGCTATTTGTTGCAACAAAGTTTGGCTTATTTTGCGGGGCAATTATTTTTAGAGAATTTGCCGCAAGGCAGCATAAAGCCGTTTTTTATTGGCATGGGTTTAAGCGTAAGCTTGTTGTGGGCTTTGCTTTTACCGCACATTTGGGCGCTTAAAACCTTGCCCACCAGCCGCATTTTGCGTCAAGATTTAACGATAACTGCCGCTTCAATTTGGGCGCGCATATTGCCACTTAGCGTTGTAATCATTGGCCTAATTTTGCTCTTAGCAAAGTCATTTAAATTGGCGGCATTATTTTTGGCAGGCATTATTGGCATTAGCACGCTGACTGGTTTACTGGCTTTTTTACTTGCAAAATTATTGCTAAAAACAAGTTTTACTAATATCAACATTAGCCAAAGTATTCGTTTTGGTTTGGCTAATTTAAACCGCCGATTAGGTTTATCGATTACGCAAATTATTGGTTTTAGCTTGGGCGCAATGGTGCTGATTTTGCTGATGTTACTCAAAAATGATTTATTAAGCGCGTGGCAAAACAGTATGCCAATTAATGCGCCAAACCGCTTTGTGATTAATATTCAGTCTAATCAAGTGTCTGATTTAAAAGCCTTTGAATTAAACAATGGCATTAATCATGCGCAAGTCTTTCCCATGATTCGCGGCCGATTAACGGCCATTAATCACAAGGCCGTTACGCCAGAATATTTTGCCAGTGAGCGCGCTAAACGCTTGGTTGCGCGCGAGTTTAATTTATCAAGCGCTAGTAGGCTACAAGAAGATAACAAGCTGTTGCAAGGCCGCTGGTGGCGGGCGGATGAAGCCAGTAAGCCCTATTTGTCGATAGAAGAGTCTATTGCTGACGCGCTAAATATTAAGCTTAATGACGTATTAGAATACGATATTGCAGGCAGCAAAATTTCACTTACCGTGACGAGCATTCGTAAAGTGAATTGGGATAGCATGCGGGCTAACTTTTTTGCGGTTACGCCTGCTGAAACGTTAAAAAATTACCCTAGTAGCTTTATGACTGCATTTTATTTGCCTAAACAAAACGACAATAATCTGAATAAACTCATACAGCAGTTTCCTAATTTTACGGTGATTGATGTAGCCAGTTTAATGTTGCAAGTGCGTGAAGTGATGCAAAAAATGCAAATGGCGGTTAGCGTGGTATTTGGTTTTTGCATGGTGGCAGGTTTGGCGGTATTGTACGCCGCGCTTATTGCAACGCGCGGAGCGCGCATTCAAGAATCGGCCTTGCTGCGCGTGCTTGGTGCAAGTAAAGCCCAAATGACTATGAGTATATTGACCGAATTTGCTTGCATAGGCGCTGTGGCGGCCATTGTGGCAACAGCCTTTGCTAGCGGCTTAGCCTATTATCTTAGCCGATTTGTGCTAGATATTGCGTATCAATTCAACTGGGTGTTAGCAGCAAAGTCGCTTATGTTGGCCTTTATTTTAGTGCCGCTGGCTGCGTGGCTAGTGATTCGCAGCTATTTAAATGTGCCACCAAAACAATTGCTTAACAGCATTTAGTGGATAATAAATTAGCTATCAATCAAACCGCTACGGATGGCTAGCCGCACCAGTTCTACGGGGCTATTGATGCCCAATTTTTGCTTAATGCTGGTTTGGTAATTGGCAACCGTTTTTGGGCTAATATTCAATGTGGCGGCAATGGAATTGTTATCGACACCCTCGGCCAGTAGTCTAAAAATTTCAAATTCACGTGCTGATAGTATCTGCAAAGGATTTTCTGTTGCATTTAAAAACTGCTGGGTAATTTGCTTACTAATGCTGGCGTTAATGTAAGTTTGGCCTTTAATGATGCTATCAAGCGCATTAACTAACTCTTCTGCCAAGCTGTTTTTAGATAAATACCCTTTTGCGCCCGCTTTTAAGGCTTGGCTAGCAAATGCAGCATTTTCGTGCATCGATAATACTAGCAATTTTGCCGTTGGGTAACGTGCAGTAATGCGGTTAATGGCCTCTAGGCCGCCCATACCTGGCATGCTTAAATCCATCACGGTAATATCGGGCAAATACTCGCCAAATTGTTGATAAGCGCGTTCGCCGCTTTCACATTCGGACACCACCAAAAAGCGATTGTCTTGTTCCAAAAGCCGCCGTACACCAGCGCGCACAACAGCATGATCATCTACCAGCATAATGCGAATGGTACTCATGCTTGCATTCTTAAAGGAATCCAAACGGTGATTGTTGTGCCAAACTCAGGCTGAGCTTGTATTGAAAAATCGCCTTCTAGGCCTTCCACACGCTCACGCATACCCAGTAAGCCTAGGCCTTGTACTTGGTTGATATTAAAGCCTTTGCCATTATCTTGTATGATTAAACTGATGCCTTGCTTTTCTTTAATGTGTGCGTGTAATTGAATGTTGACTTGGCTGGCAGCGGCGTGGCGCGAAACATTGGTTAAACATTCTTGTACCAAGCGATAAACAACCAAGCTTTCAACATCACCTAAACTTTCTTTGGTTAAATATTGCGCATTGGCGATGTTTAGTGTGGCTGCAATGCCTTCAAAGCGTGTTCGCCAGCCATTCACCAAGTCTTGTAAGGCCACTTCTAAGCCCAGCTCATCTAGCACGCCTGGGCGCAAGCGTTGCAGCAAGCCGCTTACCAGCTCCATTAAATGGCGTGATAGCTGAGTAATGGCTTGTGCGCTATCTTTTAATTCAGGATATTGCGTTTTGGCGCGCTTTAAAATCACGCTGGCATCAGTATTAATGGCGGTTAAACATTGCCCAAATTCGTCATGCAAATCGCGCGCAAGGCTCTTACGCTCCGCTTCTTGCAACGTCATTAGTTGTTGTGTTAATCGGTGATTTTTATTAATACTTTGCTGCAAGGTTTCAATCATGTGGTTAAATTTTTGACCAATGCGTGATAGTTCTGGCAAATTAAAATGCGGCAAACGGGTTGCTAAATGGCCTTTTTCAATCTCATCAAGTGCGGTTAGTATGGTATTAGTTGGCTTTAATGCTTGCGCAATTGCCCAGGCTATCATCAAATTGACGCAAATAAAAAACAGTGCCAACAATACTAGCAAATCGGTTATTTGCTTCCAAATTTCTGCATATTCGTAGCTGGGGTCTGGCGTAATAATTAGCTTGGCAACTAATTGATTATTAAACGATAAGCTTTTTATTTTGGGCTGCCAACGTGGCATGGTTTTATTTAAAAGTTGCTCAAACCAAGCGGGCGCTTCGTTACTGAGTTTATTAAGGCCTTGGGTTTGGTTGCTATCAAGTACGCTGCCTTGGCTATCAACCAGCTCAATTTTTAAGTGCCGCATATGGCTAAGTTGTTGTAATTTAAATGCGTTTAAGTCAATTGTTTGAGGTTTGATAGGGTTAATAGCTAACTTTCCACTTTCAAACAGATACAAGGTTGATTTTTCGGCCGAGGCAATTTCGGCAAGCGTGTTATTGCGTGCATTATTAAAGCTTAAGGCAATGCCAGCCAGCATTAATAACAATAATAAGCCGGTGGTAACTAAGTTTAGGCGTAATTTTAAGTTCAATTGGTTTCGGTATTTTCAGGCGCGTTAATACCAATGACTATAGCGGGTTTACGGCGCGCATCATAGTGTTTGGGTTTGGGGCTGGCAATATTCGGGAGATTTTCCTAATGATATTGATAAAAGCATTTGTTAGAATACAAATTGAAAATTTTGAATCTATTTATTAAGGCTATGTGCATGTCAGTTAAATCATCATTAAGACCAAATTATTTTAAACTAAAAGTGATTAATTTAGCGGTATTTGCCGCATTGGCAATGCCCAATTTAGTTGATGCAGCTAATAAGGCAGAAGCACTAGAAACCGAACAAGTAGAAGTGGTTGGCACAACACCATTACCCAGCATCGGCACGCCGATTAACCAAGTGCCATCTAACGTGCAAACAGGCTCATCTAAGCAAATTGGCCAACAACAAAGCCTTGATTTATCAGAGTATTTAGACAATAACTTAGGCTCAGTCAACACTAGCAATACGGTTGCCAACCCTTATCAAGCCGATGTGCAATTTCGTGGCTTTACCGCATCACCATTGCTTGGTACGCCGCAAGGTTTAAGCGTTTATTTGGATGGCGTGCGTGTCAACGAGCCATTTGGTGATATTGTAAATTGGGATTTAATTCCGACTAACGCGATTGCGAATATTAATTTAATTCCAGGTTCAAACCCTTTATTTGGCTTAAACACATTAGGCGGCGCACTGGCCGTGCACACCAAAAGCGGTGCGGAGTTTCCAGGTTATAAGGCGACGGTTTATGGCGGCTCATGGGCGCGGCGCGCATTTGAATTTGAAGCGGGCGGCGAAAATAAAGAAAAAAATATTGATTACTATGTGGCAGGCAATATTTTTAAAGAAAACGGCTGGCGCGAACATTCTAGCAGTGATGTGAAACAAATCTTTGGCAAAGTGGGCTGGCAAAACGAGTTAAGTGATTTAGATTTATCCCTTGCCTTGGCCGATACAATGATGGAAGGCACGCAAACGGTGCCGCTTTCTGCCTTAAACGAGCCGAAAAAAGCCTACACTTATCCTGATTCTATCGGCAACAAAATGGTGATGCTTAACCTAAAAGGCAGTCATTTTTTAACGGATAATAAGCTAGTTGCAGGCAATGTGTACTACCGCAACAACCGCACCAGTGGTTTTAATAGTAATGCGGCTAGTAATTCTAGCAGTGCAGATCCGCTTGACACTGACAATCAAAATGTATCGACAGAAACCGATCAAGATGGCTATGGCGGTGCGTTTCAATTGACATTATTGAATGATTTAGCAGGTCACAAAAACCAATTTACCGCAGGTGCCAGTGCAGACTTTGGCCGTACCGATTTTACCAGCGACTCTTTTCAGGCGACTGTAGAAGGGCATGAAACGGTGACTGTTAATCCGCAGACTTTGCTGGCCAAGGTGCGTTTAAATACCAAAAATGATTACTACGGTTTATATGCAACCGATACTTTTTCGTTTACCGATCAATGGCATATGACATTATCTGGCCGCTATAATGTGGCTAAAATTAAGTTAGCAGGTTTTAGTGACACTGCTGGCAACATTGGTGATTTAAACGGCAATCACCGTTACAGCCGCTTTAACCCAGCCATTGGTTTTAACTATAATCCAAACAACAACTTAGGTTTTTATGGTGGCTATAACGAGGGCATGCGCGCCGCAACACCAGTCGAGCTAAGCTGTGCAGACCCTGCAACGCCATGCCAATTGCCTAACTCTTTTGCGGCCGATCCTGATTTGAAAAAAGTGGTCGCTAAAACGTGGGAGGGCGGTGTGCGCGGTAAGTTGGCTGATAATCTTAGCTGGAACGCAGGTGCTTACACCACCGAAAATAATGATGATATTCAATTTATTGCAAGCGGTATTGTGCCCACCCAAGGTTTCTTTCAAAACGTGGGTAAAACCAACCGCCAAGGCTTAGAGCTTGGCTTAAATGGCAAGTTTGATGCGCTAACATTGGCGGCCAATTATGGCTTTGTGGATGCGACTTATGAGTCAGACTTTACTGTAGGTTCTGCCGCTAATAGCAGCAAAAATGCGCTAGACCAAATTCAAGTTAGCAAAGGCAATCGCATCCCTAGCATTGCACGGCATACTTTAAAAATTCGTGCTGCGTATTATGTCACATCTGCTTGGAACATTGGCACGAATATTGTAATGGCTTCTGGCCAATTTGCGCGCGGTGATGAAAATAACCAAGATATAAACGGCAAAGTGCCAGGCTATGCGACTGTAAATTTAGACACGCATTACAGCATCAACAAAAATTGGAAACTATTTGGCAAAGTGAATAATGTGTTTGATCACAATTACGCCACTTTTGGTGTGCTGGGTAACAATATTTTTAATGGACAGGATGAGCAATTTCGCTCACCAGCCGCACCGCGCGCCGCTTGGGTAGGTGTGACTTATGAATTTGGTACTAAAAAGTCTGCTGCTGCTGTGGATGTAGATTAAGTCTTTTTAGCAGTCAATTCTCAACTTCAAAATAGCACGGGGCAAATGCCCCGTGTTATCATTTCAGCTTAAATAATTTGCGAAAACTCTCAATGAAATTAGGCACGCCATTATCCCCATCTGCCACCAAAGTCATGCTGCTAGGCAGCGGCGAGTTGGGCAAAGAAGTCATCATCGCGCTGCAACGCTTTGGGGTAGAAGTGATTGCGGTTGATCGCTACGAAAATGCGCCAGGCCAGCAAGTGGCGCATCGCGCTTACACTATTGATATGACCGATGCAGATGCGCTTAAAGCCTTAATTTATAAAGAAAAACCACATTTAATTGTGCCAGAAATTGAGGCGCTGAATACTGATACGCTGGCCGAAATTGAGGCAGAAGGTTTTACCGTTATCCCCACCGTTAAAGCGGTACAGCTTACTATGAATCGCGAAGGCATTCGCCGACTAGCGGCAGAAGAACTCAAGTTGCCCGTTTCACCGTATGCCTTTGCCAGAAGCGCGGCAGAGCTGCAAGCCAGCATAGATGCACCTAAGCAAAAAGGAGGGGTCGGCTACCCATGCTTTATTAAACCCACCATGTCGTCTAGTGGCAAAGGCCAATCGCGCGTCACTGAGCAAAACCAAGTACAAGCCGCATGGGATTACGCTGCAACAGGTGGACGTGTGAATCAGGGCGTGGTGATTGTAGAAGGCCAAATTGATTTTGATTACGAAATTACGCTACTCACCGTTCGTGCCAAAAATGCGTCGGGCGATATTCAAACTTACTTTTGCGAGCCTATCGGCCATTTACAAAAAAATGGTGATTATGTAGAAAGTTGGCAACCGCAAGTCATGTCGCAGCAGGCTTTAAAAAATTCACAACATATCGCTAAAACTATTACAGATTCGCTTGGTGGTTTAGGTTTGTTTGGTGTGGAATTGTTTGTTAAGTGCGACCAAGTATGGTTTAGCGAAGTAAGCCCACGCCCACATGATACAGGCATGGTTACCATGTGTTCGCAACGTTTGAGCGAGTTTGAGCTGCACGCACGTGCTATTTTAGGTTTGCCAGTGGACGTGAGTATGAAAGAAGCGGGCGCAAGCGCGGTGATTTATGGCGGCGTTGACTCTAAAAATCTTGCATACGAAGGCTTGGATGCCGCATTGGCTGTGCCGTGCAGCGATATACGTTTGTTTGGCAAACCCGAATCATTTTTAAAGCGGCGCATGGGCGTTGCGCTGGCGACGGGTAAAGACACCGATGAAGCGCGTAACCGCGCCAAACTTGCCGCTAGCTTAGTAAAAACAAGTTAATTTATCTTTTCCTGCCGTTCGCCCTGAGCCTGTCGAAGGATGAATTAATTAAATCATGGTTCGACAGGCTCACCAGGAACGGACTTCAATTGGCACACCACGAACGGACTTCAGATGGTTCACCATGAACGAATGTAAGTAATATGTTAAACAAAATAGAAGATGCAGGCAGCAATCAATCCACTTTTTTTCAGCTGCTAGGTGGAGAAAATGGCGGCACAGAAAAAATCCGCGATTTGGTCGAAACCTTTTACGACATTATGGACGCCGACCCAAAAGCCGCGCCAATACGTGCGCTACATCCAGCCGACTTAACCTCATCGCGCGAAAAACTATTCATGTTTTTAACAGGCTGGACTGGCGGCCCGCAACTGTATATCGAACGATATGGTCACCCAAAATTAAGGCAGCGGCATATGCACGTGGCGATTGGCGAGGCTGAGCGCGATCAATGGATGTTTTGCATGATTGGTGCCATGCACCAATTGAAGCTTGAAGATAAATTGGTGCAAAAATTAGCTGCACAACTGCATGCAGTTGCCGACTTTATGCGCAATCAAAATTATACCTAGTTTCATTACAATCATTACAAAAAAATAATGTAACAAAATTAAGCACGCTGGGCACATTTCTCTACCACAAGTTGGCCGATTAACCAGTATTGCTCACAAAGTGATGCGGTCTAATGTTTCCTCTTTTGATAATCAAGCGGCTAATCATGCGGTTAATCACGACGCAAGGAAATGGTCGTGATTGCACAACAAATTTCACAGTAGAAAGTTTTGCAAACCCACTTTATTTTAGCGCGAAAGGCTACGGGGTCAGCCAATCGCATTAAATCAAGGTTTGTGTCATCTTATTTTAGAGCAAGTTGGCTATAAAACACGCTTTGTCATGACTAACCTCGAAGCAGTGCAGCAGATATTGAGTATTCTGCCCGATTTTGTTATATTAGAGATACAATTACTTGATATTGATGGATTCAATGGTGTTAAAACGTGTACGCGCCAGCAAAATTGGCAAAGATATTCCGATTATTGCGATAGCGTCTTATGCCATGTTGGGCGACCGAGAAAAATTGATTGCGGCAGTCTGTACTCGTGATATTGAAAAACGCATAGACCGCGTGCTGGTGATTGGTCAAATAGAGCAATCTATTGGGAGTAAAATAATAATAAAGTGAGAGGTAGAATGTGAAAATATTAGTCGCAGAAGATGACGAAAGTTCCAGACGATTACTCGAAACGGTATTGCTAGGGGAGGGCTTTGAGGTTGTTAGTTTTGAAAATGGCCTAAAAGCGTTTGCCCATTTACAAACTGAGGTGGTTGATCTAATCATTTCCGATATTTTAATGCCAGAGATGGATGGCTACGGGCTTTGTAGGGCGGTTAAGCAAAACCAATACTTGCAAAACGTGCCGTTTATTTTCTACACGGCTACTTATACATCATCGCAAGATGAGCGATTTGCATTATCTTTAGGTGCAACCAAATTTTTGATTAAACCCATGGTGATGACCGATTTGCTGAAGGTTATCTCGAACGTAATGAGTTCTGAATATAAGTCAGGCGCGCCTAAAAACGGTGGCTTGTATCGTGGCAGTCCGTTAAAATTAGACAAACAACATGCCGACCGCGTGCGTTCAAAATTAGATGAAAAGCTCATCGAGCTGCAAGCAGAAAAGCTAAATCTGATTAAAAGCGAGGCGCGTTTTCGCGACTTTGCCGAAGCTTCCGCCGATTGGTTTTGGGAGTCAGACGACCAGCTGAAAATTAAAGCGCTGACTGGCGGCCCGGCCGGTTTAAACTTTTACAGCTTGACTGATTTAGCTGAGGCTTGCCACAGTCATAGCTCAAACCAAATGCTTAAAACCTTGCAAACACACCAACATTTTTCTGATTTTGTGGTGCATTTTTCGGACCAACAAGGCAAGTTGGTTTACTTGCGCGTTTCTGGTAAACCCATATTTGCCAGTGATGGTAATTTTACGGGATATCGCGGCGTTGGGCGTGATGTGAGCGAGATGATGACGCTTAATCGCCGTGTTGAATTTTTAGCTTCACACGACGAGCTAACTGGCTTACCGAATCGTAGTTTATTCAGGCAGCGCTTGGAACATGCCATTGCAAAAGCTGAACGTACCGGCGCGCAAGTATTGTTACTATTTTTTGATTTGGATCATTTTAAGTTGGTTAATGATACGCTAGGTCATGATGCAGGCGATCAGCTACTGATTATGGCGACCAAGCGCATTACCGAAAAAGCGCGTGCAACAGATTCGTTATGTCGCTTGGGCGGTGATGAGTTTGTGATGGTTATGGAAGGCGCATCACCGCAAGATGGCCATCGTTTAGTGCGCGATATTATTACTGCCTTTTCGATACCGTTTGAAATTCATAAACAGCGCGTCTATTGCACCACCAGTATTGGTGTAAGCGTTTACCCAGATGACACCACAGACCCGCAAACATTGGTGGTTTATGCTGATTTGGCGATGTACCGCGCCAAACAAAATGGCCGCAACGATTTTGAATTTTACACCAGCAATTTGAATTTTATAGCGCACCAGTGGCTAGATATGGAAAATGGTATTCGCCATGCGTTTAAAGAAAATCAATTTTTTATCGTGTATCAACCGCAAGTAGAAAACGATAACAATCAACTAGTTGGCATGGAAGTATTGCTGCGTTGGCGTCATCCAGAGCGCGGTTTAATTCCGCCGCTTGAGTTTATTAAAATTGCCGAACAATCCTCGTTGATTAATCAAATTGGCGATTATGTATTTGATGCCACTTGCCTGCAGATGCGCGATTGGATTGACAAAGGCTATGTGGTACCGCGTATTTCAGTCAATATTTCTGCGCGCCATTTACGATCGGATAGCTTGGTTAAAATGTTAATGGACACTGTGGCCAAGTACGACGTATCGCCTAAATTGTTATGCATCGAAATTACCGAGCATGCTTTGTTAGAAGAGGGCGACACCGTTAAGAAAAACATGCGATTGATTAAAGATGCTGGGTTTGGCATCTCGCTAGATGATTTTGGTATGGGCCATTCTTCATTGCTACACCTAAAGCGCTGGTCGGTGGATGAAGTGAAGATTGATCGTTCATTTGTGGAAGGTTTAGTAAGTAGCGCTGAAAACAGAGTGATTGTTAAAGCCATTGTCGCATTAGGCGATGCATTGGGCTTACAAATAGTAGGCGAGGGCGTAGAAAACCAGATGCAAGCGGATATTTTGGCCGCCAGTGGCTGCAAAAATGTGCAAGGTTATTTTTACTCGTCGCCCATAGAGGCCAAAGAAATGCAAGGTTGGTTAACTAAACAAAGTTAACCAACGACTAAAAGGCTTAAAAAACGCTTTAAGCTATTTACCTACCCTTAAACCGCCCAACAATGCTGCAACAGGTAATTTACGATTGATGCCAGTCATCGTTTTTAAGCTGTCTGTGTTTAATACGGTTGGCTCATAAGGCGCATCAAACCAAGGGTCTGTAGCGGGCTTACGCGAGTGTTGGCGCGGCTTAGCAACGTATTTTTCACGGTTAGCATCGCTGGTTGTATGGTTTTTTGGATTGCTTGTTGGCGCGGCATGATGCGCAGGTTTGCGAGAGGTTGGCTCAATATCGGCTTTCACTTTTATCAGCGTTTTTTTGATTAACTTCTCAATGTTGGCCAAAAACTCTTCTTCAAATTCGCACACCAAAGAAATTGCCACACCACTCGCGCCAGCGCGGCCTGTACGGCCGATGCGATGCACATAGTCTTCTGGCGCGGATGGAATCTCATAGTTAATCACCATCGGCAAATCGCTAATATCTAAACCTCGAGCAGCCACATCGGTTGCCACCAACACGGTAATCTTGCCAGCTTTAAATGCATCAAGCGCCTCAATGCGCTCTTTTTGGCTTTTATCACCATGAATCGCATCGGCCGCAATGCCTTCTTTTTGTAAAGCACGGCTTAATTTGCTGGCGGTAATTTTAGTTTTGGTAAACACAATCACTTGTTTTACATCATCTTTTAACAACAATTGCGTTAAAAATGCTTGTTTATCAGCTTGCGCCATCTGATACACTTTTTGTGTCACATTATCGTTAGTCGCGTTGCTACGCGCCACTTCAACTAAAACCGGGTTGGTTAAAAAATCATCTGCTAAGCGTTTGATTTCATTTGAAAAAGTAGCTGAAAACATCAAGTTTTGACGTAATTTGGGCAATAAAGCTAATATGCGTTTTAGGTCAGGCATAAAGCCCATATCCAGCATTCTGTCGGCTTCATCCAACACCAAGATTTGCACTTGGCCCAAATTGAGCGTTTTTTGCTCAACATGATCCAGCAAGCGCCCTGGCGTTGCCACTAAAATCTCAATACCCGTTTTTAAATGTGGCGTTTGCGTGCGAATATCCACGCCGCCGAACACCACTAGACTTTTGAGCGGCGTATGTTTGGCATAAACCTTGAAGCTTTCTTCTACCTGAATCGCCAATTCACGCGTGGGCACCAGCACCAGCGCGCGTATTGGGTGCTTGGCAGGACTTGTGCTGCTACTAGCAAACGGTAGCAATTTTTGCAAAATCGGCAACGCAAATGCCGCCGTTTTACCTGTGCCTGTTTGCGCGCCCGCCATTAAATCCAGCCCTTGCAAAGCCAAAGGAATGGCTTTGGCTTGAATAGGCGTTGGTGTCGCGTAACCAGTATCAACCACCGCTTTTAATAGCGGTGGTGCTAGGCCAAGCGTATCAAAGCTGGCTGCATCTGGCAATATTGTATCTGTTGTCATAGTAAAAATTATGCAAAGCTACGTGGACGACGTGGTGCAGAATCACCACCAGCGCGAGCAGGACGGTCGCCATTTGGACGTGGGTTGCCGAATTTTTCACCCGTGTTTGGTTTAGAAAAGTCTGAACGTGGAGCGTCGCTGCGCGGTGCTGAGCGGCCGCCTTCAGCGCGAGCAGGGCGTGAGCCAAAGCTGCCTTCAGGTTTGCGTGCGTAAGGTTTTGGTGCAGATGTTCTATCACCAGCACTTCTATCGCTTCTGCCGCCAAAGCCTTTACTTAACTCCCGTGCAAATTGCATATCAGTATCTTTGGTGTAGCTGCGGCTGTTGCCATTTACTTCACCAGATTCGTCGCGTGGGCTGCGGTTAGCGGTAGAGTCGTTGCTAAAACGGTCAGCGTTGCGCGCTGGTCTGTCATTTCTGTCAGAAAAGGCAGGTTTAGCACCAAATGCAGGTCTGTCGCCAAACGAACGTGCAGGACGTGAGCCATCATTCGTGCGCTCTTTGTTGCGATCATTAAAACCACCGCTTCTTGGGCCATAAGATTTTTCACCATCGCGACCAGCAGGTTTTTCACCCATGATGCGGTCGCCAAAGCTAGCACGATTGTTGTCGCGAGGCTGATAACCACCACGGCCACCAGGCGCATGCGAGCGCTCGTTGCGACCATTTCTATCATTACCACGGCTGCCGCCAGATTTACCTGCGCCATCCATTTTAATGGCACGTTTTGGCTCAAAGCCTTCAATTACCGTCGGCGTCATGCCATTGCCAGTAAATTGCTCAATTTTGCGTAAAATATGTCTATCCATGTTTGATGCAAACGAGATTGCGATACCACTAGCACCCGCGCGGCCTGTGCGGCCAATACGGTGCACATAATCTTCTGCAAATTTAGGCAAATCGTAGTTAATTACGTGGCTAATACCTTGCACATCAATGCCGCGCGCCGCAACATCAGTGGCTACTAATACTTTTACATCACCTTGGCGCAATTTTGTTAAGGTGCGATTACGCGCGCCTTGTGTCATATCGCCGTGCAAGGCCGCTGTTTTGTGGCCAGCAGCATATAAGTCTTCTGCCAATAAATCGGCGTGGCGCTTAGTGCTGGTAAAAATAATCGCTTGGTTCATATCTGGTGCAATCAACAAATGCTCCAGCAATTTGTTTTTGTGCGTCATGTCGTCTACATAATGCAAACGTTGCTCGATATTGGCGTGCTTTTCTTTTTGACCAGCCACTTGAATGGTTTTTGGATTTTTAAGGATTTGTTTAGCGATACGCGCAATGTCGCCATCAAGCGTTGCTGAAAATAATAGCGTTTGACGCTCAGCCGTCAATTGGCTGCAAATGCGCTCAACATCAGGCAAAAAGCCCATGTCTAACATGCGGTCCGCTTCATCTAAAATAAGCATTTGCAAACGGCTTAAATCAATACGGCCGCGCTCCATGTGGTCTAACAAGCGACCTGGCGTTGCGACTAAAATATCTAGCGGTTGAGATAGCAATTTGTTTTGCAATGGGTAAGGCATACCGCCGACGATACTCACGGTACGCGCACGAATGAATTTACCGTATTTGCGCGTGGCTTCATTCACTTGTGCAGCCAATTCACGCGTTGGCACTAACACTAAAATACGTGGGCCGCGGCTTTTAAGCGCGTGCGGTGTGGCTAATAAGTTTAGCGCTGGCAACATAAACGCAGCGGTTTTGCCAGTACCCGTTTGGGCAGAGGCCATTAAGTCATGGCCTTCGGTAATCACAGGAATAGCTTGCGCTTGAATGGCAGTTGGGGTGGTGTAGCCAGATTCTTCAATAGCGCGCAAAAGTGCAGTATCAAGATTTAAATTGGCAAAAGTTTGTGTTGATGATGTTTGTAAATCGTTAGACATTAATTGTCCCTTTATAAAAGCTGTTTATTTAAAAACAAAAAAGGGCGCAAGCTTGCATAAAAGTTGATGCTAACACTATGATTGACAGTGATTTAATCAACATAAAACGCGAAAAGCATATCGTTATAAAACAATAATTGGATGCTTTTTACCAGCGCACGGGCACAGCCGCTAACCAGTAAAAGATAGACTAGAATTGCTGTCTAAAGAATAGTTGCTTCAAAATTTCGCGAGCAACAGAGGGTCAGGGCGATGAATTTAAAACTTTATTTAATAGTGTAAAAGCTTTAAGTTGAGCGCATTATAGGCATTATTTGAATAATGTCAACGATTTATTATTCTGTGTCCTTAGGATAATCAACTAAGTGTGTTAAAATCGCGCCCTTTCAAACACACGGCAGTTCACATGTCTACATCACCTAATTCTCGCAATCTACGCAACGTCGCCATTATCGCCCACGTTGATCACGGTAAAACCACCATGGTGGATAAACTTTTACAGCAAGCAGGCACTTTTTCGTCGCACCACGCAATTGTTGAGCGCGTGATGGATAGCAACGATCTTGAAAAAGAACGTGGCATTACCATTTTGGCTAAAAATACTGCGGTGGTGTACGAAGGCACGCACATTAATATTGTCGATACGCCAGGCCACGCCGACTTTGGCGGCGAAGTAGAGCGCGTATTGGGCATGGTAGATGGCGTTGTTTTACTGGTGGATGCGGTTGAAGGCCCAATGCCACAAACGCGTTTTGTAACGAAAAAAGCTTTAGCGCTTGGGCTAAAGCCAATCGTAGTGATTAACAAAGTAGACCGCCCAGGTGCGCGTACCGATTGGGTGATTAACCATACATTTGATTTGTTTGCCAATTTAGGCGCAACCGATGAGCAATTAGACTTCCCCGTGGTATATGCATCAGCCATTAACGGCTATGCCATGTTGGACATGAAAACGCCTACAGACAATATGCGCGCGCTGTTTGACACCATTTTAAGCCACGTAAAACCGCCAGTTGGCGACCCAGAAGCGCCGCTGCAATTACAAATTTCGGCGCTAGATTATTCTACCTACACTGGCCGCTTAGGTGTTGGCCGAGTGCGTAACGGAAAAGTAAAGCCTGGCCAAGCGGTTACGGTGATGAATGAAGACAAACAAATTGCGGTTGGCAAAATCAACCAAGTGTTAGGCTTTGTAGGCCTAGAGCGCGTGCCAGTTGAAGAAGCGCTTGCCGGCGACATTGTCATTATTTCTGGTTTGGATGATTTAGGCATTGGTTTTACTATTTGCGACCGCGAAAAACCAATGGGCTTGCCGCATTTAGGTGTAGATGAGCCAACGCTAACCATGGATTTTATGGTGAACACTTCACCACTGGCAGGCACAGAAGGCAAATTTGTGACCAGCCGTCAAATTCGTGATCGCTTAACCAAAGAGTTGCTAGTAAACGTAGCATTGCGAGTTGACGAAACCGAAGATGCCGATATTTTCCGCGTATCAGGCCGTGGCGAATTGCATTTAACGATTCTGCTAGAAACCATGCGCCGCGAAGGCTTTGAGATGGCTGTCGGCAAACCCAAAGTGGTGTACCGCGAAGTAAACGGCGAAAAATGTGAGCCGTACGAAATTTTACCCGTCGATTTAGAAGATGAACACCAAGGCGCAGCGATGGAAGAACTCGGCCGCCGCCGTGGTGAAATGCAAAATATGGAGTCCGACGGCAACGGCCGCACCCGTTTAGAATATAAAATACCAGCACGTGGTTTAATTGGCTTTCAAGGCGAATTTTTAACCATGACGCGCGGTACAGGCCTTATGGCACATATTTTTGACGAATATGCACCTGTAAAAGCTGATATGCCAGGCCGTCGCAATGGCGTGCTTATTTCTGCTGAACACGGCGAAGCAGTCGCTTATGCCTTATGGAAACTGCAAGACCGCGGCAAAATGTTTGCTGTGCCAGGCGATAAATTGTACGAAGGCATGGTCATTGGCATTCACAGCCGCGACAACGATTTGATTGTGAACCCGATTAAAGGCAAACAACTCACCAACGTGCGCTCATCTGGCACCGATGAAGCGGTGCGCTTAATTACACCAATCGCACTTACTTTAGAATCAGCTGTAGAGTTTATTGATGATGATGAATTGGTAGAAATCACACCAAAAACCATTCGTATTCGTAAACGCTATTTGCTGGAGCATGAACGTAAACGTTCGATTAAAGCTTAGTTTAAATTGTAAAAAAGCCAGAGTAAGCTGGCTTTTTTATTAACCAATTCCCCATAGTCCGTCATTCTGGCGCAGGCCAGAATCTAAGCAAGGGTCATGTTGAGCAATCTTTCAATAAACCCACCTTCGTTGACACCATCTTGACTGGATACCAGCCTCCGCTGGTATGACGGCAGTGCGGTTTATGAGCTGTTAATTATTTACACCGTCATTCACGTGAAAACGGGAATCCATTTTGATTGTCATTTTGAGAGTAGGGAAGAATCCAGCTTTTAACTAAAGTTGTTTTTCGCTTCTCAGCGAGTCACTTTATTTTGCGTGCCCAAAATAAAGTAACCAAACAAAAGGGCACCCCTGCTGCCGCTTGTTTCCTGCGCTTCTCGCTAAAACGGGCGGCTGCGGAACTCGCTTCGCTCAGACAGTCCTCGCCGAAAACTCCCGTTTTAACTGCGATGCTTGGCGCGGCAAAGGGGATAAAACAGAATGGGCGAGCTCATTTCATTAATCGGTAAACTCTTCAAAACCTTTCGAAATTACTTTATCGTTTTTAGTGCGAACCTCGCAGGTATAACCATTTAGTAAAAACCCTGAGAACCAAGCTTGGTGGCGAGTGACTTCATTTTCTGGATTCCAAGTTGCACACTCTGATTGTGCCGCCGCGCACTTATTTAGAAGTGAATGTAAAGACTCATTGATTTGTATAGAACTACAGAAATCCTCAGCTTTTTGTTTGGCCTGACAATCTGTGTAACTTGAAAATAGAATGAGTGCCGAAATTGGCAACAAAATCCAAAAAATAAGTTTTGAGTTTGCTTTGACTATGTTTTTAATATTCATATTTCAAATTAAAGTCTTAATAATCCCGTCCCAAAACTCGATTTTTCTCTTTATGTACTTTAATCACTTTTTGCGCCATTAACGGTAGAACGCCGACAAAAATCAGAACAAACAATAGTGCCGCGCCGCCTACGATGAACCTTGGCACAAAGCGTCTCCAGTGCGCGTAATCTTGCTGGTTGGATAGTTTATCCAGCAAGCGAATGCAGCCAATGGCGTAGCCTAGTAGAATAGCCCAAGCGGTGTCGGTGATGTGTGATTGCTCAAACCACAGACCTGCCAAATAAATGAGCCAAAAAATACCTAGCAATATGGCGAGCCATTTTAGGCCGCCAAAATCAAACGCCACGCCATGAAACACCATGGCAAAAAACCAAATGACAACGAGCCAAATAACCCACAGCGTTGTCATCAGGCTTTTGGGCATTAGGCTACACCCTGACTTGCCAAATAATCCTCATAATTGCCCGTAAAATCCACAATACCGTCAGGTTTAATTTCCAAAATTCTAGTGGCGATGGAGCTGACAAATTCGCGGTCGTGGCTTACGAAAAATAGCGTGCCTTTGTATTTATCCAGCGCGGTATTCAGCGCTTCGATGGATTCCATGTCCATGTGGTTGGTAGGCTCATCCATTAGTAGCACATTGGTTTTGGCGAGCATCAGTTTGCCGTATAACATACGGCCTTTTTCGCCGCCTGATAACACTTTGACGGATTTTTTGGTGTCTTCGCCGCCGAATAATAGGCGGCCTAACATGCTGCGCACCGCTTGGTCGTCGTCGCCCGTTTGTCTTTGCAATGTCATCCATTCAAACAGGTCTTCGCCTTGTTCAAATTCGTATTCGTGATCTTGCGCGAAGTAGCCAATGGTGGCCTTGTCCGTCCATTTTACTTCGCCGTGTTTTGGTTGTAAATCGCGTGCTAGGCAGCGTAATAACGTGGTTTTACCGATGCCGTTTTCGCCTAAAATCGCCACTTTTTCGCCTGCTTCAAATATCAGCTCCACATCGTTAAACAGAATTTTATCAAAGCCGTGGCTGAGTTTTTTAAGCTCCACCGCGTTGCGGTGCAGTTTTTCGCGCTCGTCGTATTCAAATCGGATAAATGGATATTGGCGGCTGGAAGGTTTAAACACTTCAATTTTAATCTTATCGATTTGCTTGGCACGGCTAGTCGCTTGCTTGGCTTTTGAAGCGTTGGCCGAGAAGCGGCGCACAAAGTCTTGCAAATCAGCCACTTGCTGCTTGGCTTTGGCGTTGTCTTTGGCTTGCTGGTTACGCGCGGCAATGCTGGCTTCCATGTAGTCATCGTAATTGCCAGGGTAAACTGTCAGTTTGCCGTAATCCATATCGCACGTATGCGTACACACTTGGTTTAAAAAGTGACGGTCATGCGAAATAATCACCATGGTGCAATCGCGGTTGTTTAGCACATCTTCTAGCCAGCGAATGGTGTTAATGTCCAAGTTGTTGGTTGGCTCATCCAGCAGCATAATATCGGGGTTGGCGAACAGCGCTTGCACCAACAGTACACGCAGCTTCCAGCCTGGCGCGACGGCGCTCATCGGGCCTGTGTGTTGCTCAATCGGGATGCCGACGCCTAGCAATAGCTCACCTGCGCGCGCTTCGGCGGTGTAGCCATCAAACTCGGCAAACACACCTTCTAGCTCGGCGGCGCGCATGTAATCGTCCTCAGAGGCTTCTAAATTGGCGTAAATCGCGTCGCGCTCTTGCATGGCTGCCCACATTTCGGCATGACCTTGCATAACTACATCCAGCACGCGCTGGTCTTCGTAGGCAAATTGGTCTTGACGCAAAAATGCCATGCGCTCGTGATTATCTAGTGAAATATTGCCTGCAGAAGGCTCTAATTGCCCTGCTAAAATCTTCATGTAAGTGGATTTTCCGCAGCCATTGGCGCCTATCAAACCATAGCGATTGTTATCGCCAAATTTAACAGAAACGTTTTCAAACAATGGCTTAGCGCCAAATTGCATGGTGATATTGTTACTAATTAACATGCTACTTCTTTCATTTTGTACTTTCTTAAAAAAACTTATTTGTCACAGAGAATGCCGAGTACACAGAGGAAAAACAAAATACACTAACGCTTTTTATAAACGCCAAATGCTAAAAAAGACTTTCTGTGTGAACTCTGTGCTCTGTGGCTAGAACAAAAATTAAAACTTATTGTAAATAACCACCTCACTCATATCTAACTGGCCAGCACGCGGCGCGGCAGGCTTAATGGCTTTGCCTACGGTAATAAACATAGTTGGCGTGTGGTCGGCAGGCAAATTTAATAATTTGCTCACCGCATCAAAATCAAAGCCATCCATGGGGCAAGTATCGTAACCCATTTCTTTGGCGGCTAGCATAATGGTTTGCGCGGCAATGCCACAACTGCGCATGGCTTCATCACGCTGGGCTTGCTCGTTATTTTCATAATAATGGCCAATCGCAGGTACTAAATAATCTTGCACAGGTTTTGGTGCATTTGCCCAATAGCGCGCAGGGTTTTTCTCCCACGCTTTTAAATCGGCAGCTAATACTATCAATAATGAAGCTTCTTCCACTTGCGCTTGATTCCAGCTAACGGCGCGAATTTGCTGGCGCAGCACTGGGTCTGTCACCAATACAAAGCGCCAATGTTGAATATTAAACGCGGTGGGTGATAGCATGGCCAGCGAAAGCAACTTTGCAATTTCTTGCTCGGTTAATTTGTGTGCAGTATCGTAATGTTTAATCGAGCGACGGCTGGTAATGGCTTGGGTTATGCTCATTGACTGGGTTTGGTTTAACGTTTCGTTCATTTTTATTGCTTTCTAAGATGCAAACTTTTAAATTCTACTCATACTTTAAGGCAGTAATTTCTAGCACAGTATTGCCTGCAGGCCGCGCCCATACTACACTCTCGCCCAATTTTTGGCCAATCAAAGCTTTGGACAGAGGCGATGTCCAGCTCACTTTGCATGCTTTAATATCGGCCTCATCTTCACCTACAATTTCATAGGTGTGGCTATCGCCTTCTTCGTCTTCCACCGTCACCTTCGCGCCAAACAGCACTTGCTTAGAAGCCCTATCTGGTCGCGTAATCAGTGAATTTTCTAATCGCGCCGCAACGTAACGCAAATCACGATTCACAATCGCTAATTGTTGCTGAGCTTGCTGATCCTCTTTATTTGCGCTTAAGGCTTTACGTTGCAGCTCTAATTCATTCGCTTGCTTTTCTAACAGCGCATAGCCATTTACCGTGACGTAATTAGGATGCGTGCTGATTGAGCGCTCTGGCACATCGGTGCCAGCGTGTTCTAAGTCATCCTCTTTTACAAATCCGCGGCTCATTAATAATTAAAGCCGATCCCAGGTTTTACATTGGCTCGGCCCATTCGTTTGCATCCAAATTTAAATTGGGTTGTCGATAAACTCAAGCGCAACACCGCTGGCAGTGGCTAAGTCAGTCAAGGTTTTTTGCGAGCCTTTGGCGCCAATTACGATGGCTTTGCTACCGTTAATTTTATCTTTGCCAGTGCTAAGCGCTTTGGCTAATGTTGTTGCGGCGAGCTTTTCATCTTCACCAGCCACAATAACCGTGCTGGTTTTAAGCGCGAGCGAACTGATAATCGCGGCTACCTTGCCCGTATCCACGCTATTTTCAACGGCGGCATTGTCAACATATTGCGCAATGTAGCCTTCAGGCGCATCAATAAAAACCAAGGTTTTTTTGTCAGCGGGATATTTAGTATTGACGGCGCTAACAATTTTTTGTGCGTTTTGCGTGTAATGATGCGAATCGGTCATGCAGGCCGTTAATGCGCTAGCCAAAACTCCAGTTAATATAAAATGAGATAATTTCATCGTCTACTCCTTAATCTAACCTAACGATTTTAACACAACAAAATAGCTAAGCTATTGAAAGAATGTTAAAAATTACTCCCACTCAATAGTGGCGGGCGGCTTGCCAGAAATATCATACACCACGCGATTAATACCGCGCACTTCGTTAATAATACGATTCGATACGCTACCTAATAAACTATAAGGTAATTCTGCCCAATGCGCGGTCATAAAATCGCTAGTGACTACGGCACGAAGTGCAACAACATAATCATAAGTGCGGCCATCGCCCATTACGCCGACGGATTTGACTGGCAAGAATACGGCGAAAGCTTGGCTGGTAAGCGCGTACCAGCTTTTACCCGTTTTTTTGCAGATGGTATTGCGCAATTCTTCAATAAAAATCGCATCGGCACGGCGCAGTAAGTCGGCGAATTCAGTTTTCACTTCGCCCAAAATTCTTACGCCCAAACCTGGCCCTGGGAATGGGTGGCGATACACCATATCAGGCGGTAAGCCAAGTGCTACACCGAGTTCGCGTACTTCATCTTTGAATAAATCGCGCAGTGGTTCTAATAATTTTAGGCCCAGTTTTTCGGGTAAACCGCCAACATTGTGATGGCTTTTAATGGTGACAGCTTTTTTAGATTTTGCACCGCCCGATTCAATCACATCGGGGTAAATGGTGCCTTGTGCGAGCCATTTTGCGCCTTTATGTCCGCCTGTGCCAGCCTTGAGTTTAGCGGCTTCCGCTTTAAATACTTCAACAAATTCGCGACCTATAATTTTTCTCTTAGCTTCAGGTTCTGAAACGCCCGCCAAATGCCCCATAAACTGTGCGCTGGCATCAACGCGAATCACCTTCACATGCAAACGACCAGCGAACATATCCATTACCATATTGCCTTCATTCAGGCGCAGCAAGCCATGGTCAACAAACACGCAGGTAAGCTGGTCGCCAATTGCGCGGTGGATGAGGGCGGCTGCAACGCTAGAATCCACGCCGCCAGATAAGCCTAAAATCACTTCTTCATCACCGACTTGGGCTTTAATTTTGGCGACGGCTTCAGTAATGTAATCACCCATTATCCAATCGGGTTTTGCGCCGCAAATATCTAACACAAAACGCTCCAGCATGGCTTGGCCAAGTTTGGTATGCGTCACTTCTGGGTGAAACTGTACACCGTAAAACTTGCGCTCTTCATCGGCAAATGCGGCGATGGGCGTGGTGTCGTTGCTGGCGATCACCTTGAAATTGGGTGGCAGTTCGGTGACTTTATCGCCATGACTCATCCACACATCAATGAGGCCGTGGCCTTCTGAATTTACGCGGTCTTGAATGCTTGAAAACAGTGCAGAGTGGCCACGCGCGCGAATTTCGGCATAGCCAAACTCACGCTTAGTGCCAGCTTCAACCTTGCCGCCCAATTGCTGCGCCATGGTTTGCATGCCATAACAAATGCCTAAAACAGGCACGCCCAACTCAAACACCGCTTGCGGTGCTTTGTCGGTTTCTTCTTCATAAACACTGGCGTGGCTGCCTGATAAAATAACGCCGTCAGCATCAAAGTTACTTACAAATTCATCTGAAACATCACAAGGATGAATCTCGCAATACACATGCGCTTCGCGCACGCGGCGGGCAATGAGTTGGGTGACTTGAGAGCCAAAATCAAGGATGAGGATTTTTGAGTGGATTTTCATAAGGCTTTAAAATCAAAAACTCACCACAGAGGACACAGAGGACACAGAGAAAACCAAGCTTAAGAATATTTTATTAAATGGGTTTCCCCCGTGCCCTCTTTGTCCTCTGTGGCAAAGGTTGTTATAGGTTAATCAATACGATAGTTCGGTGCTTCTTTGGTGATTTGCACATCATGCACATGACTTTCGCGCATGCCAGCGCTGGTGATTTGTACAAACTCAGCGCGTTCACGCATTTGGGTAATATCGGCTGCGCCCACATACCCCATAGATGCGCGCAAGCCGCCCATTAATTGGTGAATCACTGCCAAAACGCTGCCCTTGTAAGGCACGCGGCCTTCAATGCCTTCCGGCACTAATTTATCGGCGTTGCCGTTATTGTCTTGAAAGTAGCGGTCACTAGAGCCCTGTTGCATCGCGCCAATACTGCCCATGCCGCGGTAAGATTTGTACGAGCGACCTTGAAATAATTCCACTTCACCCGGCGCTTCTTCAGTGCCAGCAAACATTCCGCCTAGCATGACTGAATATGCGCCAGCCGCAATAGCTTTTGAAATATCACCAGAGAAACGAATGCCGCCATCGGCAATAAAGGGCACACCAGAGCCACGCAAAGCAAGCTCAACATTGCTAATGGCCGAAATTTGCGGCACACCAACACCTGCTACGATGCGCGTAGTGCAGATTGAGCCTGGGCCTATGCCAACCTTAACGCCGTCAGCACCAGCGTCTACTAAGGCTTTGGCGGCATCGGCAGTGGCAATATTGCCGCCAATCACTTCAATTTTCGGGTAGTGTTTTTTCACCCAAGTCACGCGATCTAACACGCCTTGCGAATGGCCGTGTGCGGTATCTACCACAATCACATCCACACCTGCTTTTGCCAGCGCTTCCACGCGCGCTCCGGTGTCTGCGCCTACACCAACTGCCGCGCCAACGCGCAGGCGGCCATGATTGTCTTTGCACGCATAAGGGTGATCGTGCGATTTTTGAATATCTTTAACAGTGATTAAACCTTTTAATACGTCTTTATCGTCAATGACCAGTACACGCTCAAGACGGTGTTGGTGCAGCAAATGAATGGCCTCTTCACGCGTTGCGCCTTCACGTACCGTAATTAAGCGGTTACGCGGCGTCATAATGTTGCTAATGGCTTGGTCTAAATTCGTCTCAAACCGAAGGTCACGATTAGTCACAATGCCAACAATTTTGTCGCCATCGACAACTGGTAAACCTGAAATTTTATGTTTATGCGTGAGTGCGAGCACATCGCGAACTGTCATATGCGGCGCAATCGTCACGGGGTCGTTCACCACGCCAGATTCAAAGCGTTTAACGCGTGACACATGCGCGGCTTGCTCAGCTGGCGTCATGTTTTTGTGAATAATGCCAAGACCGCCTTCTTGCGCCAGCGCAATAGCTAACGGCGCTTCGGTAACGGTATCCATCGCGGCGGATACCAGCGGAATATTAAGTGTGATATTGCGGGTGAGTTGCGTGCTTAAATTAACTTCGCGCGGCATTACTATAGAGTGCGCGGGCACTAATAAAACGTCGTCAAAAGTGAGAGCTTGTTGCAGCAACCGCATGAATAATCCTTATCAGCAAAACAAGATTATACAGATTTGCAAAGCTTATTAAAAGTTGGTAAGCTGAAATTGTGGTAAATATGTTTAAAAACAAGTTTTTGAATAGTGATTAACCGCTAAAACAAGCATTAATTTTTGTAAGTTTTGGTTAAAGTAAACTGAGTTAACCATCAATGCGTTGTTTAGGTGTGAATTAATTTAAGTTTTTAAGAGGAAGGCTATATGAAATCGTTATCTTTACTGCTGGTTGTGCTTGTATTAAGTGCGGGCTCAATGCTGTGTCAGGCAGAAGTATTTAAATGGAAAGATAAAGCGGGCGCCACAAGATATAGCGATACGCCGCCGCCATCTAACGTAAGGTTAGAGTCGATTGATGGCAAGCGCATATCCAAAACTAACCACCAAGCGCCGCTTGCGCCAGTGGTTAATACAAACATTGTAGCCGGTAAAATTGAGCCAACAGTAAAAGAGCCTAATTCCAATGGAGATAGAACGGAAGAAACAGCTGCGAAATTGCGCCAAAAAAATGCAGAAATAGAAAAAATCAATAAAAAAGAAAAAGAATCGCAAGCCAAGTTAAACGATGAAAACTGTAAAGCGGCAAAATCAAATTTAGCTAGCTATAAGCAAGGTGGCCGCATTTATAAAGTTAATGAAAAAGGTGAGCGGGTGTATATGGATGATGCCGGCTTAAAAGAAGGCGCTGATAAAGCGCAAGCGGATATTTCAGAGTATTGTAAAAGCTAGTTTTATTATTTTTAAAGCGCAGCTTATTGATTAATCGAGCTTTTTTATTTGGGTTAGATAAATGGCTGGCTTTTAAATTGATTCCAAAGGCTCTACGCCACCACCTTTCTTCATTACTTTACCTTCTTCCGCGCGCTGTTTACGCACTTCTTTTGGGTCGGCAATCAGCGGGCGATAAATCTCAACGCGGTCTAAATTGCGTAGCGGCGTATCGAGGCGAACGAGTTTGCCAAAGATTCCAATTTGGTTCACCTTTAAATCAATTTCGGGAAATTTGGCCAAAATGCCCGATTTTCGTACAGCCGCCTCTGCATTGGCTTCTGGCGCCATTTGTACGGGAATAATCAGCTGTTGGTTTGGCAGCGCATAAGCGACTTCTACCATGATGTGATGCACCAGATATTGACTATCTTGCTGTTGATTATCTAGCTGTTTATTATCTTGATTTTGGTCAGTCAAACTAAATCCTTTTTGTATATTTTATCCGCTTGCGCAACAAAGCCATCTACAAAAGTAGCAGCAATATGGTTAAATACAGGCGCGATAATCTTCTCTAAAAAACCATTTGCAAATTCGTAATTGAGTCTAAATTCGATTTTACAGGCATTTTCACGCAAAGCGATAAATTGCCATTCACCATCTAAATGTTTAAATGGCCCGTTTTTTAGATGAATTACCATGCTAGTTACCGCTTTTTTGGTATTTTGAGTGGTAAACTGCTGTTTAAGTCCATGATAATTTATGTGTAAAGTGGCGCTGGTACTAGATTCTGTGCGTTCTAGTAAATTAACCCCGCCGCACCATGGCAAAAATTTTGGATAGTCTTCCACCGCATCCACGAGCGCAAACATTTGCTCGGCTGAGTGCATCACCAATACCGTTTTTTCTACTTTATTCATTCAACTATTCTATTAGTATGTCTGTCAATACTCACGTAAAATGTTATTTTAAGTCATAAATACAACAATTTTTGCAATATGAGCATCGCCCAAAATAAAAAAGCCTTTTTCGATTATTTTATTGAAGATAAATTCGAAGCTGGCATCGTTCTAGAAGGCTGGGAAGTCAAAGCCATTCGTGACAATCGCGCAAACTTAAAAGAAGCGTATGTCATCATTCAGCGCGGTGAAATTTACCTCATTGGTTGCCACGTAACGCCGATGGGCGCTGCATCTACGCACATTCGTCCCGACGCTATTCGCACACGTAAGCTATTGTTACATAACGAAGAAATCAGTAAATTAATTGAAAAAGTGGATAGGGCGGGCTACACCATAGTGCCACTAGACATGCACTTTACAAAAGGCCGTATCAAAATCCAAATCGGCCTTGCCAAAGGTAAAAAACAACACGATAAACGCGACACCGAAAAAGCGCGCGATTGGGATCGTGAAAAAGGTCGCATTATGCGCGCGCACAACAAATAATTAACTCAACTGTTCAATCACTAGGTGGGTTAAGCCAATCGAATACTGTTACAGCCAAGGAATTTGTGCAGTCATTTGGTAAAGTCAAAGCAAAAAATAAATTTCTAGGCATCTAATCGTTAATGAAAACAAAAAAGCCAATCTTTATGAGTTGGCTTTTTAATTGGTCGGAACGGCAGGATTTGAACCTGCGACCCCTTGTCCCCCAGACAAGTACGCTACCAGGCTGCGCTACGCCCCGAACCGCGCTGCAGCTTAGTTTAATAAGCTTAACAACACAGCCAGCATTATAAATGAAAAGCGCCAGCTGATAGCTGGCGCAATAAAATAAACTACTGGGTGACTGCGCTAAAAGGCATTTAAAACGGGAGGGAAATTAAGCCCGAAGCAAGTGAATAACCTCGAGAATTTGTTTTTTATAAGCGAAAAAGTTAGTCTGATTGGCAATATCTAGCTGGCTTATTGTGTCTTGCGGTCTAGTCTCAACATTTAAGCTGGCTAAAATAGGTTCTTCGCCCCCATCTAAACGATTTCGCGCACCACTGATGGTAAAACCTTGCTCATACAATAACTCACGGATTTTGCGAATGAGCAATACTTCGTGATGCTGGTAATAGCGGCGATTGCCACGACGTTTTACCGGCTTAAGCTGGGTAAACTCTTGCTCCCAATAACGCAATACGTGCGGCTTAACGCCGCACAGCTCACTTACCTCACCAATGGTAAAATACCGTTTGGCAGGGATTGGGGGCAAAGCAATTTTTGCGTTAGGGTCTATCATTAAATTAAGCATCTATCATGATTTACTGTGCATCTAAATTACTGCGCGTAATGCTCTTCAACTTTACTTTTTAATTTTTGGCTGGCGTGAAAGGTCACCACGCGACGCGCAGTAATTGGTATTTCTTCACCAGTTTTAGGATTGCGGCCTGGGCGCTCTGATTTTTTACGCAATTCAAAATTGCCAAAACCCGATAATTTTACGCTATCGCCAGTTTCTAATGCCGTGCGTACTTCTTCAAAAAAAGCCTCTACCATATCTTTTGCTTCACGTTTATTTAAGCCAACTTGCTCAAATAATAAATCGGCCAAATCAGCCTTTGTTAACGTCATATCAATCCCCTGAGCTTAATGCTTATTCTTAAAGCTTAATTTATTAAAGTTTAATTACGCAGTGTTGCGCCAAATTGATTTTGTAGTAGTTTGAGTAATTTGGCCATCGTTGTTTCTGCTTCTGTATCCAACAACGTTTTGTTAGTATCTTGTATAAGTATAAGAAATGCAAGGCTTTTTTTGGTTTCTGGAATACCTTTTCCTTGATATATATCAAATAGTTGCACTTGCGATACAAGCGGAATATGTGCATTGTGAATTGCGCTTAAAATTGATTGTACGGTAACATTTGCATCAACCACCACTGCCAAATCGCGGCGAATCGGCAATGTTTTCGGTACTTCTTGATAGGCAGGCACAGCCTTAATCAGCAAGGGTGCGGTTTCCAACTCAAACAAAAAGGTGCTTTTGGCTAAATTGTAATGTTGTTGCCATTTTGGGTGCAACTTGCCAACCCAGCCAATTGGCTTCCCAAGCAAGTAAATACGTGCGGTTTGGCCTGGATGCAGCGCAACATGTACCTCATTCTTGTACTCGACAGCTCTGTGCGTCAGCGCATCCACATGCGCTTTTACGTCATAAAAATCTACGTCTTTTGTTGCAGCGGCCCATTGCTCTGGTTGGAAAGCCCCATAAAATAAGCCTGCCACGCGCGTTTTTTCGCTGTAAGCTTGCTCATCTTGATGGTAGCTAGCGCCGATTTCAAACAACATGGCACGCTCTTGTTTACGATTCAAATTATAAGTCAGTGTATCTAGTAACCCGCCCCACAAGCTGCTGCGCATCACGCTTAAGTTACTGGCGATGGGGTTTTTTAGTTTAATTGGCGCAGTATTGCCTAATAAATCGCGTTCCCAACTTTCATCCACAAAACTATAGGTGATAATTTCTTGGTAGCCTTGATTCACCAGCACATCACGCACCCAAGCAAGGTTTAGTGTCGCTTCTGGCGCAGGCAGCATGTTTAAAGCGGCTTGCGGCGCAATGGCTTCAATCTTATCGTAGCCATGCAAACGCGCGATTTCTTCGATTAAATCTTCCTCGCGTGCAATATCGAAGCGATAAGTCGGCGCTTTTACTGCAAAAACGCCATCTTTTTCGCTGAAGGCAAAGCCCAATTGCGTGAGTATTTTTGCAACCGCCGCTTGCGAAATGTTGATGCCCAACACAGAAAGTAAGCGTGCATAGCGCAAATTAACCGTATTGCGCGTAGGTAACGTGCTTACTACTTCAGTAATCGCGCCCGCTTTGCCGCCACACAATTGTAAAATTAAGCCAGTTGCGCGTTCTAGCGCGTTTTTCGTGTTGCCAAAATCCACGCCGCGCTCAAATCGGTATGATGAATCTGTGCTCAAGCCTAAGCGGCGCGCTTTGCCAGCGATTACGTCTGGCGTAAAAAATGCGCTTTCTAAGAAAATATTGGTCGTACTGTCAGTGACAGAAGTCGGCTCGCCGCCCATAATGCCCGCTAAAGCAATCGCGCCACTGCCGATAATAAGGCCCGTGTCGGCAATCACCAAATCATCCGCTTTTAATTTTACTTGTGTGTTATTCAGCAGTTTGATTTCTTCATTCTCTTGTGCAAAACGCACATTAATATCGCCAACAATCTTAGCCAAATCAAAAGCATGCATGGGCTGGCCAAGCTCTAGCAGCACGTAATTGGTAATATCGACAATGGCGCTGATTGTGCGAATGCCGCTACGCTCAAGGTTGCGAATCATCCAATCTGGCGTTGCGGATTGCGCATTCACATCTTCAATCACGCGACCAAAATAAGCGGGGCAAGCCTCGCTTGCGCTGACATCGACAGTTTTTTTAGCTTTGCTTTCAACTAACACTGGCGGCAAATTGGTGCCAATAAGCGTGTCGCCGGTAATCGCCGCAACGTCGCGCGTGATGCCTAAAATGCTTAAGCAATCGGCGCGATTTGGCGTCAGTTTTAGCGTGAGTAAATTGTCGTTTAGCTGAAAAAATTCACGAATATCTGTACCAATTGGCGCGTCATTTGGCAGCTCCAGCAAGCCTTCCCCCTCGGCCGATAAACCTAGCTCTTTACTAGAGCACAGCATGCCAAATGAATCCACACCGCGCACCTTGGCTTGTTTGATGCTGATGCCTGGCAGCTCTGCACCCACTTGCGCGCACGGCACTTTTATACCAACTCTGGCGTTACTCGCACCGCATACAATCTGCAAAACTTCCTTACCGATATTTACTTTGCACAATTGCAAACGGTCGGCGTCAGGATGTTTTGCGGCTTCGACAATTTCGCCAATAACAACATTAGTAAACACCGCGCCAGCAGGCTGTTCGTCTTCCACCTCAAGCCCTGCCATTGTTAGAGCGTGGCTTAATTCGGCTGAACTAAGTTTGGTATCGACAAAGCTGCGAAGCCAGTTTTCTGAAAATTGCATAATGATTGAATCTTTATAATTTCTACTTCGTCATTCCTGACATTTGCTTTCGCAAAAAACACAAAAGTGCGGGAATCCATTTTAAATTTTAAAGTCAATTTGGATTCCCGCTTTCGCTAGAATTACGGAGTACGGTTATTTGGGAATATTGGGTATTAACCTATTTAAACTGACTTAAAAAACGTAAATCGTTATTAAAAAAGTGGCGCAAATCATTCACGCCGTAACGCAACATCGCCAAGCGCTCCACGCCCAAACCAAAGGCAAAGCCGCGATATTTTTCACTGTAGATATTCACGTCTTAAAACACTTTTGGGTGCACCATGCCGCAGCCGCCAATCTCAAGCCAGCCGCCGTTCCAGCTCATGTCCATCTCAGCTGAAGGTTCGGTGAAAGGGAAAAATGAAGGGCGAAACCGCACGGTTAAATCGTCACGCTCAAAGAATTTTTGCAGAAAATCCTGCACCACGCCTTTGAGATTGGCAAAGCTGATATTTTCATCCACCCACAAACCTTCTACTTGGTGGAACATCGGCGAATGCGTCGCGTCAGAATCCACGCGATAGACACGGCCTGGCGCGATAATCTTTAGAGGAGGTTCTTTATTCTCCATGTAATGAATTTGCACGGGCGATGTGTGGGTGCGTAAAACATTCTGGTCATCCACATAAAAGGTGTCGTGCATGGCACGCGCAGGGTGATTTTCGGGGATATTCAACGCGGTAAAATTGTAAAAATCGGTTTCAATCTCTGGGCCAGTCGCCACATCAAAACCAATTGAGTGAAACAAAGCTTCAATACGTTGCAAAGTAAGCGTCACAGGATGCAAACCGCCTTGCGATTGCGCGCGCGCAGGCAGCGTGACGTCAATGGATTCTTGCGCCAATTGTTGCGCTTGTGCGGCGTTTAAAATCGCCTCGCGACGCGCGTTTAAAGCTGCTTCAATCGCCTGCTTTACGACGTTAATTGCAGCGCCTGCGGCTGGGCGTTCTTCGTTCGACAGTTTGCCTAAGCCCTTTAGCGCATCTGTCAACGCGCCAGTTTTGCCTAGGTATTTTGCTTTTGCATTTTCTAACGCAGGCATGTCTGTGCATGCGTTGAAATCGGACTGGGATTCTGTGATTAAGTGATCTAAATTGGCCATGCGATATTTTAACTTAAAGTGGTGCTATTTGGCAGAGAGCAATGCGTGAAAAAATTAATGCCCTGCGAGGCAATATCCATGCGCCCTGCAAAGCGATGATTTTTGACTAAGTTTATGTTACTCTAAATCATGATTAAATTTATAAAATCGGGCTTTATCCCTTTTATCAGCAAACTATTTCATACTACTAAAGTTGCAGTAGAATCGAATGTAAAATCATTTCTGGACAAATTGAAGATTTTTTCTAAAGTTGAGTATTTGACATTTATGTGTATTGTTGTAACGACTGTTACAACAATAGTAACTTCATTAGTAGCCTACATGCAATGGAATGCTATGCAAGAACAGTTAACTGAAATGAAACTTACACGTAAATATGAACAAAGACCTTTTTTAACTCATAGCATTCAGGATGAAGTAGTTGAGCCGAATAAAAAAATCTCATTCAACATTACTACTGCAAATTATGGGAAATCTCCTGCAATGGGTATTATGAAAGCAGCACATGTATTTTATGGGAAAAATGCGCTTTTAGATGCGGGGAAATGGTTTGAATCATATGGGGATAAACCAATAAATTTATTTGGTGACTCTATAATTCCTCCAACTAGCGGAAATTCTTTTAGTTACATTACTGCTGAGTCTGAAATGGTTTTTTCTATAAAAGAATATGACGAATTTAAAAACGGCGCTTACCCAATAATCGTCGCCGTAAAAGAATTTTAATCTGATGTATCAGGTAACGGATACTCAAGTGAAACAGAAATTATATGGCTACCTAACAATGCTTTGCAAGTAATACGAAATAGTACAAATAATTTATATGAAAAATAAATTGCTGCGAACATTTAAAGCGAAATTTGTGAAAAATGATTAAGAATAATAGCGTACAGACTATGATGTGTTTTCTATGCAGCCGCTCTTTTCAAAATAAAAACTACCATAAAACAAAAAAGAGGCCGAAGCCTCTTTTTTTTATCTACATATAAATCAAACTAATTTAAGCCGCTAAACCTGCTTTAGCAGTCTCTACCAATTTAGCAAATGCAGCTTTATCAAACACTGCCATGTCCGCTAATACTTTGCGATCTAGCTCGATTGAGGCTTTTTTCAAGCCATTCATAAAGCGGCTGTAAGTTAGGCCTAACTCACGAGCGCCTGCGTTAATACGGGCAATCCACAAGGTGCGGAATTGACGTTTTTTCTGACGGCGATCACGGTAAGCATATTGACCCGCTTTCATGACCGCTTGCTTGGCAACGCGGTAAACGTTTTTACGACGACCGCGATAACCTTTGGCGGCGTTTAATACTTTTTTGTGACGGGCTCTGGCCGTGACACCACGTTTTACTCTTGACATGGCGCGCTCCTTATCGAGTTGGCATCATTGCGCGAACGCGTTTGATGTCAGTTGGTGAGATGATAGCCGTGCCACGCAATTTACGTTTTTGCTTGGTGGTTTTTTTGGTTAAGATATGGCGCAAATGTGAATGCGTACGCTTCACTTTGCCGTTACCTAAGAACTTAAAGCGCTTTTTGGCGCTGCTCTTTGTTTTCATTTTTGGCATTTTTTTCTCCTTTGGAGGTTGATTAAGAGTGCTTAGGCATGCCGTTTAAGCCGTATCACTCACAAAAACTTTAATTATTCTGTTGCTGCTTTTTCTACAACTTGTTCAACTTTTACTGCTGGCTTTTCTGCCGATTTTTCTACTGTCTTTTCTTTAGCAGGCTTTGCAACCACTGGCTTTTCTATCTTTTTAGGCGCTAGCACCATCACCATTTGGCGGCCTTCCATTTTAGGAAACTGCTCCACCACTGCGTGTTCTTGCAAATCTGCTTCTACACGTCTTAACAGTGCCAAACCAAACTCTTGGTGCGTAATCTCGCGACCTCTAAAACGCAGCGTGATTTTAGCTTTATCGCCTTCGCCCAAAAAGCGAATAATGTTGCGCACTTTAATATTGTAATCGCCGTCATCAGTACCTGGGCGGAACTTAATTTCTTTTATAACTACTTGTTTTTGCTTGAGTTTTTGCTCATGCATACGCTTACTTTCTGCGTATTTAAACTTACCGTAATCCATCAATCTGCACACTGGTGGCACAGCGTTTGGCGCAATTTCCACCAAATCAATATCCGCTTCTTCTGCTTTTGCAAAGGCTTCGCGTAAGCTTACAATGCCTAGCGGCTCGCCTTCTACACCCACCAAACGAACTTCGGCCGCGGTAATGTCGCCGTTAATTCGTGTATCTTTATCTTGTGCTATTGCTGACTCCTAATCTTTATAAATAAAATAACCGTGCTAGCTCAAAAAAGCGGCTTAAACCTTAGTTTCCACTTCTGCTTTCAAGCGCGCTATTAGCGCTGCAATCGGCATAGAACCTAGGTCTTCACCTTTTCTGTTGCGCACGGCCACTGTTCCATTTTGCATTTCGCGCTCACCTGCCACTAGCAAGTAAGGCATTTTTTGCATTGAATGTTCGCGTATTTTATAGGTTATCTTCTCATTTCTCAAGTCATATTCGCATCTGATGTCAGATTTCTTTAATGTTTCAACCACTTGGCGTACATAATCGGCTTGACCTTCAGAGATATTCAGCACCATTACCTGCACGGGCGCTAACCACAGCGGCATTGCACCAGCATAATTCTCAATCAAAATACCAATGAAACGCTCCATAGAGCCAACAATGGCGCGGTGCAACATTACTGGTCTTTTTCTTGAGTTATCCTCCGCCACATATTCCGCACCAAGGCGTTCGGGCAAGTTCGGGTCTAATTGTATGGTACCGCACTGCCATAAACGACCAAGCGAATCTTTTAGCGTAAATTCAATTTTCGGGCCGTAAAACGCGCCCTCGCCTGGTTGATATTCAAAATATAAGTTGTTGATTTTAAGCGCATTAGCAAGCGAAGTTTCGGCCATATCCCAATCCGCATCAGTACCGATACGCTTTTCAGGGCGGGTAGAAAGCTTCACTAAAACGTCATTAAAACCAAAATCGCCGTAGGCTTTGTAGAGCATTTTGATAAAGTCGGCCACTTCGGCCTCAACCTGCTCAGGCGTACAAAAAATATGGGCGTCATCTTGGGTAAAACCACGCACACGCATCAAGCCGTGTAGCGCGCCAGATGGCTCGTTGCGGTGACATGAGCCGAACTCCGCCAAGCGTAGCGGCAAATCGCGATAGCTATGCAATGTGCTGTTGTAAATCTGCACGTGGCCTGGGCAATTCATCGGTTTAACCGCGTAATCGCGATTTTCCGACTTGGTGGTGAACATATTATCGCGATAATTTTGCCAATGACCGGATTTTTCCCACAAACTTCTATCCAAAATGGTCGGCGTACGCACTTCTTGGTAGTTGTAATCCACAAACATTTGACGCATGTATTGCTCAATTTCTTGCCAAATGCTCCAGCCGCGCGGATGCCAAAACACCATACCCGGCGCGTCGTCTTGCATATGATACAAATCAAGTTGCTTGCCGAGCTTGCGGTGATCGCGCTTTTCGGCTTCTTCTAATTGAAACAAATACGCGTCCAACTCTTCTTTATTGCGCCAAGCGGTGCCATAAACACGTTGCAACATCTCGTTATTGCTATCGCCGCGCCAATACGCGCCAGCTAACTTCATGAGTTTAAAGGCTTTTAGTTTGCCTGTATTTGGTACGTGTGGGCCGCGGCAGAGGTCGGTAAATGCACCTTCGGTGTAAAGCGAGACATCTTCGTTGGCAGGAATCGACGCGATAATTTCCGCTTTGTAATGTTCGTTGATTGATTTGAAATAAGCCACCGCGTCATCTCGCGGCAACACTTTGCGCATCACTGGCTCGTCTTTTTTCGCCAGTTCGACCATTTTCCTTTCAATGGCGGTTAAATCTTCTGGCGTAAACGCGCGTTTATACGAAAAATCATAATAAAAGCCGTTGTCAATCACAGGACCAATCGTCACTTGGCAATCTGGGAATAACTCTTTTACCGCGTAAGCCAGCAAATGTGCGGTTGAGTGGCGAATGATGTCAAGTCCGTCATCCGATTTGTCGGTAATAATGGCTAAATCGCTATCGTTTTCAATAAGAAAGCTGGTATCGACAATCTTTGACTCTTTATTTTCAAGCGTAACCTTACCCGCTAGCGCCGCCTTTGCTAGGCCTGCGCCAATATCCATCGCCACTTGCGCAACAGTCACGGGCGCATCAAAACTGCGGGTCGAGCCATCTGGCAGACGAATTACAGGCATATCTTTAACTTTCGGTATAAACAAAAAAGCCGCAAGCGGCTTAGCACTAAGTGATTGAATAAGTGAATTATCTCACACAGCGATAAATCATCGCAATTTTTCGTTTTGCAGTGTTCAATTGGGGCTAGATGCAGTGTTTGACAGGATTTTTTTCTAAAACCGCCCATTCTTCGTCGCTATATAAGCGTGAGCGAATATGAAATCGCATGCCAGTACCGTTATCATACGAAAACTGTCCGCCCATACCAGGGATGGCATCTAGCGTTAAATGCGTGTGTTCCCAATAAGCAAATTGGCTTTCACTCATATAAAACCCCACACCATGCACTTCGCCCAGCTGCACATCAGAATTACCAAGTAAAAATTCATCTTTGCCAAAGCACATTGGCGTGCTGCCGTCACAACAGCCCCCAGATTGGTGAATCATCAGCTCGCCATATTTGGCGCGTAGTTGATCAATCAGTTGGTTGGCGGCTTCTGTACTATCGACGCGAGTGACTTGTGCTGATTTAATATCGTCCATGATTTTGCTGCTCCTCAAACGCTAATACTACTCTAAAACGATTTAGATATAAACCAAGTGCCAGAAACAACAAGGGCGAGGATTAACCCCGCCCTTGATGCCTCATCCCTTTTTAGGTTTTTTAATTAAAAAATGACTTAATTAAAAGAAGCCTAGTTTATTTTCGCTGTAGCTTACCAGCAAGTTTTTGGTTTGTTGGTAATGGTCTAGCATCATTTTATGATTTTCGCGGCCAATACCCGATTGCTTGTAACCACCAAACGCTGCGTGAGCAGGGTAGAGGTGGTAACAGTTAGTCCACACACGACCTGCTTGAATGGCTTTGCCCATGCGGAATGCACGGTTGCCGTTACGTGACCAAACACCAGCGCCCAAGCCGTATAGCGTGTCATTGGCGATTGCCAAAGCTTCTGCTTCATCTTTAAAGGTAGTCACAGAAAGCACTGGGCCAAAAATCTCTTCTTGGAAAATACGCATTTTGTTGTGGCCTTTAAAGATGGTTGGCTGAATATAAAAACCATCTTTAATGGCTGCGTCATCTTGCACTTTACGCTGGCCGCCGATTAACAATTCTGCGCCTTCATCCTGACCAATTTTCATGTAGCTCATGATTTTTTCCACTTGCTCTTGCGAAGCTTGTGCGCCAACCATGGTGTTCATGTCTAATGGGCTGCCTTGTGTAACCACTTTTACGCGCTCTAATACGCGAGCCATGAATTTCTCGTAGATTGATTCTTGAATCAATGCGCGGCTTGGGCAAGTACAGACTTCGCCTTGGTTAACCAAGAATAATACCAAGCCTTCAATGGCTTTATCAAAGAATGCATCGTCTGCATCCATGATATCTTCAAAGAAAATATTAGGTGATTTGCCGCCTAATTCTAATGTGACTGGAATCAAGTTTTGTGAGGCGTATTGCATAATCAAGCGACCAGTTGATGTTTCTCCAGTAAATGCAATTTTTGCGATGCGTTTGCTGCTGGCTAATGGTTTGCCTGCCTCTAAACCAAAGCCGTTGACGATGTTTAATACGCCAGCTGGCAACAAGCTACCAATGAATTCCATTAGTACTAAGATTGAAGCGGGTGTTTGTTCTGCTGGTTTTAACACCACGCAGTTACCTGCGGCTAATGCTGGCGCCAATTTCCAAACTGCCATTAAAATGGGGAAGTTCCAAGGAATAATTTGACCAACAACGCCAAGTGGCTCGTGGAAGTGATACGCAACCGTTGTTTCATCAATCTCACAAACTGAACCTTCTTGTGAGCGGATGCAACCTGCAAAATAACGGAAGTGATCAATCGCTAAAGGAATGTCCACATAAGTGGTTTCGCGCAAAGGCTTGCCGTTATCGATCGTTTCTGCGATAGCAATGGCTTCTAAGTTGGCTTCCATCACATCGGCGATTTTATTTAAAATAATCGCGCGCGCGGCGTATGAGGTTTTGCCCCAAGCGTCTTTAGCGGCGTGCGCTGCATCTAGTGCTAAATTGACGTCTTCTTCAGTCGAGCGTGCAATTTGGCAGAAGTTTTTGCCAGTAACCGGGCTCACGTTATCAAAATACTGGCCCTTAACTGGCGCAACCCATTGACCACCGATATAATTACTATACTTGGCTTTGTAAGGGTGTTTTACACCTAGGCCGCTGAGTGTTTCTAAACTTGCACTCGTTACTTTATTATCGCTATCCATGCCAACTCCTTTAGTATTTCTATTGTAAATAGTGTAAATCTGTCCGCTAACCCTTAATTTAACCCACCAAGCATTGTGAAAATTTTAACTGTGCCAAAAGCCAGTATGATTTTCTACATTCCCTTATAAAAACAAGGGTTTCGTCAATAAGCGCGAACTAAACAATAAACCTTAGTAATGCTTAAATCAAGCATAAATACTAAAATAAACTAAAAATCTGCGATTTAACTTGAGTTGGTTTTGCAAAATATAGACCCACGTTGTGGCGCACATTGTTTGCTTGCGATATAGTTTATACATTCGTCTAAAACATTATAATAATTACATCGAGTCAACGTAGAAACTATGCCTAATTCAACTGCAAACTTCGGCATTACAACGAGAGAGTTTTGGCAAAAACTGAGTCAGCCAACTGATTCCACGCTAAGCAATGCCATTTTAGCAATATTGGTATTTGCAGAAAGCATCGTATGTGTGTTTTGGATTTTTACGCTTTCTGGCTTGGGTGAAGGCTACGCCATGATGGCGCTAGTGCCTTATATTTATATTATTATTTCTTATGTAAGCTTGTTAATTTTCTATCGCAGCAAACGTTTTGAATATTTTACGTTTACCCAACTAGTCATGTTGCTGGTCATGCCTTTTTTTATGCAATGGGTGATTGGCGGTTACGAGGCATCAAGCGGTATCGCCATTTGGGCAATTTTATCGCCCATCGGCGCGTTAATGATACTCGGCACCAAACAATCAACGCCGTGGTTTGTGCTCTTTTTATTGCTTGCGGCGCTCTCTTGGAAACTTAATTACTTGTTTAGTGGCAGTTCGCTGCCAATACCAACCAACATTAAAGACACGTTTTTTTTAATGAACATTATCGGCACGGCGTGTATTTTATACGCGGTGATGCGTTATTTTCAAAGCCAAAAAGAGCGCACATTGCTTGCGCTTAATTTAGAAAAAGCTCGCTCAGAGCGCCTTTTACTTAATATTTTGCCCAAATCAATCGCTAACAGACTTAAAAATAACGATATGCGCATTGCCGATAGCCATGAATCGGTGACCATTTTATTTGCTGATATTGTCGGCTTTACCGCGATGACTGCTGCTATGCCGCCAGCGGCATTGGTCGATTTGCTTAGCCAATTATTTTCGCGCTTTGATCGTTTGGCCGATCAATATGATTTAGAAAAAATCAAAACTATAGGTGATGGCTACATGGTGGTTGGCGGCGCGCCCATGGGGCGAGACGATCATGCAACAGTCATTGCACAGCTGGCCCTAGAAATGCAGTTTGCGTTAACAGCATTTAATGCGGAAACAGGTAAAGCCTTGCAAATGCGCATTGGCATCAGTAGTGGCGCGGTGGTTGCAGGCGTGATTGGTACTAGTAAGTTTGCCTATGATATTTGGGGTGACCCAGTAAATATGGCCAGCCGTATGGAAAAAACCGGCTTGCCCGATACCATACAGGTTAGTGAATTTACCTATCATTTGCTAAAAGCCAATCACACCTTAGATCCGCGCGGCCTGATAGAAATAAAAGGCAAAGGCGCTGTGAATACTTATTTTTTGAAAAGTTAGACTTTTTGGAGCGCTAGATTTTTTGAAGAGATGGCCTTTTTGAAGAGTTAGACTTTTTTGAGAAGCCAACCTTTTTGCAAAGTTACTTTTTCTTAAAAGTTAATTTTACATGCTCACACTATCAGCCAGAGCTAAGCAATTGTAAGCGCATTCAAATATTGGTTAAATCACTTAAATCAACTATAATGCGTCAGCCAAAAATTGGCTTTTTTAACAACCCTGCGGAGAGCTGGATGAGCGGTTTAAGTCACCACCCTGGAAAGGTGGCACAGGGGCAACCTTGTCGCGAGTTCGAATCTCGCGCTCTCCGCCAACAGTTAATGAAAGCTTTCCATCTCGTCTAAATCTTCTGCAATATCGTGGTGTTTGATGGCTTTGCCAGCACGATTTTCATCCGCGTCGTAATCCTCATATTCATCACCTGCAAGGTCTTCAAGCATTTGATCGAGTAATTTAACTTTATCTACACCTGTTTTTGTTGTGTCGGGCATGTTAAACCAAATCTTTCTGTCTATTTTAACCAGCAAATGACTGGTTGTTAACAATAAGCATTTTGTATGCCAAATGTTTATGTGTAATATTGCGCGATGAATGAAATATTAGAAAAAGCGTCTGAGGAAACCGCACCAAACGCACCTACCCTTACACAAGCCTTTTGGTATTGGCTAAAACTCGGTTTAATCAGCTTTGGCGGCCCAGCGGGGCAAATTGCCATCATGCATAAAGATTTGGTGGAAGATAAACGCTGGATATCAGAAAAACGTTTTTTGCACGCGCTTAATTATTGCATGGTGTTACCAGGGCCAGAGGCGCAGCAATTGGCCACTTATATCGGTTGGCTGATGCATAAAACCCGCGGCGGCTTGATTGCGGGCGGTTTATTTGTGTTGCCATCCTTATTTATTTTAATGGGCTTAAGCTATATTTACATGCGCTTTGGCAATACGCCTGTAGTTGCTGGCGTATTGTATGGCATTAAGCCTGCGGTGGTTGCCATTGTGCTGTTTGCGGCGTATCGAATTGGCTCTCGCACTCTTAAAAATAAGGCGCTGTGGGCGATTGCCGCCGCTTCATTTTTAGCGATTACGCTACTAAAATTGCCGTTTCCACTCATTGTCGGCTTGGCAGCATTAATAGGTTATTTGGGTAGTCTTTTTGCGCCAGAATTTTTCTCTGGCAGCGGCGGACATCAAACTGCCGATAAAAGCTACGGCAAAGCTGTCATTGATGACGATACCCCAACACCTGCACATGCGCACTTTAGTTGGCGCGGTTTGGTGAAGTTTTTAGCGATTGGCATTGCCCTTTGGTTGGCAGGTATGGTTGCATTAAGCGCAGTTTATGGTTGGCAAGCAGTATATACCCAAATGGCGTGGTTTTTTACGAAGGCTGCACTGCTGACGTTTGGCGGCGCGTATGCGGTGCTGCCGTATGTGGTTCAAGGCGCAGTCACGCATTATGCATGGCTAACGCCAACCCAAATGATGGATGGCCTAGCGCTGGGCGAAACCACGCCTGGGCCGCTGATTATAGTAGTGGCGTTTGTGGGTTTTGTTGGCGGCTGGCAGCATGCGGCGATTTACAGCCCGCTTATTTCGGCCGTTATCGCAGCGGGTGTCGTCACGTTTTTTACCTTTTTGCCTTCGTTTATTTTCATTTTTATGGGCGCACCGTTTATCGAATCGACCAAAAATAATCTCAAGCTGAATGCACCGTTAACAGCCATTACCGCCGCCGTAGTGGGCGTAATTGTGGCAATGGCTTTGTTTTTTGCATTGCAGGTATTTTGGCCTAATAAAGCCGCGATTGATTGGTTGGCCCTGTTAGCTGCTGCGCTGGGTTTTATTGCGCTGTTTAAGTTTAAAGTGAGCACAATCAGGCTAATTGGGGCATTTGCGCTGCTGGGTTTGGCGCATAGTTTTTTACACTTATAAAGTATGATGCCAGCAATTTTTTGATGCTTATTCAGAACGATTTTTTAAGGACGCAGTCATTAGCATGAGCATAATTAAGGAAACATCCATGAGCAGATTGTTAGTCAGTTTATTAGCATGTGTCGCCATTACAGGAGCAGTCATTATGACAACAACCAGCGCTAGCGCGGCATGCAGCGGCATTTACAACCACCAGTTTACTGGCTTGCATGGGGAAAAATTTGACCTTTGCGAATATCAAGATAAACCCATTTTAGTGGTGAACACCGCCAGCAAATGCGGCTTTACACCTCAATTTGAGGCGTTAGAGAGCTTATATAGCAAAAATAAAGACAAAGGATTGTTGGTGATTGGCTTTCCGTCTAACGACTTTAGGCAAGACCCAGGCAACAATCAACAAATTGGCGATTTTTGCAAAATGACTTACGGCGTCAAATTCCCTATGATGAGCAAAAGCTCGGTTTCTGGCGATGCAGCAAATCCATTTTACAAAGAATTAGCGGCAAAAACGGGCACTGCGCCACAATGGAATTTTTATAAATATGTGATTTTGCCAGGCGGCAAAGATGTGACGGTTTATGAAAGTACCGTGTTGCCGAACTCTAAAGAAATTATGGCTAAAATTACACCTTTTTTGAAGTAATTAATTCAAAATTGCGGATTAATCTGAACCGTTTAAGTGGTAACGCGCTTTAAATTAAGCCTTATTTATACTTAATAGCGCTACCTTGATATATTTGCAAAGCTAACTGATTTTTAAGGCAGTCTTCCACCACGTGTGGCATTTTATCAAATAATTATGCTAAGCATCAGCGCTATTTTTGCCAATAACCGGCTTCGGAATAGTCTTTGTGTAAATTTTTTGCTAAACTCGTAGCAGTCTATTTCTCAGGTTGCCGCATTTTCTGCAAAATAATCGCCGATAACTCTTCAATCGAACGGCTCGTCGAATCGGCCCACGGAATATTGTTTTTGCGCATTAAGTTTTCAGCAGTGGCGATTTCTTTTTTGCAGTTTTCTAACGATGCATACACGCTATTAGGGCGGCGTTCAGAGCGCACATTGTGCAAGCGATCGGCCTTAATAGTTAAACCATAAATTTTATCAATATGTTTATACAACACTTCGGGCAGCGTTCCACGCTCAAAATCTTCAGGAATCAGCGGGTAATTGGCGGCTTTAACGCCAAACTGCATGGCCAAATAAATGCTGGTTGGGGTTTTGCCGCAGCGCGAAACGCCAATTAAAATCACTTGTGCTTCTTCAAAACCGGCGTTGGTCATGCCGTCATCATGGGTGAGTGTAAAATTAATCGCTTCCATGCGCTCATGGTAATTTTCACCCATCACGCCGTGCGCAATGCCTTTGCCTGTTAGCGGCTCTTGCGCTAGCTCAAGTCCTAGCGGGTCAATAAAGGTGTTGAATAAATCAATAAAATACGCATCGGCGGCCTTTAGCAAGGCGCGATGTTCAATATTACCCAGCGACATAATCACCACAGGGCGCATGCCATCGCCGGCTTTTGCCATTAAAAAGCGCTGTTTAGCGTCTTCAATTTTTTCGACCGAATCGGTAAATGGCAAACGCACTTGCGTAAAATGCGTTTGCGGAAAATGCGCCAGCAACTGCCCTAATGCTCCAGCGGTAGTGCCAGTGCCGTCAGAAATAAAAAAAACTGTGCGTTCTATTTTCACTTAATATCAATTCTAAATAGTATCTTTGTTAGGCTTATTTTTTAGTAAGGCGTTGCCAAGTGGCAATTACAGTATCAGGATTTAGCGACACGGATTGTATGCCTTCTGCCACCAGCCATTCGGCGAAGTCTGGGTGATCGGATGGACCTTGGCCGCAAATACCGACGTATTTACCTAGGCGATTGCAAGTTGAAATCGCCATTTTTAGCAGCACTTTTACCGCGTCGTTACGCTCGTCAAAACCGTCGGCCAAAATGCCAGAATCCCTATCCATGCCCAATGTAAGCTGCGTTAAATCATTAGAGCCGATTGAAAAGCCATCAAAATACTCTAAAAACTGCTCGGCCAGTAATGCATTTGATGGAATCTCGCACATCATAATTAAACGTAAGCCATTTTCGCCACGTTTTAAACCATGCTTCGCCATGATTTCTGTCACGGCTTTTGCTTCGTCTATGGTGCGCACAAATGGCAGCATTAATTCCACGTTCACTAAGCCCATTTCTTCGCGTACTTTTTTCATCGCCGCGCATTCCATGGCAAAACATTCTTGAAAATCTGGTGCCATGTAACGCGCCGCACCGCGGAAGCCAATCATAGGGTTTTCTTCATCTGGCTCGTAAATATCGCCGCCGACTAATTTTTTGTACTCGTTCGATTTAAAATCAGAAGTGCGCACAATCACTGGTTTTGGGTAAAATGCCGCAGCGATGGTCGCAACGCCTTCGGCTACTTTATCGATGTAAAATTGCTTAGGCGAAGCGTAACCGCGCGAGCGATTTTTAATGATGGTTTGCACCGCCGCTGGCATGGCAGCGGCATTTAATATGGCTTTTGGGTGAATGCCCACCATATTGTTAATCACAAATTCTAAGCGCGCTAAACCCACGCCATCATTGGGAATTTGCGCAAAACTAAATGCCATATCAGGGTTGCCAACGTTCATCATGATTTTGCACGGCGGTTTTGGCAGCGCACTATTAGTTTGTGTTGATACTTCAAAATCTAGCGCACCGTGATACACAAAACCTGTTTCACCTTCGGCGCACGAAACGGTAACAATTTCGCCCTCGCGCAGCAAATCGGTTGCATTAACAGAGCCCACAATAGCGGGAATGCCCAGCTCGCGCGCAATAATTGCGGCGTGGCAAGTACGACCGCCGCGGTTGGTGACTAAGGCAGCAGCGCGTTTCATGACTGGCTCCCAGTTTGGGTCTGTCATATCGGCCACCAGCACATCGCCAGGTTGTACTTCGTGCATTTGTGCGGGGTCTAGCACAATTCTAACCGGCCCAACGCCCACTTTTTGCGTCACCGCGCGGCCAACCACTAAAGGTATAGCAGAATGTTTTTGCAGTTTATAGCTTTCGGTCACATTTTTTAATGACTCTTGCGATTTAACCGTCTCTGGCCGTGCTTGCAAAATGTATAATTTATTGTCTAAACCGTTTTTACCCCATTCAATATCCATCGGGCAGCCATAATGATTCTCAATGGTAATGGCATAGTTGCCTAACTCTAAAATATCCGCGTCAGATAATGAATAGACGTCCGATTGTGCAGGGTCAACATCGACAGTATTAGTACTTTTACCTGCTTGGGTTGCGTCCGAAAACACCATTTTGATGAGTTTAGAGCCCATGGTGCGGCGGATAATGGCTGGTTTGCCAAGCGCTAATAATGGTTTATGCACATAAAATTCATCAGGATTAACCGCGCCTTGCACGACTGTTTCGCCTAGGCCATAGCTTGAGGTAATAAATGCCACGTCTTTAAAACCAGATTCGGTGTCAATGGTAAACATCACACCTGCGCAGCCAATATCACTGCGCACCATTTGCTGCACGCCGGCCGATAAGGCAACATCAGCGTGCACAAAGCCTTTATGCACGCGGTACGAAATCGCGCGATCGTTATAAAGAGAGGCGAACACTTCTTTAATGGCATGATTAATATGATCTAAGCCATGTATATTTAAAAATGATTCTTGCTGACCTGCAAAAGAAGCGTCAGGCAAATCTTCTGCGGTGGCTGATGAGCGCACCGCAAAGGTAGTACCAGCGGCTGAGTTTTTGGTTAGCAGCGCGTAATTTTCGGCAATCGCCGCGGTTAACGCCGCAGGAAACTCTGCCTCCATAATCCATTTGCGAATTTGTGTGCCGCATATTGCCAAGGCTTGCGTGTCGTCAGCGTCCAATTTATCCAGCAAGTCATTGATTTTGTTATCTAATCCACCTTGAGCTAAAAATTCGCGATAAGCATCTGCCGTGGTGGCAAAACCTGTTGGTACGCGCACACCTTTGGCATTTAATTGCGAAATCATTTCGCCAAGCGAGGCATTTTTACCACCAACCGAGCCTACGTCAGTGTTGCGAAGTTGTTCAAACGGAATGACTTGAATTGACATGCGAATTCCTTAAATTGAGGGCAACAAATGCTTGCAATTAATATTGCAAAATCATTATTGTGATACGGTTTAAGATTGGTAACACAGGCTAAATTAAATCTTTTTAATAATTTTATCTGCTTAATTTCTATTGTGCCAAATTAGTAAGCTTATGTCACGCGACATAGTTAACATTTCAAACAACTGGTTTAGGCTAATCGATGATTTGGCGCGCGCTTTACGCTAAAATAAGCACCAAATGAAACAGCACAATACTAATGACGATTTAATTTCGCAAGTTAAGGTGGCGACCTCTGCACGATTGCACATGGGTTTTTTTGATTTAAGCGCAGCGATTAACAAGTTTGGTAGCCTGGGCATGAGTTTGGATGCGCCTAGTACGCACCTTACGCTGGCAAAAAGTGATTTCACGCTAATGCATGAAAGTGTTAGCGATTATGTTGCTAATATCGTCCAGCACTTTGTCAAGGCTTTCAATATTAAACAAAATTTTTCGTTAACCATGCACAGCGTTATTCCTGCACACGCTGGTTTGGGTTCGGGTACGCAGCTGGCATTGGCAATTGGCGTAGGGCTCAATCAATTATTCAATTTAGAAATTAGCCTTGCGCAAATTGCCACTGTGGCCAAGCGCGGAAAGCGCTCAGGTATTGGTATTGGGGCTTTTGAGCAAGGCGGCGTTTTAGTTGATTCTGGAATTACAAATGATGAACTGCCTCAAATTGCCTTAAGACAAAATTTTCCTGACAATTGGCGCGTATTGCTGGTGAGTGATTCTGCCAGTAAAGGTGTGCACGGCGATGCAGAGTTGCAAGCGTTTAAACTGCTTAAACCTGCACAAAACTCTTTGCGAGATATGATGTTTAAGGAGATGATGCCTGCGCTACAACGTGGTGATTTATTGGCCTTTGGCGCATCTATGATGGATTTGCAAGCGTATAACGGTGAGTATTTTGCACCTGTGCAAGGTGGCCATTATGCAAGCCGCGATGTGGCAGAAGTGCTGGCATGGTTGCAAAACAACGGCGCGCCTTGCGTTGGGCAAAGCTCGTGGGGGCCAACAGGATTTGCTATTTTAAGCAGCGCAGAACAAGCCGAAAATCTAAAAAAACAATTGCAGCTGGACTTTGCTAACAAAACCAATATTAGCTTTACCATTTGTTGTGGTAAAAATACAGGCGCCAGCATTATCACAAGTTAGATTTACGTTTAAGGTAAAACCATGCAAAAAGTATCGATATTACATCTCATCACAACGGCTAAAAACGTCAGCCCATTTGACGTTAACATGGCTTATGACGCGGGGTTTGACAAGATTATGCCTTATACCAATGTGCTGCAAGAGGACGTGATTGCGCTGACGCAAGACGCGATGTTTTCGCGCTCGCCCAATGGCGTCAAGCGTGAGGCGCTATTTTTTGGTGGGCGCGATATTCATATGGCGCTAGACATGCAAAAAGCGGCTGTGCTCGGCATGTTTACCCCGTTTGAAATGTCCACTATGACCGATCCATCGGGTGCGTTTACTACCGCAGCCGCCATGATGGCGAAAATTGATGCGCATTTAATCCGAAACAACCAAACATTTGCACAACAAACCATCGCAATTTTTGGCGCAAGCGGCACAGTTGGCACAACCGCGGCCTTAATTGCCGCGTCTTTAAACGCTAACGTGCAGTTGGCTGCGCATAAAAATGTGGCACAAATGCAAGCTTATACCGACACAATTCATGAAAAATATGGCGTTAAATTGCAAGTGTTGGACGGCACAACTGACGCTGCAAAAACGCAGCTTTTAAATCAGGCAACTATAGCCATTTGCGCAGCAGTTGCAGGCGTTCGCGTGCTAGAGACGGCGTATTTTGCAGAGTCTCACACGCTTAAAATAATCGCCGATGTTAACGCAGTTGCGCCTTCTGGCGCGGCGGGCGTAGAAGTAATGAGCGATGGGACGCCAGTTGTAGGCGCGCAAATGTCAAACCAAATAGCTGGCTTTGGCGCCCTCGTGATTGGCCAATTAAAATACAAAACGCAGCAAAAACTATTACAAAATTTATTGGCAGCCGATCATCCCATTCATGTCGATTTTAATGACGCTTTTGAAGTGGCGCGCGATTTGTTAGCGCATGCCAAATAAGGTTTTAATGATTGCGGCGATTGCTAGCCGCGCTTATGTACAAGCGGCTGTGGATGCAGGTTTTACGGTGATTGCCATAGACGGGTTTTGTGACGTTGATACACAAAAAATCGCCCAAAAAGTGCTGCCAGTTACCTTAAAACATGGCCAGTTTGTCGCAGAAGATTTTTATCAAGCGTTAACCTCGCTAGATTTAAGCAATTTTCTAGGGCTGTGTATTGGCGCGGGGTTTGAGGCATCACCAACAATATTGCAGTATTTTGCAGAGCGCAAATGTCTGATTGGCAATAGCATTAACACAATATTACAAGTTAAAAATCCGCACAGTTTTTTTGCATTTTGTGATGCAGTTAACATGCGTTATCCTGCCACGCAACTGTCGCGACCTGCCAGCACCTTGGGCTGGCTGCAAAAGCAAATTGGCGGCAGTGGCGGGGCGCATATTAAAGCAGTTTTGCCTTTAGAATTGGCGCAACATTCAACGTTATATTATCAAAAAGTACAGGCTGGAACGGCGTATTCTTGCCTATTTTTGTCCGATGCCAAACATGCGCAAGTCATTGGTTTTAATGAACAATGGTGTGCGCCAAGCGCTATTTTACCGTATCGTTTTGGCGGCGCGGTTAGCCATGCGGATGTTGACGAGGGCACTAAAAATTGCATCATCGATTTTATCAGTAAAGCCACGCTGCATTTTGGCTTAACAGGCATTAATAGTTGCGATTTTTTGTTGCATGAACATACCGTTTATATGCTTGAAATTAACCCGCGTTTATCGGCCAGCTTACAATTGTATCAAGCCAAAAAAGGTAATTTATTTGCCGCGCATGTGCAAGCGTGCATGGGCGAGCTTAAAGAGTGGCCTGCAATCGAAAAAGCGTCACGTGCGATGCACATTATTTACGCCAATCAAACGGCATTTGTGCCTCCCGATATGGCTTGGCCAGAATGGGTCAACGATATTCCGCATTTTGGCAGCGAAATACCGGCTGGCGCACCCATTTGCACGGTATTAGCCAGTGCGCGCAGCGCAAAGCTTGCCAAACAAAAGGTGTTACAGCGCACTGCAAGCTTGTGATAAGCTTATTTAAATTTTACGACATCAAACACTCTAATTAAAATTAAACGTATGCAACATTCTCCAACACCAAGCGTCAATTTGTTAAGTCAGCCCTTATTAGAGGCTTTAATCGCAGATGCGCAAACGTTAAAAATAGCGGTTATGCAGCATGCAACAGGCGCCACGATTATTGATGCGGGTATTCAAGCACAAGGCAGCCTAGAGGCGGGGCGCAGAATTGCCGAAATTTGTATGGGCGGACTGGGAAAAGTGATGTTAAAGCAAAGCAACGCTTTTGCCACAGCGCACACCATTATCAGCGCGCATTCTGCAAACCCAGTATTGGCCTGCCTTGGCAGCCAGTATGCAGGTTGGCAATTAAGCTTTGAAAAGTTTTTTTCACTTGGCTCTGGCCCTGCCAGAGCAATCGCGCAACGCGAAGATTTATTTAACGAACTAGCCTACAAAGACAGCGCTGAAAAAACTGTTTTAATTTTAGAAACCGATACAATTCCGCCTGCGGAAATCATCGCAAAAGTCGCGCATGACACTCATATTAAGCCCGAAAATCTCACTTTTATTTTAACCCCTACCACCAACATAGCTGGCGCAGCGCAAGTGGTGGCGCGGTGTTTAGAGGTAGCGCTGCATAAAATGCACACTTTACATTTTCCGTTAAATTATATTGTTGAAGGCCTTGGCAGCGCGCCAATGCCGCCCGTAGCGAGTGATTTCTTAACGGCCATGGGGCGCAGCAACGACGCTATTTTGTTTGGCGGTTTTGTACAGTTAACGGTTAATTGCAGCGATGCGGAGGCCGAAAAACTGGCGCACGCGCTGCCAAGCAATACCTCAAGTGATTACGGCCGGCCATTTGCCGAGATTTTTAAAGCGGTGAATATGGATTTTTATCAGATTGACCCGCTATTATTTTCGCCCGCCATGGTAAACATTAATAATGTAGCGACAGGCAATCATTTTGTGGCTGGCATGATTAATGAAGATTTGTTAAATGTTTCGTTTGGGGTTTGAAACTAAATGCGCCCCTCTCCCACGCTGCCGCGCACCCTCTCCCGAACGCGGGCGAGGGTTGTTAATCATGCAGAGGTTTAGCGCTCTCCCGCAAGAGGCGAGGGTTGTTAATCATGCAACTACTTAGCCTCCTCGCCCGCTGGCGGGAAAGGGCTGGGGACAGGGGCTACGTTTAAATATGCAAAAACGGTTAAACATCGTTATTTTTACTGACGAACCAGAACAAGGCGGTGGCTGGCACGGCGCACAATTAGCGTTAGCCTTGGCTGCGCGCGGGTTTAAGGCAATTTTTGTATCACTGCAAGACTGCGTGATTGATTGTTCTGCTGAGAAACCAATCATCAACATTCCACATGTTGATACTTTGCCAAAAGCTGCTTTTGTGCGCGGCATTGCGGGCGGCACTTTCCAGCAAATTACTCAACGCTTAAACATTTTGCACGCGCTAAAACTGCTGGGCGTGATTGTGTATAACGACGGCCGCGCAATTGAGCGCACCGTAGATAAAGCCATGACCAGTTTTTTGCTGCATCAAGCGGGCATTGCTACGCCAAAAACTTGGGTGTGCGAATCCCGTAGTCAAGCGCATGCTATTATTGAGAAGAATATTGCATTAAATCAACGACTTGTAATTAAGCCAATGTTTGGATCGCAAGGGCGTGGTGTGCGCCTAATTGACCAGACTTCAGAAAAAACGCCTGAAAAAACGCCTGAAAAAACCCTTGAAAAAATGCCGCTACCGATGGATGTGCACGTTGACGGCGTCTTTTACCTGCAACAGTTTATAAAATCGCCTAGTGATTACCGCGTGTTTATCGTGAATAATCAAGTGGTTGCCGCCATGAAACGCATCGGAGAAACTTGGCTACATAACGCTGCATTGGGTGCAAAATGCGATCAAAATAATGAGCATGATGTCGCAAAAATCGCCCTGCAAGCCGCTTTGGTGCTAGAAATTGCTTATTGCGGAGTGGATGTGATTCGTGATGAGGATAGTATACTTTATGTATTGGAAGTCAACAGCATACCTGCTTGGCGCGGCTTGCAAAGCGTATCACCGGTAAATATTGCACAAGAATTGGTGGATGATTTTTTAGTCAGTTTAAACATTGGATTAAAACATGATTAAGGTAAGCGTGTTGTTTGCGGTAAGCACTTTTCCTACATCAAGCGATGATTATGGTGATGATGCCAACCCCAATATTAATGGCTTAGCCGAGTGGTTTTTAAACATTCCCGATTTGTTTTTATTACTATTGGGTAAGGACGCAAAAGCCGCGCCTTTTGCGGTTTACGGCGAGGCGGGCACCAATAAAGCCTTAGTGGTAGAAACGCTAAAAGCGCAGCAACGCTGGCAAGTGTTTTATGCGCTGGCCTGCCAACTAAAACCAACAACAAATGTTTCATTACACTCAGCATTAAAAGCGCAATTAGCGAGTATTAATGACTTGCTAATGGCGACAACACAGGCTTATTTGGCGCTGGATATTTGGAGCAGTGTTACTGTAAAAAATCAAGCCAAAAAAACCTACAATGCGCATGTTGAGAGCTTGCTTAAACAAGCTAATTTGCTAGATGAAGCACTTGCAACTAGCCTACCTAATCACTTAGCTGAACCAATTTTGGCTATGTTAGAAAACAGCCAACATCAGCTTGGTTATTGGTCGCAAGCAGTGATTGCGCGTCAATTTGAAATTGAGCGTGAAGATATTTTTACTGTTCCACTGTTGGCTGATTTTCAAGAATATATTGATGACAATCCACATTGGCTTTACCATATTCCTGCCTATATTGTGCAAAAAAAAGGCAGTGCTGAGCGCTCGCCAATTGGGGTGGTAACGCCTTACGGAAGATGTCTAGTGCCGCTTGAGCTGGGCATGACCGCGGTGGATGATTTATATAACGATCAACAAACAAGCTGCTTTGGCTGGATAAAATGTGATGCGGTTGAATATGATAAGAAACATAATTACACCCGCCATGAAAGCGTTTTATTTGACATAAACGGCAATCAAGCCACAGCAGTGATGCAAAACACAGCGTTAACTGTACATTCTGCAAACGTTGGCAGTATTGTCAGAAACTGCCTACAAAATGGCGAACAAGCAGATATTGTCAATTTACCTGATTTAACCGTGATTTTGCCAGACATCTCTGGTGTCGATTACAGTGAAGATGGCTATATTCGGTATAGAAAAAAAATGACCGTGCGCGGCGGTAAACCTTGTGATGAGACAATGATTGGACTCATGCAGGCCGATGGAAAAGTGATTGTGCCAGCCGACACTTATTTCTCGATTGGGGAATTTCATCAAACTAAACAAATTGCCATTGTAAGTAAACACAAGCCCGATTTTGTTTATGATGAAAATAAAGTTAGCGAGGCAAATATTGGGCATTTGCAAGGCATAATCGACCAAAAAGGCCAGCTTATTATCCCTTGCGAATACCTGTATGTGCTGCCAATTAATGGCGAAAGTCGCATTAAAGTGCACCAAAAAGACCGTTTATTATTGATGGGCCCAGACAAAAAACTAACTATTTACCACACTAATGGCGAGCTAGTCGCTGCTACACCATATTGCGTGCCAGGCCAGCTTATTTATTTGGGTGGATATTTACAAGGCGATTTTATAAGCGTTACTGACGGTGAACATGTGATGCAGATGGATTTTGACGGGCTTGCAAGCGCACCACAATTAAGTTTAGAAGCGTTTATGGATGAAGTATTGCAGCCTTTTCGCGATATAAAACAAAAACTAAGCCAAGCAAGTAAGCAAAAATACCACAACATTACAGCACAAACAATAATCAAAGAAAATCGCTGGAGCGAGCTGGCAATACTATGCACTTGCGCTTGTTTGAACGATATCATGGCAGCAGAAAAAGTTTGCGCAGATATTAAAACGCATATTTTGTCTGAAGATTATGCAGCAGAAAACTGGTCGATTGCGACCGATTTACCGCCTTTGCATGTGACGGTGCGATTGGCTTTAATGGATATTTTGGAGTCAGGTTTTGGCGCGTGTATCGATTGGAAAGATAGCGACACCTTGGCGGCATTAGCTAATATGGCGCCTATGGTAGCTGCGTTAAAAGGCTTTAAATGGAGCGCTGCAGAAAACGCAGATAGCATGGTTGACGGCATTGCTGCGGCCGCCCAATATGTGCAAAAAAGTAAAGTTACTTTATTTACCTTGCCAGCAGATGGTGATTTGTACGAGATTGGCTTTGTGCGCGATGCCGACATGCAAACTTTGCAGGCGTTAACGGTAAGCGTAGGCATTCACCTTAATTTTGACTGGTGAACAGCTTGATAATTAAAGTGATATTTGTCTTAATAATTGGATGATTAATTGATTGTTGTTGACGCTCGCGACGTAACCAAGCAACTAAGCAATGCCTTTAAAGCCGCCTGCATGGCCGAGCTTGAAGCATTAAAGCCTGGCAATGTGCATATTTTTGCTGATGGTCACGGTATGACAGTGCAAGATTTTATATTAAGCGCAGAGGCAACCGCTGACGTGATTGCACTGCCTGACTTAAGTCTTGGTATGCGCATTTTAAAAAGCGTGCAAGCCACGCAAAACGCAGTTAAAACCAACACTAATTTAGGCATTATATTGCTGTGCGTGCCCTTAATTCACGCAGCGGTTGTCGTCGATTTACAGCCCAATACGCTAACTTTTAGTCAGGCCCTAGAATTTGTATTAGCCAATACTTCAATCGCGGACGCAGAACATGTATTTGCTGCAATTCGGATTGCAAATCCCGCTGGTTTAGGCGAAAGTGCGCAGCATGATGTACACCAAACGGCTACTTGCACGTTGTTAGTGGCAATGCAAACCGCTGCTGACTGCAATTCATGTCAAGATATGATTGCGCTGCAATATACTAACAAATATGCACAGATTATCGAAGGCCTTATGCACTACCAACAAGCTTTAGCGCGCTGGCAACGTCCAGCATGGGCTTTGACGGCGGTGCATTTACATTTTATGGCGCATTATGGCGATAGCCATCTTGTGCGAAAATACGGCGAAACGATTGCAAAGCTGGTGCAAAATGAGGCATTGGAGCATGAAAGTATATTTTTAAAAATGGTTAATCCTAAAAACTATTTGGCACCGTTATTACACTTTGATGCGGCATTAAAAAAACGCGGCTTAAACCCTGGTACTAGCGCCGATTTAACCGTAGCCACTCGTTTAATGGCCGATTTAATGGCAAGGCAGAGTTAAGTGTGCGATTGAATTTGCAGCATATTTTAAAACAGACATAAAAAATGCCATAATGCCGTCATAAAGTGTTAAAAGCCGTTTTGGATTAATTTGATTGAATAAAATAGTAGGAAGCGCATGACATGAACATCGCATTTTTAGAAGACAATTTAGCTTTTGCCCAAGAGGTTATTGCAGCTTTAACCAATGCTAACCATAGTGTGCAGCACTTTTTATCGGGCAGAGAATGCTTAAAAATAGTGTCCAGCACGCAATTTGATTTATGTTTGTTCGATTGGGAAGTGCCTGATATGAGCGGCGTTGAAGTGTTGGCCAGTTTAAGGTTGAAAGGCAATGTGCCGCCAGTGATTTTTTTTAACGGGTAGAGACGCCGAAGAAGATATTGTTAAAGTGATGGATGCCGGCGCGGACGATTATATTGTGAAGCCGCCCAATTTAAATGTATTGGTTGCGCGGGTAAACGCACATTTACGCCGCTCCAAAGGCAATTTGCATCAAGAGCAAGTGGTTAATTATGGCGAATTAACTGTTGATTTTAGTAAAAGGAAATTTGCGCTTTCTGCCAGTAGTGTTAAGTTAACCGAAAAAGAAACCGAGTTAGCACTCTATCTATTTAGCCAAGTGGGCGTTTTACTGTCGCGCGCGCACTTAACTAAAGTAGTGTGGGGCACATCGCCCGATATTGATACACGCACCATCCATGTGCATATTAGCCATTTACGCAGCAAGCTTAATTTACTACCGCAGCATGGTTGGCGTTTGGTGTCGGTTTATCATCAAGGTTATCGTTTAGAAAGATTAGACTAATCTATGTTTATTGCTGCAAGTACGTGAAAACCAAACAGAAAAATAGCCAAAAAAACAGACAGAAGCACAGCCAATTTTTGTCTGTTTTTTGTTTGTTTGATAAGCATTAGTCAATCGTTATTTGCAGATGAAACCTCACCAGAATGGCGTTACAGCGCGTGGCCTGGGGACAATCTGATACAGTTTGCTAATCGCTATTTGCTTAATCCTGACGACTGGCGCGTGTTGCAAAAGCTGAACGCGATAAAAAATCCAAAAAAATTACAAGTAGGCCAAATTGTGCGGGTACCGCTGATGCTGGTAAAACAAGCGCCAGCGCCCGCCGAAGTGGTATTGGTGTCGGGCCAAGTGGCCATCATAAATGCCGATAAAGCCATGCAAACCGTTAGTGTAGGGCAACAATTACATGCCGGCACTACACTTACAACCGCGCAAAACAGTCGGCTAGATGTGCGTTTTGCCGATGGCTCGGTTGTGGCGATGCAATCCAACTCAACCATGAAGCTGGACACCTTAAGCATGTATAGCGGCGGGGGCATGGTGGACACTAGACTGCGCTTGCAGCAAGGCAAGGTTGAAGCGGCGGCTAATCCAAAACATGTGCAAGGCAATCAACTGCAGATTATGACGCCTTCTGCCGTGGCGGCGGTACGTGGCACACATTTTAGAGTGTCAACCGATGCAGATTCGATTAAGCAAGAAACGCTAGAAGGCAATGTTGCGCTGAGCGCAGCGGGCGAAGAAGTAGCCGTTAAAAAAGGTTTTGGCAGCTTGTCTGAAGGTGGCGCTCCGCCGATGCCACCCATTTTGTTGCTGGCCGCGCCTAATACAAAAGTTTTGCCAAGCAAGTTAGATGCACTACCGCTAACCTTTAATATGCCTGCGCAAGATGGCGCAGTTGCATGGGTTGGCCAAATTTCCGTCGACGCGCAATTTAAAACGGTATTGGCCGAAAATGTGAGCCAAGGCGCAGCGCTTACTTTCGCCGGTGTGCCAGATGGCCAATACTTTTTAAAAGTGCGCGCAAAGGATACAAAAGGCCTAGAAGGCTATGATGCCGTGCACATATTTGATCTAAACGCGCAGCCATTTGCGCCCAAAATTGTTAAGCCAAGTGAAGCAGAAATATTGCGCGATGCGAATCCACAGCTGGATTGGACTGCTGTAGAGCAAGCCAAAAATTATCGAGTAGAAATTGCGCAAGATGCTGATTTTAAAAACGTAGTTGAAAATCGTGAAGTGAGTATTAACACTTATAAGTTTGATAAAAGCTTGCCGCCTGGCCAATATTTTTGGCGCTTGTCCAGTTTAAATGGCGATGACAAAGGTCCATACGGCAAAGTCAATCACTTTAGTTACAAGCCTTTGCCAATTGCGCCAGATATTAGCCAGCTTAAAATAAGCGTGCTGCAAAACCGCGTATTTGTGACAACGGTTAATCCGCCGGATGGCTTAAGCTATCAAGCGATTTTGCATAATGAAAAAAATCACCAATTAAGCGTGTGGAGCGGCAGTGATTTAGGCGCAACATTTGACTTTTTACTAAAAGAATATGGCAAGCAAACATTGGTGATGCGCCATGTTCAGGCTGATGGCACCAAGGGGCCAGATGCGATTGTTGAGTTTGATGCGCCCGCACCTTAAACCTGCGCTGTAATTAAGATAGATGCCAAATAAATCAATAGGCTAGGCTTTAAAATTGTTTAAAAAACTTAGCCATAACGATTTGCTATCAAGCGCAGTTATTTTGCTACTGCTCACCGTGCTTGCGCACAGCACTGGTTTGTTATCACGCGTTGATAATCTTATTTTTGATATTGGCCAGAAACTGCAACAATCGCCCGCGCCAGACGATGTGATTATTGTAGCGATTGACGAAAATAGCTTGTCAAAACTTGGCCGCTGGCCTTGGCCGCGCACCACACACGCCAAACTCATCAACCGTTTACAGCAAGAAAAGGCCGCTGCAATTGGCCTAGATATTGTGTTTGCCGAAGCGGGCGCTGCCGAGGCGGATGAAGCCTTGACAGCCGCCATTAAGCAAGCAAACAATGTCGTTTAGCCTGTGCTATTAGAATCCACACGGGTAAACGGGCAAATTTTAGAAACACTACCTTTGCCAAGTCTAGCCAGCGCCGCTGCAGATTTAGGCCGCGTGCATGCAGTTTTAGATGAAGATGGTATTGCGCGCAGTATTTATTTGTATGAAGGCGTGGGCGCGCCAGTCTGGCAGCATTTTTCGCGGGCGATGTTAAATGTAGCCAATCATCAAGCGTCACAAAACCAATTTCAACCTAACGCAAATGCACAGGCTGAATCCAACAAACCATTTTCATTAGCACGTCAACAACAACGCATCGTCAATTTTTTAGGCCCGCCTGGCCATTTTTTAAGCATCTCTTATGCGCAAGTGTTAAGTGGTGAATTTAATAAGGGCTTGTTTAATAACAAAATTGTCTTGGTTGGCGCTACCGCATCAGGTATGAACGATTTGCTTTCAACGCCTGTTTCGGGCTTAAGTCAGCCAATGTCAGGCGTAGAGTTTCATGCGAATGTGTTGCAATCTATTCGCGCACATTCGCTGATTACAAAAGTTAAGCCTACATTTAGCCTGCTGATATCATTAATAACCGTGTTATTGCCATTGTTGTGGCTGCCTAAACTATCGCCGCTTAAAGGTTTGCTGTGTACTTTGTTATATGGGTTGCTGATGGGTTTAATCGCCGCAATCTTACCCAAGTTGCTGGGTTTATGGGTAGCGCCGTCAGCCGCGTTGTTATCCATTTTAATTGCCTACCCAGTTTGGAGCTGGCGCAAATTAGACGCGGCGCAAAAATATTTAGATTTTGAGCTTAATTATTTGCAGCGCAATTTAATGAATGCGCCAAGTGTTGGTGTTGTGCCACATCGTCAATACGATAATTTTGATGCGCGTATTGAACAAGTGCGCGCAGCCAGCCAGCAATTACGTTATTTGAAAGATGATAAAAAAGAAATGCTGGCATTTATCTCGCATGATATTCGCGCGCCGCTGGCAAGGGCGGTAATGTTGTTAGATGGCGATAGCGCTATGCAGCAAAAACTAATAACGCCATTAACCCAAGCCCATGATTTAGCAGAGGACTTTTTGCATACCTCGCGCGCAGAGATGTTAGATAAGGCTAGTTTTAAAGAAATTGACTTAGCCAACCTTGCGCATCAAGTGGCCGATGATGCATTTGAATCGGCCAATAAAAAAATATTACGCTTGAAAGAGCGATTAGCGACGAGCCTGTTTGGGTGCAAGGCAACTTTGGATTATTGCACCGCGCGATGCTTAATATCATGTTAAACGCGGTAAAATTCTCGCCCGAAAATGCCATTGTTCACATTGCGCTAGCCAGCTCTCAACAGCTAGCCGTGTTAAGCATCACTAATCAAGGCGCAGGCATTGCGCTGGGCGAGCAGGCTAAACTATTTAAACGCTTTAGCCGCACTGATAGCGGGAAGCAAGTTGAAGGCTCTGGGCTGGGCTTATATTTTGTGCACATGGTTGCCGAAAAACACCAAGGCTTGGTTGACGTAGAAAGCGATTTAGACAAGCCAACCACGTTTAATTTACGCTTGCCAATGGCTAGTTAATAGTTTGAATAATAGTTTCAATCATTCGTCCAACACCGAGAGCGCTAATTAACGCTAGCAGTTTTAGGCGTAAACAAATCTTTATCTGCCGCCGCTATCCAGTCTTGTGTATTGGTAAAGTGACCACTTTCTGCGATGCCAAAGCTAAATGACGCATAAATAGTGGGCTCACCACCCGCGTTAAATCGATGATTATTCATAATCGTTTGAATGCGCGTGATGATTGCCTGCGCTAAATTAAAATGAGTGTTGGGCATTAAAATAAGCCACTCATCACCCCCATAACGAAACAATTTGTCACTTGGTCTTAAGTTATTCTGAATAATTTTGGCCGTTTCTGCTAACACGTCATCGCCCGCGTTATGCCCCCACCGGTCGTTAATTTGTTTAAATTTATCATGATCCAGCAGGGCAATCGCGCAAGGATGAAACTCACGTTTAGCGCGATGTAGCGCTTGCGTTAAACTGGCTTTTAGCGTCAGCCTAGACCAAGCGCCTGTCAGCGCATCGCGCATGGTAACCTCGTGCCACAGGTGTTGATTAAACTCTTTTGCCACTTCTAAAAAATGATGGGCTTGTTGTTGATAGTCGTTTAATTGCTGAAATAATGATAAACCAGACAACGGATGACTTATTTTGGTGGTTTCAATCCATACCGTTTCCAGTACATTCTTTGCACTGGTAAAATCTGCCATCATGTGATCTGGCAGGGCAATACTGTCTAAAAGATTCTCGTCAAATTGATATAAACCGTCCAGTGCTGGCGCGTGCTCGCAAGTAAGAATGCTGCGCATATTGCCAATTAACCATTGGTGGCGCGCCATAATCCACAAACTAGTCGCTGATAGCAAATCCATTACATTACTTGCAACATCGTCTTCAGCATATTTAAGTTGCTTAACTAACATCAATGATTTTGTCCATTACTATTACATTTGTAGTTTAATTGCTCGACTAAATTACTCAACGCATTTAAAAATTGTTTGCATTTGCAGATTGTTTTTTGAGAGGCGAAAGCTTTAACCGCACGATGAATTTTTAGTCGCTGCGCTAATCATTCTCAAATTAAATTGCGCTATAATAGCGGCTGAAATTTAGAATCATCTATAAAACCCAAACCAATTAGGAGGATGCAATGGCAAATTTATTAGACCAACTTAAAAGCATGACCACAATCGTGGCCGATACAGGCGACGTAGAAGCGATTAAAAGCGTTAAACCAGTGGATGCAACGACCAACCCATCTTTAGTATTAAAAGCCAGCACATTGCCACAATACGCGCCATTAATTGAAACGGCGATTGCTTATGCAAAGGCGCAAGGCGGCAGTAAAGAGGCGCAAATTGATAATGCGGCCGACAAGTTAGCCGTGCTAATCGGCGCAGAAATCACTAAAGTGGTGCCAGGGCGTATTTCTACTGAAGTGGATGCGCGTTTGTCTTTTAACTTAGACGCAATGGTGGCCAAAGGCCGTAAATTGATTCAACTTTACGCAGATTCTGGCATTAGCAAAGACCGCGTGTTGATTAAATTAGCCTCCACTTGGGAAGGCATTAAAGCCGGCGAAATTTTAGAAAAAGAAGGTATTCAATGTAATTTAACGCTACTATTTGGCTTTGGCCAAGCGCGCGCTTGTGCAGAAGCTGGCGTGTTCTTAATCTCACCATTTGTTGGCCGTATTTTAGATTGGTATAAAGCTAAAACGGGCGAAACCTACACACAAGAAACTGACCCAGGTGTGGTTTCTGTGCGCGCAATTTATGCCTATTACAAAGCAAACGGTTACAAAACAGTGGTAATGGGCGCAAGCTTCCGTAACGTGGGCGAGTTAATTGCACTGGCTGGTTGCGATCGATTAACTGTTTCGCCAAACTTGTTGCAAGATTTAGCCGCAACGGAGGGCACGCTAACGCGCGTATTAACTGATGGCGGAAAATCAGCCACGCCACCAGCCAAAATGACTGAAGCAGAGTTCCGCTTTGAGCTTAATCAAGATGCGATGGCAATTGAAAAATTGTCTGAAGGCATTCGCGGTTTTGTGGCAGACCAAATCAAACTAGAAGTGGCTTTGGCGGCAAAACTATAAGGTCAATAGTCACAGTTGCTTTTAATATTAAGCTCTTACATTAAAGTCTTACAGAAAATAGGTGCTAACTGTAACTTAGTTGTAATAAATGTGCATTAATATTGACAACCTAGAGCTGTGCATCTAATATCTTGTGTCCAGCTTTAAATGCACTAAACGCGCGGAAATGCTTAAGTTAAAAAAAACAATTTAACTAAAGCGTTTGGTGACAGAATTTAGTTGTAAATAGTAGTAAATTTTGTTAATGAAATTTTATAGTTACGCTTGTTATGCAAGTAAAAACTTTAAGTTATTTTATGATGAATAATAATTTTTAATCATGATTTTTATCGGAGATACACCATGGCTCAAACCCAAATGGCATTAGATTCACTAGATTTTGACGGTACAATAGCTTTAGCAACAGCCGTTGCGCCGCACGTTGACATCTTAGAAATCGGCACACCTTGCATTAAACACAATGGCATCAAAATGCTTGAAGCGTTGCGCGCTAAATTTCCAAACAACAAAATTTTAGTTGATTTGAAAACAATGGACGCTGGTTTCTACGAAGCTGAGCCATTTTACAAAGCGGGTGCAGATATCTGTACAGTTTTAGGCTGTGCTGACATCGGTACTATCAAAGGTATCATCGACGTTGCAAACAAATACGGCAAAAAAGCACAAGTTGACTTGATTAATGTTGCTGACAAAAAAGCACGTACACAAGAAGTGGCTAAATTAGGCGCGCACATCATTGGCGTTCACACTGGTTTAGATCAACAAGCGGCCGGCCAAACTCCATTTGCTGACTTAGCAATGGTTGCTGGTTTAAACTTAGGTTTAGAAATCTCAGTTGCTGGCGGCGTTAAAGCTGCAACAGCTGCACAAGTACGTGACGCTGGCGCGACAATTATTGTTGCTGGTGCTGCTATTTACGGCGCTGCTGATCCTGCTGCTGCTGCTGCAGAAATCACAAAAATCGCTCACGGTTAATACAACGCTTTATCACAAACCCGTATCAATAAGTAATTATTGATTAGCGACAATAAAATCCCGACCCAGTAATGCGTCGGGATTTTTTCTAATAGCCACAAAAAAAAGGAACAAAAATGGATTCTCAAAAACTCATTTTAGATCGTTTAACAACGATTTTATCGGAAACCGACAAAAGTAACGCAGCAAAACTCATGCAATTGGTTGATGGTGCAGGTCGCATCTTCATTGGCGGCGCTGGTCGTTCATTGCTCGTATCACGCTTCTTCGCCATGCGCTTGGTGCATAGCGGCTATAACGTCAGCATGATTGGCGAAGTGGTCACGCCAGCGATTAAAGCAGGAGATTTATTGCTGCTGGTTTCAGGCTCTGGCGGCACAGAAACTTTACTACCATTTGTTAAAAAAGCTAAATCTGTTGGCGCAAAACTAGCCGTCGTTTCAATGAAAAAATCATCCGCCATGGCTGATGTTGCTGAATTAACCATTCAAATTGGTAATGATGCTAGTTTTCCGTTAACAAACGGAATGCCAATGGGCAGTCAATTTGAGCTGTCAACGCTCATTTATTTAGAGGCGATTGTTGCCGATAATATTTTTGCAAAAGGCTTAACCGAAGAAGGCATGCGCGCGATTCACGCAAACCTAGAATAAGCCAAACCTAACGCAAATTAGCGTTAAAATTGACTGTTTAAGATTAAAAAAGCCCAAATCTACTTGGGCTTTTTGTATTTTACGATTGGCTTAAGTATTTAATGTGATCGGCTGAGAGCTGTTTATTATGTAAACATGTGGCAACCAATGCGCCGGTCATCTGCCTATTTGCGAGCGCCGCTAAATCCTCCACATTGCGAATGCCGCCCGCCGCAAAAATGCGTGATGGGGATTTTCGCGCAGCATTTAAATGCATTATTTCAGTCAGGCGCTGCGTATCTGGGCCTTCTGCGGTGCCAACCGCGTTTAAGCTCATGCAAATAGTATAGCCTGGCCAAAAGCGCGCGCTTCTATGCAGCTCACTAATGCCCATCGCACTAGTCGCGCTATAATCTAACGACAACACATGTGTACTTTGGCAGGCATAACTAATTGCGCGGTAATCTTGCAAATTTTCGATATTTTCGCTGCCCACCACAGGTCGTATAGCGCCGCCAATATGCAGTGCACGCGCGTTCATTTGCCCAATGCCGCAATCTAGCCAAATAGTGAGCGCAGGATACGCCTGGGTGATAGCCTCAATGACGGCATCGTTATTACCTGCGCCGCAAATAGCGTTTAAATCAGCAATATACAGCGTTTGAAATGGGTATAATTCGAGTAAGGCAGCCACAATATCCAATGGCGCGCTCGATGTTGTTAACTGCGATTGAATCGGCTCATAATGTTGCCGCTGACCGCGTTTAGCATGTACAACGCGGCAGTCATCCAATGGGTCTTTTAACAAATCAATGACGGGGATTATTTGCATACTGACTTCTGAGAATGATTAAGCTGAATAAAATATTTGTGTGTGAGTTTATCACTGGCGGCGGCTTATGTGCAGAAGAGTTGCCTACTTCTTTGGTACGCGAGGGCGCATTGATGCGCGATGCACTATTACGCGATTTAAGTGCGCTGCCATACGCAGTGTACACCACGGTAGATGCGCGATTGGCAGAGCCTGCGCATTGTTTATGCGTAAAAATCTATCCAAATGATGATATTTGGCAAATATGGCAAACACTTATGTCAGAGGCTGATGCCGTTTTTTTAATTGCACCAGAAACAGATGGATTGCTGCATTATTTAACGCAGCTTGCCCTACTGCAACCGCAAGGGTTGTCACCGCAGAATAGCCTAGCAGAAGCTGGTTACTCGTGCCATAAAGGTAAGCTGGTATTGGGATGTGGGCTTGATTCCATTTTAACTACCAGTGACAAAATGGCCACTTATCTGGCGTTAAAACTCGCCAATATCAACACGATTAACACGTTTACTGCAGATTATTGGATAGAGCACGAAGCGCGCTATGAGCAGATTTCTTGGTTAGCTAAACCCAATGTTGGCGCGGGCTGTGAGGCAACGGTGCGCTTTAATGACGCTGAAGATTTAATCGACTGGCTGACGCAAAACAAAAACCAAAGTTTGCACATTATTCAGCCATTTCAAGTGGGTACGCCGGCCAGTATTTCATGCGTTATTTTTGAAGGCCGCGCGCAGCTGCTCAGTTGCAATAAACAACTGATTGAGATTAATAATCATACACTTAGCTTTAAAGGCGTGCTTATAAACGGCATGCGTGAACATTGGCAAGCCTTTGAACAAATCGCCAATTCGGTTGCCAAAACGTTTCCCAGTTTGGCAGGTTATGTAGGAATTGACGTCATAGTGAAACAGAATAAAATAGTTCAACAAAATGAAATAGTGCAACAGAGTCAAATAGTGCAACAAAATCAAATATTGCCAAATCAAATTGTACAGAATCAAATTTTAGTAGTAGAGATTAATCCGCGCTTAACTACAAGCTACGCTGGATTGAGCGACTCAATCGGGGTGAATCCAGCTGAACTGATTATCAACACCTTAACGCAGCCTAATTACCAATGGCCAACGTTGCAGCAAAACGAAGTCACCATTCATGTTTAGGTCAAGAGAATCATTATCTGCTGATGTTAAACCCATTATTGGTTGGGACATTGGCGGCGCGCATTTAAAAGCGGTGCAATTAGATGCAAGTGGTACGCCTGTACAAGTATTGCAGTTGCCATGCCCACTTTGGCGCGGTTTAAACCAACTAGAAATAGCAATCAAAAATGTCCTGCAAACCTTTAAAATAGAGCCTTCTGAGGCACTTCATGCAATTACTATGACAGGTGAATTGGTGGATTTGTTCGACAATCGGCATGTAGGCGTTTGCGAAATTACCAAAGTTGCCGGCAATTTGTTAGGCGAAAATATCTGGTTTTATGCGGCTGATACTGGCGAGATTGAACGTCAACCTAATTTTGTGCGTCAATACGACGTGCATCGCTTTACTAGCTTGATCGCATCTGCCAATTGGCATGCCAGTGCTAGTGCGCTTGCAATACACGTGCAAGACGCCTTGTTGGTAGATATTGGCAGCACCACAACGGATATTATTACCATTAAAAGCGGTAAAGTAATTTGTAGCGGCTTAAGTGATGCTTATCGCCTAGCAACTGATAGCCTTGTTTATACAGGCGTGGTGCGCACACCAATAATGGCGCTGGCACAAAAACTACCGTTTGAAGATGGCGAAATAAATGTGGCTGCAGAGTATTTTGCCACCATGGCAGATGTGTATCGACTAACAGGAGAGTTGACACAAGATGATGCAGAAACTGCTGACGGCAAATTCAAAACGCAGCTAGAGTCTGCTCGCAGGCTGGCTAGAATGATAGGTCATGATGTCGATAAAAGCTTAACAAAGTGGATTAAATTGGCTTTTGCTTGCAAGAGCTTGCAAATGAGTCAAATTAAAACGGCGGTTTTAAAACATTTAAAACCCAATATGACAATAATTGGTGCTGGCGCGGGCAGTTTTTTGGTAAAGCAAATTGCAGCTGATTTGAATTGTACCTATCAACCAATATCTATGCGGTTTACGAAGGATATTAATGTAGCTATGCAACAAGATTTAGAAGTGTGTTTTCCTGCTTATGCAGTGGCTTATTTGTTAAGGCAACATGCTTAAACACGCACTCACTTATTATCATGATAGCGCACTGTTGTTTGAGCGCATTGCGCAGCAACCGTGGGCGATGTTGTTAGATAGTGGGCAGACGCTAAACCCCGCTACAGGCAAGGCGGGCAGCCAATATGGGCGTTACGATATGATAGTCGCCGAGCCATTTATTAGGTTGGTTACTTGCGGCAAAAATACCACAATTACGCAAAATAAAACATCACTTACCTCAACAGAAGACCCATTTTTACTGCTCAAAAATTTGCTTAAGCAGTATCTCGTACCTAAATCAGATCTACCTTTCACTGGTGGCGCTTTGGGCTATTTTAGCTACGATTTGGCGCGCCGTATTGAGGTGCTGCCCAGTAACGCAATACCTGCAATTCAAATACCAGAAATGATAATAGGCATTTACGATTGGGCAGTCATTGTTGATCACCGTGAGCAACGCAGTTACTTAGTTTCACACGGCTTGGATGCAGCAACACATGAAAATTGGCCTAGGCTGCAAGCCTTATTTGATGCGCCGTTTAGGCCAATTGAAAGCGTATTCAAAGTGACTTCTCAAGTGGAATCTAATTTAAGCCAAGCGCTTTATCTGCAAGCTTTTAACAAAATTAAAGCTTATATTGAGGCAGGCGATTGTTATCAAGTTAATCTTGCGCAGCGCTTTGCGGCCACCACGAATGGTGATAGTTGGCAAGCCTACAAAAAGCTGCGTGAGATAAGCCCGGCGCCGTTTATGGCGTTTATGCAACTGCCGTTAAATGAAACCGAACGCTTTCAAGTGCTGTCAAATTCACCCGAGCGCTTTATTCAAATCAGCGGTAATCACGTTGAAACTCGCCCCATTAAAGGCACACGACCACGTTTTAAAAATGCCGAACAAGATTACGCTAGCGCAAACGCGCTATTAACAAGCGAGAAAGATAAAGCAGAAAACCTCATGATTGTGGATTTACTGCGTAATGATTTAAGTAAAAGCTGCGAAAAAGTGAGCGTGACCAAGCTATTTCAACTGCAAAGCTTTGCTAATGTGCATCACATGGTTAGCATTATTGTGGGCAAGTTAAGAGCCAACAAAACTGCGATTGATGTATTACGATCTTGCTTTCCTGGCGGCTCTATTACGGGCGCGCCCAAGTTACGCGCGATGCAAATTATTGATGAGCTAGAACCGCACCGGCGTGGTCTTTACTGCGGTTCAATAGGGTATATTGGTTTTGACGGTGATATGGACACTAATATTGCGATTCGCACCGCCGTCAATTGTAAATATACATTAAGTTTTTATGCGGGAGGCGGTATAGTAGCAGATTCGAGTGGGTCAAAAGAATTCGCCGAAACGTTAGACAAAGCGTCTAATTTAACAACCGTAATTAAGTTTTTTTACGAGGCTCTGATTAAGGCCTCTTAACTATGTAAAAACAACAATGCTACAAAAAACTAGACCATATTTAAGGGTAATAACACTAACAATAATGCATCAAAGATTAACTTAAGTAATTGAGATTAAACAAGAAATCATAGCCACGTGGAAATTTAATTAGGAGTTTATTATGCAGCATTTAATTAAGGGTTCATCCATGTGGGTAGTAAAAATTGGCGGTAGTTTATTAGGGTCGCCAGAATTAGAACTTTGGTTAGAATTATTTGTAAAATATAGCGATGGCAATATTATTATTGTGCCTGGCGGCGGTATTTTTGCTAATGCGGTGCGAGAAGCACAAAAGTTAACCAAAATTAGTGATGCTTGCGCACATAAACTCAGCATATTGGCGATGGACCAATTTGGCCTGTTATTAGCTAATTTAAACCCCTTGCTGGCCACTGCTAAAACCGAATGCGAAATTGACGAGCGCACTTGGCAACACCGCGCCATTGTATGGTTGCCAAGCCATATGGTGCTGGCAGACGATAGTATTCCACAAAGTTGGGATGTGACATCTGACAGCTTGGCCGCTTGGCTTGCCAAAAAATTAAACGCTGAACAACTGGTGTTAGTTAAATCTGATAAACCTAGCGCAAGCCAGCTTTGCTTAAAACGCATGACAGAAGAAGGTGTTGTAGATGAAGCGTTTAGTGAATTAATGCTGGATGCAAATTTTGGCAGTTGGATGCTAAAAAAATCGGATTACGCCCATTTTTTAAACGGTGTTGACATGCAAACCTTAACCAAAGTCGGCTCTACAATCAATTAAATGAACACGCAAACGTATTCGGAGCAGGAAGTAAACGACAAACTCGCCGCGGAATTGCCTCATTGGGCTTTTGAAAATGGCTGGATTCGCCGTAAATACAAAACCAGCGGCTGGAAAGCCACGCTGATGGTTGTGAATACGGTCGGCCACTTGGCCGAAGCCGCGTGGCATCACCCTGATTTAACGGTTTCTTATGCATTTGTGATTGTTAAGTTATGCACGCATGACGCCAAAGGTATCACTGATAAAGATTTTGAATTGGCTGCAAAGATTGAGGCCGTGGTTGGCTGGCAGCCAGCAACTGAGGCGAGGGCGGACGGATCAAAAAGTGCGCTAACAGGCACGCCGAACGACGATGCGCGGTTTAAGTATATTAAATACGACTAATTCTCTAGTTTCGACCCTTTGCTGCCATTCGACAATCTTACTAGTTTTTCTAGAGTTGTTAGTTTTGGCACATACACAATGTAGCGAAGTTGCAGCACATTTATGGGACATGGAAGACATTCAGCGCATAAATGGTCTGTCTAGAGCTGTGCTTGGGCGTTAAAAAAGGGCATCAGCTTGGCGAGTTAAGTAGTTAATTCAATTTTCAATGTTTTGCCAAGGACACTGGCCGCGCTTGCTAAAGTGGTAAGCGTCAGGCTGGTGTCCGTTTCGTCAAGCAATCTATTTAATGCTGCTCGGCTGGTGTGCATCTTTTTTGCCATGATGGTTTTAGTGATTTTTTGTGTCGCCATTTCATGCTCGATTTGCCAAGCGATAACGCGTTTAACTGCAACAGCCGTCGCTTCGTCTAGCATTGCCTCATCAGCTAAAAACTCATCAAAGTTGCTGCCTATATGTTCGTTCATTTGTTTCTCTTTAATTGCTTTAATCGTTCAAGCGCCAGGTCAAGTTCTAGTTTTGGTGTTTTTTGCTGTTTCTGTATAAAAGCATGAAGTAAAACCATTACCCCGTTTTTAAAGAAAAAAACACGCGCACAATTCTATTGTCAAATTTAGTGCGAACTTCCCATATATCATTTCCTATATGGCCTACCAGTGGCATACCCAGCGGCCAACCAAATTGCACGGTTTTGATATCTTCACCAATAACTTTTCTATCAGTAGTATTTAATAACTTTAAGAAATCTCGTACTGGCTCACTACCTGCAGTTGTTCTAAAAAACGAACCTCTAAAATTGGATTAATCATTAGGTAAGCGTACCACAAATGATACGTTATTGCAATGCTAAAAAGCTTATGCTTTGCTTTGCGTCACCATAAGGAACCACAAATATTAGAGAAGCTTGAGTTTCAAGCGAAGTAAACTCGGTATCTAGAAAAATCATTAATTGTCATGACCAAAAATTAGTTGGCGCATTATCTAGCAATTGAAGATTACATTCTAATGCAATCATAAGCAGTCGTTGAAAAATGTTATTTTTAAGGTAGTTATCAGGCTCGAATCGACCCTTTTGAGCCATTCATAGCTCTGCGAAGCGGATGTTTACACAAAACTCACCACTCCCCTCATTCTAAACAGTTATTAGACGGCATAACGAGTCAAAGGTATTAGCTTGGCTTGCCATATTCAACTGCGCATTTTTCGCAAATTTCAGTGCACAATAAGGGTATTGCGTCTAAAAGTGCATAACCTCTATCGAGATGCGGCGGGGCTGCTGTAGACCCGCAAATATTTCGTTTCAATTTGATTCTACGTATGAGCCCGTAGAAGCCCCGAGCTCTGCCAACGTGCATTGACTTAATGACGTACCCAAGGGAATTAACACCTTCCCCCAGATTCTTGGTTATTGGCCGAAGCGCAACTTTACATCACTAATACATTTATCCTTAACACTACCAGATAGCGCATCGCATTTCTCCTTCGCAACAGCATAGTCTGCATCACTTTTTACTTTTGTTGCATCCTTACGCGCATCAGCCTTTGATTCTGCCGCCTTAGCATTTGCATCTCCTGTTTTTTCATTCGCTACAGCCTGAGCGCCGCCGGAAGCCTCATTTGCTTCAGCATTGGCATTTTTAGTCTTCATCTGAGTTTTAGCATCGGCTATTTGGTGTACTTTGGTGGCTTTCGCTTCCTTCACACAAACGTCCTTGTCATTACCCGCTTTGTCATCACATTTCTCGATTGCTATCGAATAGTCAGCATCAGCTTTAGCAACGCGTGCGTCATATCTAGTCTTAATTGATGGTTTGTAATTGACCTCAAGATCTGCCTTGGCGACACTCTGTTTAGCTTTTGCTTCCGACACACAAACATCCTTAGCATTACTTGTAGATGAATCGCACCCCGCTTTATTAACCTTATATTCAGACTCGATGCTTCTCACATGAGACTTATATTGATTCTTGGACATGTTTTCGGCCATTGCAGTAGCATTAAACGCTAAACCAATAGCCATTATAATTACGCTTATTTTGAAATTTTTCATATTATTTCCTTTTTTAATTTAGTTTTGTTAATTCGCTATTTAACAAGTTTTATCTTACTACTTCTTATGCCAATCGGTAGCTGTTTGCCCACCTCTTTTATACTTAGCCCAAAAGCTACTTTAATCTTGCCATCAATGCAATCTAGCTTGCTGGCAATTATGTCAAACTGATTATCAGTGAGCTCGCCCAATTGCTGCTTGAAATTACCCTTGAATTGCTTCCAATTACCTTCAATTTGATCCCAGTTCATTTGTATTCCTTCCATTCAATGATTAAACGACGATTAACTTTTTCACAGAGGCACTAACTCCCCAAATTCACTCTCGCGATGATGTCGCTAAGATATATAAAACTTATTTTTAACAGAGTTTAAGTGGAAAATTGAGTTAGCACAGTGCGGTAACGTACATAATATGAAAAATATCAAATCGCATACGAAAAAACTGCGGTTTTTACAAAAGTTATTAGTTGAATAAATAGTTGTGAGTTTT
>JACMNB010000035.1 GCA_014378845.1 Methylotenera sp. | reverse complement strand
TATCAATAATCAAAAAGCCCAACCAAAAGCCTGGTGCGCCGCAAAGCAATAAATCTAACAAAGCTCAAATTTTTAGGCATTTGATGAACCTGCATATTGGCACTAAAGTGTGTGGCTTGCATATAAGGTGTCGTGCTTGTTAGATTGTTAATAGTGTCATGCCGTAAATAAATTGATTACGCCATCTAAACCGCTGTAATTAAGCGCATAAGTGGCTTGATTTTGCACAATAGCTTTGGCGTGATAAGCCACGCCAACAGTTGCAACTTGCATCATTTTTAAGTCGTTTGCGCCGTCACCAATGGCAATGGTTTGGTCAGCTTTTAAGCCTAATTTGTCACGCAATTTTACTAATTCATCGGCTTTACGCTCTGCATCCACAATGTCGCCTAATATTTGGCCAGTGAGTTTGCCGTCGATAATTTCAAAGGTGTTAGCAACCGCGTAATCCAAGCCCAGCATGGTTTTGACATGATTTGCGAATAGCGTAAAACCGCCAGAAACCAGCATGGTTTTGATGTTGTGCAACTTGCAAGCCGCTATCCATTGAGCCGCGCCAGGATTGGCTTGCAAGCGCTCGTCTATCACTTGCTGCAATGCTGTTTCTGGCAAGCCTTTTAGCAAGGCAACGCGCGCTTTTAGGCTGCTGGCAAAGTCTAATTCACCGCGCATCGATTTCTCGGTTATTGCAGCGACTTGCGGTTTAATTCCCATCATATCGGCTATTTCATCGATGCATTCAATGTTTATAAGCGTCGAATCCATATCCATCACACACAAGCCAAAATGGTTTAAGCGCTGCGCATCGGGTACAAGGGCGCAATCAATACCCTGCTCGTCACAAAAGGCTTTTACTGCCATAATTTCTGGATTATTGGTCGGTAGATAGTAAGCATACTCGGCAATTTGCATAAATTGCGTGTTGCCAGCAATTAAACGGTGAATATGGGTGAGATGTGCCACTGTAATGGCGCGGCTTTGCAACACTAAACGCATAAAATATTCGTTTTCAATTAAAACGAAATGATAGCATGCACGTCATAATGGATGGTGAAACTGGTATTAACTTCAACGGCTTTGACACAAAGTGTAACAAAAACTGTCTTTGTTTATTATCGTTGTAGTGCTATGATTTTTTGAAATAATTTTGCCCTTAAAAATAATCTTACAGAAAGCACGCATGAAAGCTGCAACAAAACAAGAAGCCATTCGCCCCACCAACTTAGCTTGGTTGAACCTACCTAATTTACCCAACCCATTAAAAGCGCTTTTTGCTGGCTATTTATTAGTCATTGGCGTGGGTTTGTTGATGGCAGGTTTACAGATTATGATGACCCACGGCATGGCCGATGGCAAAGTCGGTTTATCTAAAAATGATATTGTGTATAGCTATTATGGCGACCGTAATCACAGCAAATTAGAAAGCATGCTGAACGGCCAAATGAAGGCGATGGCGCCTGATGACGTTCGCGCCGACATTATTAAATGGGTACATAAAGGCGCACCAAAAGCCGATTGGGATGATCATTTTAAAGGCGTTTTTGCGCAGCATTGTGTATCTTGTCACAGCGTTGTGCCCAATATTCCTAACTATAAAAACTTTGAAGAAGTGCAAAAAGTGGCCGCAACCAGCACTGGCGCCACTTGGGAGGCCTTAACCCGCGTGTCGCACATTCACTTGTTTGGTATTAGCTTTATCTTCTTTTTAATGGGCTTTGTATTCAGCTTTGCAGTAGGCGTGCCCAAAAAATTAAAAATATTCGCTATAGGTTTTCCGTTCTTGTTTTTGATTATTGACGTGATGTCTTGGTGGCTTACAAAATTATCGCCAAACTTTGCCTATTTCACCATTATTGGCGGCATTGGCTACAGCATAGCTTCAACCTTTATGTGGTTTACCAGCATGTATCAAATGTTTATCTTATCGCGCAGCGGCAAAGTCTACGGCAATGCGTGGGAACAAGATTTATAAAAAACATCAGTGTATAACTGCAAACATTTTTCTTGAATACAAAAAGGGCGCATTTAATGCGCCCTTTTTTTAATTTTCTAAGCTGGTTTTTAAGCTGGCTGATTGCAGAAATCAGCCTAAACGAATTATGCGCCCTTATTGTTATTGGCCATTTTAGCCAATGCAATTGCTAACGCCGCGCCGCCTAAAGTCTTGATTAAGCCAGAGTGCTGGGCATAAAAATCACTCATGTGATCCACAATGCTGGGGTTATTTTGCTGCGCATGATCCGCCATTTGTTGCACTTGCTCTGGGCTTAGTTGTGCAGCTTGCTCTGGGGTAATCGTTGCATCTGTAGTTGTTGTCGATTTGCCCAACACACTGGCAATGGCCGCGCCGCCCGCGCCGCTGAGTAATGAAGCCAATACAGCAGGGCCCATGCCAGCAATCAGTTGATTAAGCATTCCCGCTTTCTGATTCGGGTCTGCCTGACCGAACATTTGCGACGCACTTTGACTAAACGGCGGCGTTTGATCCGAATGAAACATGGCCGATAAACCTTTGCTTAAGGTGCTGGGCGCTGCATTTTGTGCAACCTCATCAAAATGCGCTTGTGTATCTGTAGCCGATGGTGCATTGCCGCCTAAATATTGTTGTAGTAAACCACCCAAATCAAATGCCATGATGCTCTCCTAAAATAAAATGTCAATTAAAGTAAATAAATTACTTTTTTGTAGCCATATGATAAATAGCCAATAAAATGATGGCGCCGATAACTGCCCCGATAAATCCTGCTGAACTGCCTTCTTGATAAAAATTTAGCATGCGCCCTAAATAAGTTGCCGCGATTGAGCCAGCAATACCAATACAAGCCGTTAGAAAAAATCCGCTAGGATTGTTATCACCCGGCATAATTGCTTTAGCGATTAACCCAGCGACAAAACCGATTAAAATAGTCCAAATAATGTGCATGTTTAAATCTCCTTTTGTAAATTTTATTCAATAAAAACAACGTTTAATAGGCTTGCAGACAGTACTTGATGCCATGCCCGAACAAAATTAATGCAGCAGAACTATTTTACAATCACACTAATTGCGCCAGTATTTTCTATCATTGCGCAGCGTACATTGCCAGCATGCTCGCAGCCCGATCTACGTAAGGCGGCATCTAGCTCGTGATGGCTAATTTGGTATTTTGCCATTACTTCTTCATATATTACACCATTATGAATCACAACTTGCGGGCGGCCTTCAATAAATTCCTCCACTTTTTTGCTTTTAAAAGTGGCGAAACCAACCAAAAAATTAATACCCACTAGTACGCCTGCAATCAACAAGCCGCCTATTAGAGAATTATCGCCGCCGTTCATTGAGTTTTGCACCGCATTGGATAAGATCAGCAGCATCACCAAATCAAATGGCGCCATTTGCCCAATTTGGCGCTTGCCAGAGATGCGTAAGATAAAAATTAAAAAGGTATAGACCGCAATGCCGCGCAGCACTAACTCCCACCATGGAACTGCCATATTAAACATGTATGCTCTCCTGAATTAAATTTAAGTTTATTGCTTAATTTAAAATGATTTTGGTTAAATGTGTAATAAAGCCAGCATGGCAAAAACAAAACCACCGCCAGCCATTGCTGCCACACCAATTGATAACGATTTTTTGCGTGTAAGCAAAGTAATGGCAGCCAAAGAAATGGCAATTTGAATAAGGGTCATGGCAATCGCCCAACGATGATGCACGTGCATGGTGGCTTCAGATTGTACATCAAAGCCTTTAGATTCAGCCTCTAAGCCCTCGGCTTCTTTCTTAATGTCTTTTTTCTCACCGTTATACCGCTCAATCGATTTTTTATATTTTTCTTGATCTGCACTGGGTAAAAGTAAGGCAATTTCTGCTAGATTTTCTTTATTACTTTTTGCCTGATAAAAATTCCACTGGTTGGCAGCTTCTGTTTTTTTAATCGCAGCATCGTTTTTAAACATGGCTGCTTCGTTTTGGGTTGACCCAGCTTGATAACTAAAAAACGCACCTACAGTTGCCAACACTGCTGTGGCAACCGCAATTTTGCTTGAAAATGAATCAACTTCGCTCTCTCCGCCTTCTAATATTGCTTCATGCGGGCCGCGCACTTCAAACTCTTCTTCTGACATATTGACACCCTTAGATTAACCAAAGTTAAACATAATAGGCTCGCCAACTTACTTCATGCTTACATGCTAGCTTAGATCGGCTCGTATTTTCAGCGCCAAGTGTAAGGCAGTTGTTGAAAGCAAGACTTACCGCGAGCCAGTCTGGTAAAAAGAATTAAACGCTATTTTGCGCGGCCGTAATCACTACTTCAACTTTATATTGCACGTTGGCAAGCTTGACTTGCACAGTAGCGCGCGGCGGTGCGTGGCCGTGTATATTACGTACCCACGCATCCCACACATCGTTCATGCCTGCGTAATCGGCTAAATCGGCGAGGTAAATAGTGGCCATTAATATGCGCGATTGATCAGAATTGGCTTGCACGAGCAGCGCATCAATCATGGTTAAAACTTCGCGCATTTGGCCGCCAATATCTTGGCTTAAATCATTGGCGACCTGCCCTGCCAAATACGCCACACCGTTAAAAACCGCCATATCAGAATAGCGGGTTTCTACATTAAAACGCTTTATAGTCAAGCTTTTAAACTCGCCACATCATCCAGCACCACTGCAAATAAATCGCGCACTGCCGCCAATGCGCTGTCGTGCATGGTTTGCGCTTCAATCACCTTGCCTTGCGGGCCTACTAAACTGCGGGTAGCGCACGCACTGGCAATAACGGTGGGTTTAAAGCCCAAATTAAACGCGCCGCGCGCAGTAGAATTAATGCAAACATGCGTCATAAAGCCTGCAATTACCACATTTTCTATGCCTAGCGATTTTAATTGTGCTTCTAAATTAGTATGCCAAAAAGCGTTAGGGTAATTTTTGACGACCACCGCCTCACCATTTTTGGGTGCTACTTCATCTGAGATTGCACCAATTTCAGCCGTTATGTCATATGGCGAGCCAACGCCAGCATCATGCTGAATATGAATAATCGGCACCTTTAAATCACGTGCCATTTGCAGTAATTTTTGCGCCTCAACAATGGCAGGCTCTACATTAGTCAGCTGCATAACGCCGTGACGATAAGTATTTTGGCAATCGACCATGATTAATGCTGAGTTTTTAAGCCCTGCATAATCAAAGCCCATGCCAGTAACTTCGCGAAGTGTTTGTGATGCTGTTGCCATGCCATTTCTCCTGAATGAATTTTTATAGAAATTTATTTATTGATGTTTAATTACAGATATTTAATACTAATCTAATTTTTGACGTAAGTTAACCAATTTATACGACAGCAATTGCTTGATCAGCTTTTTTGTTATCGGTTCTAAAAACTTCGCAATTAACCACGCCACAATGATGACTACAATAATTGGCAAAATTGGCAACAAATAACCTAGCATGTAAGTAAATTGATTATGAATTTGATTGATCATAGAAACCATTGCCTTGTCATGGATCAAATATAGTGGGTAGCTAATAAAACCAAAAAACATGAACGGTTTATTCGACAATATTTTTTGCACAAACGGGTTTATCAAAGACATCATAAAAACAAGCACGATCGCAGAGCCAAACAACATAGACATTGATAGAAATCCATTTAAATTTCTAGCCGCTAGTAGCGCTATTAGTAGCGCAGCCAGTATATAAAAAAGCTTTTTGCTGATGTAATAAAGATAAGATAGCATGCCTGCCGCAAACCAACCATAATGACGGAAATCAAGATTATTAACTGAGTTCGATAGAAGAGCTTCCGTATCAGCAGGCAAATTTGCTCTAACTGTGTCAAATACAACACTACTCAAAAACATAAGAACAATGGCAATAATCATTTTTTTTTGCCCTAGTAGAAAATATAAAAGCCCCGATAGTATATAAAATTTAACTTCTACAAATAATGTCCAAAAACTAATCTCAAGCTCATAAAGTTTATTATTAAAAAAAAGATTCAATAAATCGGTTTTAATAAAAAATAGCCCTGGAATGATGTCAGCAATTTTTGGAACGCCGCCTGGCCGAGCGTTTAATAAAGGTGCAGTAACCATTATCAATATAGTCGCAATCAACATCGCAGGAAAAAGCCTTATCCAGCGCTTATACATGAAACTGCCAAAACTCTTACTATTTTCTAATGACATGGCAATAACGAAGCCAGAGATCAAGAAAAAGAGTTGAACCCCATATTCACCATACTTAAAATAATGTCCATACTGAAATTGATAGGGATGTTGCGTTGGCCAGTCTGCATAAGCATGATAAAAAATCACTAAAAGTATAGCCATGCCACGCAAACCATCTAAAAAATGCAATCTGGTAGCGGATTTTTGAGGATTATTTTGAACAGACAAAGAAGTCGTTCCTGTTTTGAAATATAATTGGCATTAATATCTAAACTAATATGAATTAGCCTCTTTGTCTATAGCTCAACTGAATACCTAAGCGAATGAATTTACACGAATATCAAGCGAAACATTTATTGCAACACTATGGCATCACAACGCCTGTTGGTGAAGTTGTGCAATCTGAAGAGGCCGCAGCAGCAGCCACTAAAGAAATTGGTGGTAGTGCTTGGGTGATAAAAGCCCAAGTGCATGCTGGCGGGCGTGGCAAAGCCGGTGGCGTAAAGCTGATAAAATCAGCGCAAGAGGCGCAATCTGTGGCTAGCGCGTTACTTGGCAAGCACTTAATCACTTACCAAAATGCCCCAGATGGACAACCTGTGCATCAGGTGCTGGTTGAGCAAACCTTGCCAATTGCGCGCGAGCTTTATTTGTCGATGTTGGTTGACCGTACTTTGGAGCGGATTGTAGTGATTGCATCAAGCGCAGGCGGCATGGATATTGAAGAAATTGCTGCAACGCAACCCAGCAAAATTTTGCAAGAAGTGTGCGATCCGCTAAACGGTCTAGTTGATTATCAAGCGCGTAATTTGGCTTTTGCATTAGATTTATTAGGCGATCAAGTTGCTGCGTTCTCTAAGCTAGCAAAAGGCTTATACAAGCTGTTTAAAGAGAATGATTTAGCATTGCTGGAAATCAACCCGTTAATTGTCACGACTGATGGCAAATTGGTTGCGCTGGATTGCAAAATGACAGTGGATGACAACGCGCTTTATCGCCAAAAAACCTTGGCCGAGCTACGCGATTGGTCGCAAGACGATGCCAAAGAAGCAGTCGCGCATCATGCTGGGCTAAACTACATCGCGCTTAACGGCAATATTGGCTGCATGGTTAACGGCGCTGGGCTGGCGATGGCGACGATGGATTTAATCAAGCTGCATGGCGGCATGCCAGCTAACTTTTTAGATGTGGGCGGCGGCGCATCTGCAGAAACGGTGACAAAAGCCTTTAAAATTATTCTAGCTGATAGCAACGTTAAGGCCATTTTAGTGAATATTTTCGGCGGCATTATGCGCTGCGATATTATTGCCGAAGGCATTATTACGGCAGTAAAAGATATTGGTTTAACGATTCATGTTGTGGTGCGTTTAGAAGGCACCAATGTAGATTTAGGCAAACAAATGCTGCGTGAAAGTGGCTTAAATATTATCTCGGCAGAAAATTTAACCGATGCAGCTAAGCAAGCTGTGGCAGCTGTTTCCAATTAAAACCCAAATTAGCCGCAGATGAACGCAGGTACACGCCTATAAAAGCAGTTTTGAAGCGTTAATGTTTGACATTGCAAATTGCAACTGGCGGAAATTAAAATTTTTAGTATTGTTTTTTGTAATTGAATAAAGTTTTCATCTGTTTTTATTGGCGTGTATCAGCGTTCATCTGCGGCAAAAAATGATTTTTAGAAAAAAATAATTATGAGCATATTAATCAACAAAAACACACGCGTACTTTGCCAAGGTTTTACTGGCAAACAAGGCACGTTTCATAGCGAGCAAGCGCTGGCTTACGGCACAAATATGGTCGGCGGTGTTACACCTGGCAAAGGCGGCCAGTTGCATTTAAACTTGCCGGTATTTAACACCATGCGTGAAGCGGTGCGCGAAACACAAGCCAATGCCAGCGTCATTTACGTGCCGCCGCCGTTTGCCGCCGATTCCATTTTAGAAGCTGCCGATGCAGGTATTGCGCTGATTGTGTGCATTACAGAAGGCATTCCTGTTCTCGATATGCTTAACATCAAAGCCGCACTTAATATTAAAAGCGCATTACTGGCCAACGGCGCTAAATTAATCGGCCCCAATTGCCCAGGTATTATTACGCCAGATGAATGCAAAATTGGCATTATGCCTGGCAGTATCCACTTAAGAGGAAAAGTTGGAGTGGTTTCGCGCTCTGGCACGCTCACTTATGAGGCGGTGCATCAAACCACTGCGCTCGGGTTAGGTCAAACCACTTGCGTGGGCATTGGCGGCGACCCTATTAAAGGTCTAAACTTTATTGAGTGCTTAACACTGTTTGAAGCAGACCCTGAAACTGAAGCGATTATTATGGTGGGCGAAATTGGTGGTAGCGATGAAGAAGCGGCCGCAGATTTTATTAAGCACTTTGTTACCAAGCCAGTAGCCGCCTATATTGCAGGCTTAACCGCGCCAGCAGGCAAGCGTATGGGGCATGCTGGGGCCATTATCTCAGGCGGTGCTGGACGCGCGGAAGATAAAATTAAAGCGCTAGAAAACGCAGGTTGCGTGGTGGCCAGCTCGCCCGCTGGTTTGGGTGAAGCACTCATCCAGGCAATACAGGCGCATGCAATTAAAAATAAAGCCGTAAACTAGCGAGCCGTTAGCTAGATAGCTCTAGAATATAAAGCCATATATAGAAAGCCGTAAATAGAAAGCAGGCAAATTGAAAAAACTCATTATTTTGCTGGCACTGTGCATAAGCTCCATAAGTTTTGCGGAGGATATTCCTTACCTGCTAACCGCGTCTGCTCGGGGTGATTTGGCTACAGTCAACGCCATGCTGCAAAGCGGCGCGGACGCAAACACCAAAGATGCCGACGACATTACTGCGCTGATGTACGCGGCGCGCAAAGACCGCACTGATGTGGTCACGGCGTTGCTAAAAAAAGGCGCCGACATCAACGCCAAAGACAAAGGTGGCTGGACTGCACTCATGTTTGCTGCGCGTAAAAATCATGTTAAAACGGTGACAGTGCTGCTTTCTAGCGGCGCAGACCCAAAAATACGTGATGAAAGCGGCTGGAGCGCGTTTGGCATGGCGTCAACCTCGGGCTATTCTGAAGTGGTAAATTTAATGATTAAACACGGCATGGATGCTAACGCCAAGGCCGATGACGGCAAAACAGCGCTCATGTACGCCGCAAAAAGTGGTGATGTGCCAACCATTAATTCACTCATCTCGCAAGGTGCAAATGCCAATACACACGACAAACAAGGCGCAACTGCGCTGATGTACGCAGTGCGCGAAGGCCATAATGACGCCGTCAATTTCCTGTTGGCACATGGCGCCATTGTTGACGATATTGATCAATCGCGCTGGACTGCGCTAACTTGGGCGGTTAAAAAATCTCAAGTACCAATCGCCCAAAGCTTGGTTGCGAATGGCGCCGATGTTAATCATAAAGATTCGCAAGGCACACCTTTATTGCAGCTGGCTGTGGATACAAGCTCTTTACAACTCGTAAAATTGTTACTGGCTAACAAAGCCAATTTGAAAGCGCGTGATAAATATGGGCTAACGCCATATGTTTACGCGCTTAAAAAAGGCAATACGCAGATTGTGAATTTATTAAAAGATGCGGGCGGCACTTACTAACGCTTTATGAAAAGCCCATGTTGAAAATCGCGCTGGCACAAATTAATTGCATTGTTGGCGATATTGCTGGCAATGCAGACAAAATTATTGACTATGCCAGGCGTGCAAAACTGGCTGGCGCAAGTTTAATCATCACGCCAGAACTTGCGCTATGCGGCTATCCGCCAGAAGATTTATTATTTCGCGACGATTTTAACGCGGCCTGCGAGCGAGCATTGGCAAGGCTTGCAGAGCAGGTTTCTGGTATCACCTTATTAATTGGTCATCCGCACCAAGAATTTGGCAAGCTATATAACGCTGCTTCTGTCATCGAAAACGGCAAAATCGTTGCTACTTATCACAAACAATGTTTACCCAATTACGGCGTGTTTGATGAAGAACGTTATTTTGAAGCAGGCTTTGCGCCTTTGGTTTTTACGCACTGCGGCACAAAGTTTGGCGTGATTATTTGTGCCGATGGCTGGGAAGGACCGCCAGCGTTGCAAGCTTCGCAAGCGGGAGCGCAAATTTTGTTGTCGCTAAACGCGTCGCCTTATCATATGGATAAAC
>JACMNB010000034.1 GCA_014378845.1 Methylotenera sp. | reverse complement strand
GGCAGTTTCTAAATCGCGAATCTCACCAATCATGATGATGTCAGGATCTTGCCGTAAAAACGATTTTAGTGCCACCGCAAAGGTCAAGCCTTGCTTGTCATTGACGTTTACTTGATTAATGCCAGCCAGCGGAATCTCGCACGGGTCCTCAGCGGTCGCTATATTAACACTGGGATTATTTAAAATATTTAAGCAAGTATAAAGCGAAACCGTTTTGCCAGAACCCGTCGGCCCAGTCACCAACACCAAACCATACGGCCGGCTAACCGCGCTCAATAAACGTTCTTTTTGCAGCGGCTCGTAACCCAGCGCTTCAATGCCCAATGTGGCGCTTGTCGGATCCAAAATACGCATCACAATTTTTTCGCCATGAATCAGCGGTAGCGTACTCACGCGAAAATCAATGGTGCGGGTTTTAGATAGCACCAACTTCATACGGCCATCTTGCGGAATGCGCTTTTCAGATATATCTAAACTAGAGATCACTTTGATGCGCGAGGCAAGCTTATCTTTAATGGCCAATGGCGGCTGGGCAATTTCTCTTAATATGCCATCAACCCGATAACGAATGCGGTAAAACTTTTCATAAGGTTCAAAATGTAAGTCAGACGCGCCCATATTAATCGCATCTAACAGCATTTTATTCAAAAATTTAACAACAGGCGCATCGTCCACTTCTTGTGTGTTATCGGCTTCTGGCTCCACTTCGCCCATGCCAATGTCCAAGTCAAAATCGCCGTCCATATCCATCGAAGACATTGATACATCTTTAGATTCGGCTATTTTATCAATCCAACGACCCAACTTGTCGTCCTCCACCACCACTGGCGATAGTGTCATGCCCATTTGAAACTGCACACTATCAAGCGCATGCAAATTGGTAGGGTCAGAAATCGCGACAAATAAAATATTATTGTGGTTTTGCAAACCAATCACGCGGTTGGCTTGCATCAATTTTAAGTCAATTGATTTAGCGGGCAAGTAATCTGAGTTGAATACATCCAAATTAAAATAGGGAAACCCAAACGAACGAGATGTGGTTTCCGCAATTTTTTCGGCAGAAACTTTTTTAGTGGCAATCACCTGCGTAATAAATGGTGCTTTAACGATATTTGCCTGCGTTTGAATTGCAATTGCTTCCACTTCCGATAGCAAATTCTCTTGCACCAAAATTCTGGCAAGACCACTTAATTTAATTGTAGCTGTAGCTGTAGCCATTGATCATCCACTTACGTCAAACTAATATTGAATAAAATTGTTAATCTTGTTTTTAATTTTTGCTGTATAAACCACTGTACTTAAACGACTTTGTATTCATTTACAGACTAACTTTTGCGTCTTGTAATAATGCACTTTTAGTATTTTTTTGTAAAGAAAATGCATGGCTTTTAACAACCTTTAACTTAAAACAATACCATTGGTTGCCATTTAAACAACACAAGCGGCAACATGCTTGACTTTAACCAGTTTGTACCCTATAAAAGCGTCTTAGGTAATCAAATTTTAAGAATTGTTATTCTGTAAATTTTACCTTTTTGGGGCGCTTGCGCTGGTAATTTTATTCGTTTTTTTGTAAGGATTTAAAAGATGGCACTTGGTACTGTAAAATGGTTTAACGATTCAAAAGGGTTTGGTTTTGTAACGCCAGATGATGGCGGCGATGATTTGTTCGCGCATTTTTCAGCAATTGTAGAGGCAGGTTACAAAAGTCTTAAAGAAGGTCAGCGCGTGAGCTTTGACGTAACAGATGGCGCAAAAGGCAAGCAAGCTTCTAATATTCAAAGCGCATAATGCTTTAGGTAATTGGTTAAGTATAGAAAATTAATACTGATTCAAAACATAAAATTAAAATGGCTCGCAGTGCGAGCCATTTTTTTGATTACAAAATGTTTAACTAAACCAAATCTTGGGTTACATATTCGCGATAATTTCATCAGCAAATTCGGCCGTACCAACTTGCGTTGCGCCTTCCATTTGGCTAGCAAAATCGCCCGTTACACGTTTTGAAATAATCGCCTTACTCACGCCAGCAAGCACTAAATCCGCGGCTTCCAGCCAGCCCATGTGGCGCAGCATCATCTCCGCCGACAAAATAACTGAGCTAGGATTAGCCAGATTTTTACCTGCAATTTTTGGTGCGGTGCCGTGTGTGGCCTCAAACATGGCAACGGTATCGCTTAAATTGGCCCCAGGCGCAATGCCGATGCCGCCCACTTGCGCGGCTAGCGCGTCGCTCATGTAATCGCCATTTAAATTGGTGGCGCAAACCACGTCATGATCAGCAGGGTGTAGCAAAATTTCTTGTAAAAATGCGTCAGCGATGCAATCTTTAATCACAATATTATTTGGAAGCATTAACCAAGGGCCACCATCAATTTCTACCGCGCCAAACTCTTGTTTAGCCACTTGATAGCCCCAATCTCTAAAGCCACCTTCGGTGAACTTCATGATGTTGCCTTTGTGGGTGATGGTGACGCTTTTGCGATTATTATCAATGGCATACTGAATGGCCTTACGAATCAGTCGCTTACTGCCTTCTGGCGACACTGGCTTTATGCCAATCGCGCAATTATCAGGGAAGCGAATTTTTTTGCGCATGCCCATATCGCTTAAAAATTGAATCACTTTTGCGGCTTCGTCTGTGCCCGCTGCCCATTCAATGCCCGCATAAATATCTTCGGTATTTTCTCTAAAAATTACCATATCGGTTTTTTCAGGATGTTTGACTGGGCTAGGCACGCCCGTAAAATACTGGATTGGGCGTAAACAAACATATAAATCAAGCTCTTGGCGTAATGTGACATTAAGGGAGCGAATGCCGCCGCCCACAGGCGTAGTCAGCGGCCCTTTAATTGAAACCACATAATCGCGCACCGCTTGCATCGTCTCGAGAGGCAGCCAGCTGTCTTTGCCATCTTTATCTTTGCCGTATGTTTTAACAGCCTTTTCGCCCGCAAAAACTTCCATCCATGCAATTTTCCGCGTTGCTCCATAGGCCTTATTCACCGCCGCATCCACCACTTTTTGCATCGGTGGCGTAATATCGGCGCCTATGCCATCACCCTCAATAAATGGGATAATGGGATTATTTGGCACGTTTAGCGAGTTGTCGGCATTAACGGTAATTTTTTCGCCGGCAGGGGCAATAATTTTTGATGCATTTGCTACCATTTAAGAATTTCCTAATTGATTAAATATATACTATTCAACAACTTATATGCTTATTTTATTTAACAAGCCGTTTAATGTGGTGTGCCAATTTAGCCCGCACGAGAAACACCCCAGTTTAAAAGACTACATTAATATCCCCAAAGTCTATGCGGCTGGGCGTTTAGATACTGATTCTGAAGGTTTGCTTATTTTAACCGATGATGGCGTTTTGCAACACAAAATAAGCGATCCTACCTATAAAGAAATCAAAACCTATTGGGCGCAAGTCGAAGGCTCGGCAACTGATGCCGACCTCAATAATTTGAAAATAGGTTTAGATTTAGGCGATTTTGTGACCAAACCCGCTGTTGCGCGGGTGATTGCAGAGCCAGCCAATTTGTGGCCGCGTAACCCGCCGATTCGCGAGCGAAAAAATATTGCCACCACTTGGCTAGAAATTAAAATTACAGAAGGCAAAAATCGCCAAGTGCGCCGTATGACGGCTAATATAGGCTTTCCTACTTTACGCTTAATTCGTTACGCTATTGGCAGTTATACAATCGACAATTTAGAAAACGGATCTTACAAAACGCTATGACTCAACAACCTATGAAATCCATCATTATTTTTAGATTTTTAGAACGCGAAGGCGCGGGTTATTTGGGCGACTTTTTAAACGCGCAAAACATCCCTTGGCAGCTGCACGAGATAGATGAAGGCAAGCCAGCACCCGCATCCATACTGGGTTACAGCGGCGTGGTGTTAATGGGCGGGCCAATGAGCGTGAACGATGATTTACCTTGGATAGCGCCAATTTTAGCCTTAATTCGTGAGGCGATTGACAACGACATTCCGGTGCTTGGGCATTGTTTGGGCGGCCAATTTATCAGCAAAGCACTTGGTGCAACCATTACCCAAAATACAGTAAAAGAAATCGGCTGGGGAGAGGTCATAGTCAGTCAAAACGCAGCCGCCAAAACCTGGTTTGGCAGCATTCAATCCTTTAACGCTTTTCACTGGCACGGCGAAACTTTTAGCCTGCCAGAGGGCGCGACGCATCTGCTTGCCAGCCCTTATTGTCAACATCAAGCTTGGAGTATTGGCAAGCATCTCGCGTTTCAAACGCATATAGAAATGACCGCAGAAATGGTGCAAAAATGGTGCGAAGAAGGCGCGCAAGAATTAAGTGAATCAGCCGCCAGCCCTGCTTTGCAACAAGCAGAGGCGATGCAACAAGAGTTGCCGTTGCACCTATTTTTTCTGCAAAAAGTGGCCAAACAGGTTTACACGCAGTGGATCAAGGGCCTTGTATAGATATAATTCTAAGCGTGTATGTAAGTTTAGGCAATTATAAACGGATAAAAAGTCAAGGCTTAAAAAGCTTGCACCATTTAGGCTATTGCTTGTTAAGTTTGCAATATGTTATCTTGCAATAGATAATTAAATAATAACTACATAATAGGGGTAGGTTTTGATTAAACAATATTTTGTTGGTAATTCAATTGGCCGCATGTTGTTTGCAATTAGAGATACATTTGAGATATTGTATAAAGCGCTTTTTTTGCCTAAAGTGGTTGGCGAGGCTGCCAATAATCAATTGGCAACAAAGCTTGTCACTTCTATTTGCAAGCCCAACGCAACTTTTATTGATATTGGCGCGCATATTGGCTCTATTATCGGCAAAGTGCAATATTTGCTACCCACAGTCAACATTATTGCGGTGGAAGCGATTCCGCAAAAAGTTGTTCAATTAAAAAAACACTTTCCAAACATAGTCATTCATCAATGTGCGGTAGGCGAAGCATCGGCAGAAGCCATTTTTTACGTTAATCGCACCCAATCTGGTTACAGCTCGCTACTTATCCCGGATAAAAAAAGTAAAGATTTGATTGAAGAAATTAAAGTCACAATTAAAAAGCTAGACGATTTAATAACAGCTGACAACGTTGATGTGATTAAGATTGATGTAGAAGGCGCAGAGCTAAGTGTACTTTGCGGCGCGACTGCTGTTATTGCGCGTTGCCGCCCAATTATTATGTTTGAAAGTGGGCCAAGCCCAGATGGGTTAGACTTGGCCAAAGAAGCTTTGTACAATTTTTTTGAAAAAATTGATTATGCGCTGGTCATTCCTACAAGGCTCGCTCATTCATGCGTTGGCATGACACTAGGTGGCTTTATTGATTGCCATATTTACCCAAGATTAAGCACCAACTTTTTTGCAGTTCCACTTGAGCGCTGCGAAGAAGTGAAACAAAGCGCCTATCGATCGTTAAATTAACTGAAAGCTCAGCTTAAAATAATCTAGCTAACCATTAAACTAGCTGGCAAATTTATTACTAAGCTGGCAGCTTGCCAGAACTTTGGCCTGAAGTTTTTATAACTAAAATCACCATTCAAGCCTTGTGGTAAAATCATTCAAAATTAACCGGCACTAAATTAACCCGCTTTCAATTAAAACTATAGAGATTAACCATGTCTGGCAACACAATTGGCACACTTTTTACCTTAACTTCATTTGGCGAATCACACGGGGCGGCCATTGGCGGCGTGGTTGATGGCTGCCCGCCAGGTTTAAGTTTATGTGCAGAGGATTTGCAGATTGATTTAGATAGGCGTAAACCTGGCACTTCGCGCCATGTGACGCAGCGCCAAGAGGCCGATTCTGTAGAGATTTTATCTGGGGTGTTTGAAGGCAAAACCACGGGCGCGCCGATTGGTTTGTTGATTCGTAATACCGATCAGCGCAGCCAAGATTACAGCAAAATAATGGATACGTTTCGCCCAGGCCATGCCGATTACACTTATGCGCAAAAATACGGGGTGCGTGATTATCGCGGTGGCGGCCGCAGCAGTGCGCGAGAAACCGCGGTGCGCGTGGCGGCTGGCGGCATTGCAAAAAAGTGGCTTTATGAGCGATTTGGGGTAACTGTGCGCGGTTATATGAGCCAACTTGGCGAAATTAAAATCCCTTTTAAAACATGGGATTGCGTTAACGATAACCCATTTTTTTCGCCCAACGCTGACGTGGTGCCCGAATTAGAAGCGTATTTAGATAAAATCCGCGCAGAGCGCGATTCTGTTGGCGCACGCATTACTGTAGTAGCCGAAGGCTGCCCTGTCGGATGGGGTGAGCCTGTATTCGATAGGCTAGATGCCGACATCGCACATGCCATGATGAGTATTAATGCAGTAAAGGGCGTGGAGATTGGCGCAGGTTTTGCTGCGGTAAGCCAGCGCGGCAGTGAGCATTCGGATGAAATGACGCCGCAAGGCTTTGTCACTAATCATGCAGGCGGCATGTTGGGCGGCATTTCGACGGGCCAAGATATCCGCGTGAATATTGCGCTAAAGCCCACTTCTAGCATTCCGCAGCCACGCCGCAGTATTGACCAAGCGGGGAATGCGGTTGAGATGCAAACCACTGGCAGGCATGACCCATGCGTAGGCGTGCGCGCCACGCCGATTGCCGAGGCGATGCTGGCGATTGTGTTGATGGATCATGCCCTAAGAAACCGTGCGCAAAATGCGGATGTGGTTTCTAAGATTCCCCAAATTGAATAATAATTGTTACATAGAGACGTTTGTACAAACTAAAAACCTGCCAGAAACTGGTTCAATATTCAAAAAACCACCCAACACCGTCATTCTGAGCAACGCGAAGAATCCAGTCATCTCATCAAGTTGCATGGATTCTTCGCGTTGCTCAGAATGACGGGTTGTTGTAATCTTCACTATTGTTAGCCGCACTTTCTTTCGTGCAAAGGCCTCATAAAACAGCAAAGTTCGTTATTCCCGTGCAGGCGGGAGTCCATTTTTTTTTACCACTTACTGGATTCCCGCCTTCGCGGGAATAACGGAGTAGGTAGATTTAAGCAAAACTAAATTAACCTAAAAATTCCCATTTTGAGCCACGCGCTACACTTCAACCTTTCCCGCTTTTACTTCGTTTACTACTTTTTTGTAGGTGCGTTTGTGCCATATTGGGGTTTGTATTTGCAGTCAGAGCATTTCTCAGCGGCGGATATTGGCATTCTCATGTCGCTGTTTCAAATTAGCCGTATTTTTGCGCCCAATTTGTGGGGCTGGCTGGCGGATCACACCAAGCAGCGCGTTAAGTGGATTCGATTAACTGCGCTGCTTGGCTTGCTTGGGTTTACAGCAGTGTTTTGGGCGCATGGTTTCTTTTGGCTTTTTTTTGTGATGGCGGCGTTAAGCCTGTTCACGAGCTCTACATTGCCGCTTTCTGAATCGCTCACGTTGGCGCATTTAGCCACCACCAACGGCCATTACAGCAAAATCCGTATGTGGGGCTCGCTTGGCTTTATAGTCGCTTCGGTTATGTTGGGTTTTGCGATTGATGCGTATGGCATTCAAAGTTTGTTGTGGTTTTTGCTGGGCGTGCAAATACTTTTATTTGCGCTTACTTTTAAGCTGCCAGAGGCCACCATCGCACCGCACGAGGATGATCATTTTTCATTTTTAACGATTATAAAAAATCCAACTGTGATTGCTTTACTACTAGGCTGCGCGCTAATGGTGACGGCGCATGGCGTCTTGTATAACTTTTACTCGATTTATTTAGCGCAGCATGGTTACAGCAAAAAAGTCATCGGTCTGCTGTGGTCGCTCGGGGTTATCTGCGAGATTGTGATTTTTATGCTGATGCCGAAAATGATGGCGCGTTTTAGCTTAAAAAATATTATGCTGACTAGTTTGGCGTTGGCGGTACTGCGTTTTGCGTTGATAGGCGTTGCAGTAGATCACTTGCTTTTGTTATTATTCGCGCAAGCTTTGCACGCCGCCACCTTTGGCAGCTTTCACGCCGCTTCGGTTGAGGTGATTACGCAGTTTTTTAATGGCCGACATCAGTCTAAAGGCCAAGCCATTTACAATAGCGTGGCGTATGGCGTGGGCGGCACAATCGGCGGGCTTACTGGCGGATATGCGCTACAATATTTAGGCGGCGAAACCACATTTTTATTGGCCGCCATATTTCCGTTAATAGGCTTTATCGTGATAGCATTCGGGTTAAAATTAACGCAAACGCATGGCCGTGCGGGCATGTTTAGTTAAAGGATTTATATGAAAATTAAGGTTTTTTTAAGTGTTGCAATATGCCTGTTAGCCGCGCCAGCTCTGGCTGGCACGCAACTTAACGTGGTCGGTTTGTTTAGCAATAAAGCCGTGGTTGCTATTAACGGCAGTGCGCCGCAAACCATTGCGGCAGGCCAAACCAAAAGCGGCGTCAAGCTGATTTCTGCCACTAGCGAATCGGCTACTTTTTTGGTGGAAGGTAAACAACAAACCTTGCGGATGGGGCAAGCCGCTTCGATTGCAGGCGGTAACGCGCCACAAAACAATGCGCCAGTCAGTTTATATGCTGATCAAGCGGGGCATTATTTTGGCAATTTGAGTATCAATGGAGCCAGTCTTAAATACGTTGTAGATACTGGCGCAACGACAGTAGCACTCAATAGCGGCGATGCAAAATTTGCTAAAATTGATTATGAAAAAGGCGAGCGTATTATCATGCAAACTGCCAACGGTGACGTAAGCGGCTATTTGGTGAAGATTAATACGCTTAAAATCGGTACCATCGTACTCAATAATGTAGAAGCTACCGTGAATGAGGGCGGATCGCCGCCTGTCGTTTTATTGGGAATGACCGCGTTAAATCACATGAGCATGAAAAACGAGAATTCTATTTTAACGCTGAGTAAAAAATATTAAACTTGGTATGTGCTTATGGTTTCGGCAATAAAAAATGGGCTTTTTTAGCCCGTTTTTTAATTTAACTTATTTCTTTTTAGCTTTTACGGTAGATTTAACCGCATCTTTTAGCACAAATGTCACTTTCAAATTGACCCGGTATTCAGTTACTCTTCCGTTGATTACTTTTACACTTTGCTCTTTTACCCAAGCGCCTGTAATGTCATGCAACGAGTCTGCGGCTTTGGCCACGCCTTGTATAACAGCATCTTCAAAACTTTTTTTACTTGAGGAAATAATTTCAATCACTTTTGCAACAGACATATTAAACCTGCTTTCTTTTTAAAGATTACTGAAAAATAAATCTAACTGATTGTTAACTCATTGTTTTTACGGCAAGTATAGATAACATGGCTAAGATTGCAGTAAAGCCCAGTAAAGCAAAAATACAAGCAATGCCAACCTGAATGCCTGTTAATTGTTGAAACTCGTCTTCGTTAAATTGCTTTTTGCGAAAACCTAATATGCGTAAACAAACAATCCCCATTAATTTTATGGTGGATGGCGGTTTTTGCGAATTCGATTCAATTTTTGTCATATTAACTTTTTTAATGCGATAGATGGCCGTGCATATAGCTAACTCGTGTATTTAACCCATGCATTTAACCAATGTATCTAACCCATGTATTTAATGGCTAACATCACCAGCGTAAGTATGGTTGCCACAAACACAAAGCCGCCAATAATGCCTGCAATCACCGCTTGTTTTAATGTGATTTTTGCGGCGTCATTTTCATAGCCTTTTTGTTGGCGTACGCCTAGCATACTCCACAAAACAGCTTTAAGTACCTGAAAAAAAGAAGCTTTTTGCTTGGCGGTTGATTCTGCATTTTCCATAAGATTATATTTTATGCATGGCTATTATTTCATTAGTTATTACTGATGCCGATTACGTTTATCATTTTCGATTAATGCGTAAGCAGAATGGTTGTGAATGCTCTCAAAATTCTCACTTTCAACAATATATTTGTCGATGCGTTTTTCATTATTTAATTGCGTTGCTACGTCGCGCACCATATCTTCAACAAATTTTGGGTTATCGTAAGCACGTTCAGTCACATATTTTTCGTCTGGGCGTTTTAGTAAGCCATACAGCTCGCAAGAGGCTTGTTTTTCCACCAAGGTAATAATATCTTCAATCCAAATAAAATCGTTAATTAAGGCAGTAACGGTAACGTGGCTACGCTGATTATGCGCGCCATAATCGGATATTTTTTTGCTACATGGGCACAGGCTAGTCACTGGCACTAACACTTTTACGGTGATATCAAATTTGTCATCTTTAATTTCACCAATAAAGGTAACATCATAATCTAAAAGGCTTTTTACGCCAGAAATAGGCGCAGCTTTGTTGACAAAGTAGGGGAAGCGCATCTCCACATAGCCAGAGTTTGCCTCAAGACGCGTGACCATTTCGCGCAAAATGCTCTCAAAACTTTCTATTGAAATCGCCCGTTCATTGGTATTTAAAATCTCTACAAAGCGCGACATATGCGTGCCTTTAAAGTTGTGCGGCAGGTGCACGTACATATCAAAAACGGCCACTGTGTTTTGCTCGCCGCCTGATTTGTCTTTAACAATAACGGGATGGCGAATCGACTTAATGCCCACTTTGTTAATATCTAGATGGCGCACGTCTTGCAAATTTTGCGTATCTTCAATTGGGCTACTGGCATGATCAGGCAGAACTTGACCAGATGGTGCATGATTGGGTATAACGACTTGATTCATTTTAGTTCCTAAAGTGCAATTTTGAATGGCTCGTTAAATGAAATAGCATACGCTTTCGTTAAAGCTTGTAAACTTAAGTTAACACAGTTTCATTAATTATATATGGCGATAATACGACTAAAATCAAGTCGCCAAAATTAAAGTTTAAACCAATTTTAATTTTTGTTGAATCGATGCAATAATGCCAATGCTATCTAGACCACACTCGGCCAACATGGTTTCATGCACGCCATGTTCGATAAATAGATCGGGCAAACCTAAGCATAAAGTGGGCTTGGGTAAATTAAGCGTTTGCATGGCTTCTAACACGGCCGCACCCGCGCCGCCCATCAGCGCGTTTTCTTCAATAGTGACGATTAAATCGTGCGTTTGTGCCAGTTGCTTTATTAAATCCACGTCTATTGGCTTTACAAAGCGCATATTCGCTACGGTAGCATCCAGCACCAGCGCGGCTTGCAGTGCTGGTGCTAACATACTACCAAAGGCTAATATTGCCACTTTTTTAGCATTTTTGTTGGTTAATTGGCGTAAAATTTTGCCTTTGCCGATGGCCAAAGTGTCAAGCTTTTTGTCCATTACCAATCCAGCGCTAGCGCCGCGGCTAGACCCGCGCGGATAACGCACTGCGGCCACGCCTTGGTAATAATAGCCTGTTGTTAACATTTGCCGACATTCGTTTTCGTCTGACGGTGCCATAATCACAATATTGGGAATGCAGCGCAAAAAGCTTAAGTCGAAGCTGCCCGCATGCGTTGGGCCATCGGCGCCCACCAAGCCTGCGCGATCAATTGCAAATAAAACATCCAAGTTTTGCAAAGCAACGTCGTGAATCAGCTGATCGTAAGCGCGCTGTAAAAACGTGCTGTAAATGGCCACCACAGGTTTTAGACCGTCGCAGGCCATGCCCGCGGCAAACGTTAATGCGTGCTGCTCGGCAATGCCCACATCAAAATAGCGGCTTGGAAATTGCTCGGCAAATGCATTAAGGCCGCTGCCATCGCACATAGCGGGCGTAATGCCGATTAATTTTTCGTCTGCGCCCGCCATATCTACCAGCCAATCGCCAAACACTTGGGCATAGGTTTTGGCTACGTTTGTTGCGTGCGAAACGCCGTTGCAAGGGTCAAACTTGCTTACGCCGTGGTATTTGTTCGGATCATCTTCGGCGGGTTCAAAACCTTTGCCTTTTTGCGTTACAATATGTAAAAACTGCATGCCTTTTAAATCGCGGATATTGGCCAAGGTGTCGAGTAAAACAGGCATATCGTGGCCATCAATCGGGCCGATATAATTAAAACCAAATTCTTCAAATAATGTGCCTGGTAACACCATGCCTTTGGCGTGTTCTTCTGCGCGCTTGGCAAACTCTTTGACAGGCGGTAATCCACCCAACATTTTTTTGCCGCTGCGGCGCACAGAGTCATAAAAACGGCCAGACAGTAATCGCGCTAAGTAATTGTTAAGTGCGCCTACATTGTTAGAAATACTCATGTCGTTATCGTTGAGAATCACCAGCAAGTTGGCATCCATATCGCCTGCATTATTAAGCGCCTCAAACGCCATCCCGGCTGTCATGGCGCCGTCGCCTATAATCGCCACACTGCGTCGCTCTAAACCTGCTTGTTTGGCGGCAATTGCCATGCCTAAAGCGGCTGAGATTGAGGTGCTTGAATGGCCAGTGCCAAAGGTGTCGTATTCACTTTCGCCGCGACGCGGAAAGCCCGCAATACCATTGGGTTGTCGCAAGTTAGTCATGGCTTCGCGCCTGCCAGTCAATATTTTGTGCGGATAGGTTTGGTGGCCAACATCCCACACAATACGGTCGTCTGGGGTGTTGAAAATAGTGTGTAGGGCAATAGTGAGTTCTACCACGCCCAAGTTCGATGCCAAATGGCCGCCCGTTTTGGCCACGCTTTCAACTAAAAAGGCGCGCAGCTCGGCTGCTAAAGTGCTTAAATCTTCGCGATTAAGTTTGCGTAAATCGGCTGGCGAGTTAATTGAATTGAGTAGGGCTGACATAGAGTTTACTAAAAAGGTAACGCTAAAAACTACGCTGCGTAATAAAGTTAGCTAATTGCCGCAAACAATCGGCCTCGCGGCCATAAAAAGACAGCGCGGCCATGGCGTTGGCATGCAACTCGCTGGCCAGCTGTTTGGCGGCCGATAAACCTAAAATAGTCACGTAAGTCGATTTATTATTTCTAGCGTCTTTACCAGCCGTTTTCCCTAAAGTTTGCGTGTCTGCCTCGGCATCTAAAATGTCATCCACCACTTGAAACGCCAGCCCAATCGCCTTGGCAAAATGGTCAATCGCTTTGACTTTTTCTTCATCAGGCGCGTCTGCACTGTAAGCGCCCAACAGAGCGGCCGCGCGAATCAGCGCGCCAGTTTTGTGAATGTGCATTTGTTCTAACTCTTCGCGAGTCAGCGGAATGCCAATACTTTCAATATCAATCGCTTGGCCGCCGGCCATGCCGCGCGAGCCGCTGGCTAAAGCCAAAATATGCAACATTTGTAACTTTTGCGTTGCATTATTGAGCAATTTATCTTGCGAAATAATTTGAAAAGCCAAGCTTTGCAGTGCATCGCCCACTAATAAAGCCATCGCGTCGCCGTACACTTTGTGCGTGGTGGGTTTGCCGCGGCGCAAATCATCATCATCCATGCACGGTAAGTCATCGTGCACTAGCGAAAACGCGTGAATCATCTCAACCGATGCTGCGGGTACATCGATATGCTCCAACGGCGCGCCGCAAAACTCACCCGCCGCATAGGACAGCAAGGCGCGCACACGCTTGCCGCCGCCAAGTGCGGCGTAACGCATGCCCTCGTGCAGGCGGGTAGGCATTATTGCAGTCGCAGGCAAATGCGCGTCAAGCACCAGCTCCATGCGCGTTTGCATATCTTTTACCCAAGCGTTAAAGTCTTTTGCTTGCTGATTTAATGGCGAGTGCTGGTTCAATGGCGAGTGCTGGTGCAATAGTAAATGTGATTGAATGGTGAGTTGATTGCCTGATATTGGCTGTTAATCATCAGACGGGTTAAAAGGTACCAGCTTGTTCGCTTCGGTTAATATGCGCACTTGTTGCTCGGCACTGGCCAGCGACTGTTGGCAGGTTTGCAATAAAGCCGCGCCGCGCTTGTAGGCATTAATCGATTCATCTAGCGGCAAATTGCCCGATTCCATTTGTGCAACGATGCTTTCAAGCTCGGCAATCGTGGCTTCAAAGTTTGGCGTGGTCTCGGGTTGTAATTTGGCGGTCATCATGGTTTTATTATAATGTTAAGATTAATTCATACAAAAATGATTTTAACAAAACTCACCCCAGTTGCGGCTTTTAAATGCGGTATTTCTAAACATCAAGCATTTACTATCAATTTATGTGGGGCTTAATGCAATGTGCTGCGTAAAAATGCGCGAATATCGTCAATTTCTTGCGTGCTAACCGTGTGCGCCATGGCATATTCGTGAAAATTAATGCTGTAATGTTGCGCTTTTAACACTTCTACAGACAAATGATTGGTGCTAAAAGCAATCACGTTATCGCTAGTGCCATGCGCCATAAAAATGGGAATGTGCGCATTTAACAGACTTTTTTCAGTTTCTAAGCTCGCCTTAAGCGGCAAGTAGGTTGAAAGCGCCATCACGCCGCCCAGCGCTTGTTTATGGCGCAGCGCAGTTTGCAAAACCACTGCGCCGCCCTGCGAAAAACCTGCTAATACAATGCGGTTAGCTGGAATGCCGCGGGCTACTTCTTTACTAATCAGCGATTCAATATACGCTTGGCTTTGGTGAATGCCCGCTTCGTCCTCGCGGCTGCCAGGCGTAAAGCCAAACACATCGTACCAAGCGCGCATTTCATAGCCGTTGTTGGCGGTCACTTTTTTAACCAAAGCATGCGGCAAAATAAAGCGCACATGCGGCAAATTAAGCAGATTTACCACCGGCACAAAATCGTTGCCATCCGCGCCCAAACCATGCAGCCAGATGATGCTGGCAGTTGGTTTAGCGCTTAAGCTGATTTCTACGGGTGCATCGTAAGTCGCGTCATAAATATCCAACATAAATTTTGTCGCTATCATTATTGTGTTGTTAATGCTGAAATCATATCTTAAACCTGCTATCCAAGGTGACAATTATGCCTTATGCTGGTGCATAAACTGTTAAAAAAAACATTAAAATCAAACAATTAAGCCAATAATCTACTTTTACATTCATCTTTTCATGCGCTTCATTTCCATCATTAAACAACATCGAGTCAGTTTTGTACTGAGCTTGCTTATTATTGCGCTGATGTTGTTGCATGCCAGCAACAATGTGCCGTTAAAATTTGTGCAAAAGCTAGAAAACTTTAGTTACGACGTGCGTCTGCGCGCCATGATGCCAAATACGATTGATAGCCGAATTGTGATTGTGGATGTGGATGAAAAAAGTCTGTTAGAACAAGGCCGCTGGCCGTGGGGGCGCGATAAAGTGGCCTTGTTAGTCAATCAGCTTTTTACCACTTATGAAATTAACACCTTGGGTTTTGACGTGGTATTTGCTGAAAAAGACGAAAGCGCGGGTTTAAAAAATTTAGAGTGGCTGCAACAGCACGATTTAAAAAATGATGCGCGTTTTAACACCGCACTCAATAACATTAAACCGCAGCTTGATTATGATGGGCGCTTGGCCAATAGCTTTAAAAATCGCAAAGTAGTGCTGGGCTACTATTTTCAAACCAGTGGTGATAATCAGCATGTTGGCCAATTGCCAGCTGCCGCATTAAGTGCCGATATGGTTGAGCAAAACATCAATTTTACCGAGGCCAGCGGCTTTGGCGCCAATTTGGCGTTATTGCAAAATAGCGCTTTGGATGCAGGTCACTTTAACCCCAACCCCGATGAAGACGGCATTACGCGCAAAGTGTCGATGCTAATTAACTATAAAGATCAATATTACCAATCGCTATCATTGGCAGTTGCGCGCGCTTATTTGCAAAATGCGCCAATGCGATTTCACTTTGCAACGAATGGCGTTGGCAACGGTTATTCAGTAATAGAATATCTACAATTGGCTGATAAACGCGTGCCTGTCGATGATGAGGTAGCTGCATTAATACCGTATCGCGGCGTGCAAAATAGCTTTCAATATGTTTCCGCAACCGATGTGCTGCATAATAAAGTGCGCCCAGAGGTGCTAAAAAATAAAATCGTGTTAATTGGTACTACTGCTGCTGGGCTGCTTGATTTGCGGGCAACGCCTGTGCAAGGCAATTACCCTGGGGTGGAGATTCATGCCAATATCATCTCGGGTATTTTAGATAACAGCATTAAACAGCGCCCAGATTACAGTTATATTGTAGAAGTGCTGATGTTATTGATTGTAGGCTTATTGTTGGCATTATTCTTGCCAGTATTAAATCCAATTAAGGCCACGTTGTTGACGATGGTAGCGCTGATAGTGGTATTAGCAATTAACTTTGCCAGCTGGCAATATGGCAATCTTGTACTGCCAATCGCATCTAGTTTATTAATGATTGGGTTAATTTATTTGCTGAATATGAGCTATGGATTTTTTGTGGAATCACGTGGAAAACGCCAACTGACGGGGCTTTTTGGGCAATATGTGCCGCCAGAGCTGGTGGTTGAGATGGCCAAAAACCCTGAGAAAATTGACATGACAGGTGAGGCGCGCGAGATGACGGTTTTGTTTTCAGATATACGCGGCTTTACGCAGATTTCTGAGGGCTTAGACCCCAAGCAATTAACGCAAATGATGAATGAATTTTTGACGCCGATGACAAAAATCATACATGAGCACCGCGGCACCATTGATAAATATATGGGCGATGCGATTATGGCGTTTTGGGGCGCGCCTTTAAAAGATGAAAATCATGCGCAAAACGCGCTAAATGCGGCGATGCAAATGAAAGCGAAAATAGCCAATATAAATGTAAAATTTGCAAAAAAAGGTTGGTCTGGCATTAAAATGGGGTTTGGGCTAAACACGGGCAGTATGGTGGTGGGGAACATGGGTTCTAGCTTTCGCATGGCGTATACGGTAATGGGCGATAGCGTAAATTTAGGCTCGCGCATAGAAGGCTTAACCAAGTATTACGGCGTAGATATTATTGTGAGTGAATTTGTAAAAGCGCAAACGCCCAATATGCTGTACCGCGAACTTGATTGGGTGCGCGTAAAAGGTAAAGATAAGCCTGTGGCCATTTTTGAGCCGATTGGCGCTGCCGAGTCGCTTACAAAAGAGGGCATAGAAGCGCTTAATTTTCATCATGAAATGCTGCAAAATTATCGCAGTAGCCATTGGGATTTAGCTGAAAAACAGTTAACAAGCTTAGAAGAAATGGCGCAGCAAGATGCCAAACCGCTGCTGCTTTTATATAGACAGCGAATCGCGCAATTTAAAAAAGCGCCGCCTGTTAACAACTGGGATGGTGTGTTTAACCATGAAAGTAAGTAAACTTAAGTTAGCAAATAAAACCAGCAAATAAAAGCAGTACATAGACTAAATTAAAAACGAACCAGAAATGAATGTATGCAAATAAAAGTATTAGGATGTAGTGGCGGCGTGGGCGGCATGATGCGCACCACCTCGTTATTGGTGGACGACGATGTGTTAATAGACGCAGGCACGGGCGTGGGCGACTTGTCGCTAGATGCTTTGCTAAAAATTGACCATATTTTTGTGACGCACGCGCATCTTGATCACATCGCGTTTATTCCGCTGTTGGTGGATACCGTAATGGGTTTGCGCGCGCAGCCAGTCACCTTGCACGCTGCGCAGGCGGTGATTGATGTGTTAAAACTACACATTTTTAATTGGCACATTTGGCCTGATTTTAATCAAATTCCTAATCGGCATAAGCCATTTTTGGTGTATCAAGCTTTGTCGGTTGGCGATGAAGTAACGGTTAATCATAAAACCATCACCGCGCTACCAGCCAATCATGGGGTGCCTGCGGTTGGTTATCAAATTAATAGCGGGACGCAAAGCCTTGTTTTTACTGGGGATACCGCTGGCGGAAGCGATTTTTGGCAGGCGGTGAACACCATTAACAACCTCAGTTATTTGATTATTGAAACCGCATTTAGCAATGCAGAGGCGGTATTGGCGCTGCGTTCAAAACATTTATGCCCTAACACGCTGGGCGATGAGTTGTTGCACTTAAAAGTTAACCCCGGGCAAAGCAAGCCAGCGGTTTTTATCACCCACCTTAAACCGGGTGAAGATGTCACCATTATGCGTGAAATAGCCGCTAATCCTGCAACACAGCATTGCAAAGCACTGCAAAACCAACAGGTATTTGTGCTATAAAAAGGCCAAACAAAACGCATGCAAAACGAATCTACTAAAAGTAACAAAGCCCCGCAGCCCATAGCTGAAACGCTGCTGGCGCGGTTTGAGCCCATGGCAAGGCTTTCGCCTAATCGCTTAGAAGAGCTGGCGTCAGTGTGTTATACCGAATATATCAGCAGAAATTTAGACCCAACGCGCATGAAATCGCACACGCAAGCACTGTATCTAGTGCATGGCGATTTAGGTATTCGATATGAATCGGGCAACAAGCTTATTTTGCGCGGCGCAACCGATGCCGCTAAACACCCCATTGATGCCAATCGCTTAAAAATAAAAGATACCATTGCGCTGACGCCGATTGAAATTGTGCGCATTGATTTAGATTTGCTCGATATTATGATGACTTGGGATCAGCTTTCAGGTTATCCGCCAGCGCAAACGCAAAAAATGCTTAATGTGCAAACCAGTAAACCAGAGTGGAAGCTAGACGAAGCCAGTTTTAACGCCTTTAAATTGCAAAATGGCGTGTTTAGTAGGCTGCCATCTGCCAATATCGAGGCCATGTTTGCACGCATGACGCCAATGGAAGTTGAAGCCAATCAAACCATTATCACGCAAGGGCAAGAGGGCGATTATTATTATTTAATTGTGCAAGGCAGCGCGCAGGTTACGCGCATTAAAGACCCTAGCCAGCCGCCAATTTTGCTGGCAGAAATTGCCAATGGCGCAGGCTTTGGCGAGGAAGCATTGGCATCAGACACCAAACGTAACGCCACAATAACCATGAAAACCGCTGGCCAGTTGTTACGCCTTAAAAAAGAAGATTTTGTCGAGCTACTAAAAGCCCCCATCGTCAGCACCATTAATATGGCAGATGCAAGCGCTAAAGTCGCCGCAGGCGCGCAGTGGCTAGATGTGCGCTTTGAATCAGAATACGCTTATCACCACATTGAAGGCGCCATTAACGCGCCACTGCACGAGCTGCGCAGCTGTATTTCAACCTTAGATGATAGCAAAGAGTATATTGTGTATTGCCAAACAGGCCGCCGCAGCAGCGCTGCCGCGTT
>JACMNB010000033.1 GCA_014378845.1 Methylotenera sp. | reverse complement strand
CCATTATTCTGCCCTTTGTATTGGCTTAGTAAATCCACCAATAATTTAGTGCCATGCGCCGATAATTTTTGCATGGCTTGGCTGCTTAACACGCAATGGTAAAAAGAGACGAAGCCGCCCGCCTCGCCCCTTTCGGCGTTAAATTTACTTTTACGCCTTGCCATGTGCTAACTAACCATCTGCGATAAAAAACTAATCACGCAAATTAGCTCGGCTTTACTTAACACTTGCAGGCTATGGGCGATTGCGTGGCTATTAGCTTTAATACAAAGCTTTAGGGCTTCGTTAAATAACTCAAGGTATGTCATAGCATTACCCCGCTAATTTTATCGCTTGCCTTGTTGTTATCTGGTGTTGGCGAATGGCGCAAAACGTACTTTGCCACGCCTTTATGGCTAATATTATCGGGCGTGGTTTCGGTTACGCGCACGGTGGCAATGTCATAGCCCATATCGCGTAACTCTTTCACCCGCGCAGCGGGCATCATTACGCCATAGGTATGACGCAAATCAATCGTGCTTTGCGGCTTTATGGTCAATACACGTAAACAGATTGCGTGTTGATTATTGATAGTTGTATCATGTGGGTTGAGTGGTTTAGTTTGCTCACTAGGGGCGGTGTCAGATACCGCCCCTTTCTTTTGGTCGTCATCAAAACTATTCATAGTAAAACTCCTATTAAATTAAAAAGTAAAAAACTGTTTAATTCAAAAGGGCTTAACTTTGACTAGCCGTTATGCGGCCTTCAATCCAATTCTCAATAGACGATTGCGGCCAGCCCACTGAGCGTGCGCCTAGCAATATATTTTTGGGGAATTTGTCATCACGCATCAATAAATAAATGCTGCTGCGCGATAAGCCTGTTGCGTTAATAACGTCTTTAAGACGATAAATTTTGTTGGTCATGTGTTACCTTTCTTAGTATTAAAATCACCAAGTAAGGCGGTATTTGTTGTGTCAATTAGTACAATGTCGTTTTACAACAACTAATTTAGTTCTAAACAAAAAGTTTAAAAAAATAGATTAATCTATTGCAAACTGCACTTTTTTGTTTCATTATACGTTTGCGTATTAGGTAAACCTAATTTGACAAACCTAATAACTCGCAACCAAACAAATACCACCTTGAGTGTTTAATCAAGGCAGGTAAACAGTGTAGTACCGTTGAGCCTGCAAAGCCTTGACACCAAGCCAAGCAATTGTCGAGATTGCTTGGCTTATTCTTTTGTGGTGCAATCAAAAGAACCTTTTATTCATAATCGCAACATCTTGTGTTGCGTTCTATTCGTACCTGTTCATTTAGTTAGTGTTAAATCATCTTAAAGCTTCTTTTTACATTTATACATTGGTTTTCTCCAATTTACCAATTAAAGTCGCAATATATAAAAAGATTTTAATTGGGCTGATTGAGCATGAACCAGAAATCGAACAAAATAAAGTGATACAAAATGATACGCAGTGCAAGTTATGCAACATAAATTTTACTAATCAAATTTTTATTTATCATAAATAAATAAAATCAAAAAAATCAAAATATAAAACCGCATAAATGCGGCTTTTTTTATTTATGAGGGGTAATTAAGCACGCGCTAGCTGTGGCAAATTGATTTGTTAAATAATTACCACTTCAAAACCCAATTGCTTTGCGCTTGCAGCTTGCGCCATATCTAGCGTTACAAACGCTTTAACCTCACATTGCATGGCCACGCTTAAATGCAGCGCATCGCCTGCGCGGGTATTGGCGTATTGATGAGTTAGCTGGCCTGCTTTGGTGAAAGTTTCTCGCGCAATTGGCATCAACTTTATGCCGCCATTATTGGTTAAATTTTCAAACTGGTGCAGGGTGGCTTTTACGTCTTTTTCGCGTAGCTGGCCAATGCGTTGCTTTAATGCAATGGCGCTATAAAACTCGGTTACCAGCCAATCGCCGCTCATAGGGGCTTGCTTTAAGCCGCTAAACCAATCTTTACAGGCTTGCGTTTTAGGCTCGTCTGATAGCATGGCGACTATGACACTAGTATCAACGTACATGCTTAATACCGCGCGTCATTTCGCATGGTTTCTATTACCGATGTGCCTTTGGGTAGTTTTTTGGTGTGTGCGTCTAGTTGCTGCATAAATGCGGCTTTATCAAATACTTTTGCGGGGGTTAGCACTAGCTCGCCTTGATTGTTTAAAGTTAAATCTACGCTATCGCCATCGGCAATATGCAGTTTTTTAGTAACGGCACTAGGCAAGCGCACCGCTAAACTGTTACCCCATTTTGCTATTTGTAATTGCATGATGCACCTCTAATGTATATCTAAGTAGATACAATAAAGTGTTAAGGCGTTTATGTCAAGTATTTGCTTTGTGCTGGTTGGTGTGGCTAACTTTTGCACTATTTTATTATTTAAGTCAGCTCGCGCCCTGCGGGTGGCATATTTTCAAAATCAGCATCAATGGCTAAATCACTCAATTGCATATTGACTGTCATTTTCACTAGCTAATGCGTTTGTGTTTCACCCGCTTTAAGCTGCGCCATAGATTCCATTAGGTGTACTGCATTAGCTGGGCTGCTTAATAAATAATCGGTTTCATCAATACAATTAGCGGCATTGTTAGTCTTGGATTTTTTCATATAATCAAGCCGCTATTTCATGCTGCAAGGCGCGCTCAATTAACGCGTTTAGGCTCATCCCTTGCGCTTTAGCTGTCTCAGCGGCCAGTGCGTGTAAATCGGGCGTTATGCGTGTAATTAACTTGCCCGAATAGCTTTTGTAAGGGTTTACCTTGTCGGCTTCGCAGGCTTCTAAAAACACTTTAAGCGAAATTTCGCCTTCTTTTTTTAAGCCTGCTACATCGGCCGCATAAAAATCTGCATAGCCGTTTAGCCCTACAAATTCACCACGAAACAGGTTGATGTCTGCATCAAAACTAATCACGGCGTTAATGCCGTTAATGTTTAATTTATTCATTTGCTTTCACTCCGTTAACTTGTAACCATTTTTTTATGGCCTCCGCCGCGCCTTTATCTGTATTGGGGCTAGGGTGTGGCCTGTGAAAAACGCGCCTTTCGTCAAATAGCTTAATCAGCACCCGCGAACCTTCACGCTCGCTTATTTCTGCGCCCAAGCAAATTAGCAAAGCTTCTATATCGCGCCATTGAATATTGGCTGATATTGGCTTGCTGTAAATCAGCTTGAGTGTTTTGGCGTGTTTGATTTTCACAATGTTATAGTATCTTTATTTAGTATCACTTACAAGTAAATAGTTCACGCACTTTTACCAGTAATTGGTATCACTTTTGCACCCGCTTTAAGTTCATCTAAATAATCCGCCCATTGCTGCATCATCAGCGTGCGTGGCTGTAAATATAGCGCATGGTTATAGGCGGCGCTCACTGCGTTGCGCGGCGCGTGGGCAAGCTGTAGCTCAATATGTTCATGCGTATAACCCTGCTCGTGCAACGTGGTACTGGCAATGCCTCTAAAGCCGTGGCCAGTCATTTTGCCTTGATAACCCATGCGCTTAAGGGCTTGCAATATCGTGTTATTACTCATGGTTTTTTTGGGGTCGTGCTGATGGGGGAATAAATACACACTCCAACCAGTTAAATCTTTAAGCGTTGTCAGTAACTCAATCGCCTGCGTTGCCAGTGGCACAATATGCGGTGATTTCATTTTCATGCGCTCGGCAGTAATGCGCCATTGTTTGGCAACTAAATCTATCTCGTTCCACTCTGCGCCTATCAGCTCGCTAGTGCGCACAAACGTTAGTGCCATTAGCTTAATGGCAATGCGCGTTGCCGCCCTTGTTTCGCTAATGTCAATCGCGCGCAATAACGCTGGCAAGTCTTTAATATCAACGCGGGCTTGATTTACTACGGGGCGCGATTGAATAATATCGCTTGGCTTAATATCAGTTGCGGGGTTACGTGTAATACGCGCGGTAGTATCGTTTGCAATGGCATAGCGAAAAACTTGGCTGATGGTTTGATATGCGCTGGCCGCCACATCCAATGCGCCGCGCCCTGCGATGGCACGCATCACATTTGCAATATCAACCGCTGTAATATTCAATATCGGCATCGCGCCTAAAGCAGGCAGCACATTAATTGCTAACCGCCTGCTGATAATATCAATATGACGCGGCGCTTTATCTACACGCCAATGGCCAAGCCACTGGTTTGCCCAAAGCGCAAACGTATTAGCATTATTCACTTCACTATCGGCTTTGGCTTGCTTTTTTAAATCGCTAGGGTCAATACCTTTCGCAACATTTTTACGCGCTTGCAGGTGCGCTTCTCGCGCCTCTTGCAGGGTAACAACAGGATAAATGCCAAGTGACAGCGTTCTACGATTTTTATCAATGGCAAAATCATAACGCCAAAGCTTGCCACCCGCTGGACTTACTAAAAGATACAGGCCGTTGCTATCACTTAATTTATAAGCCTTTTCTTTTGGTTTACAACTTTTAACTGCAATATCTGTTAATGCCATCTACCGCCCCGTTATCAATAATTTAGTGATAATTAATCAATTAAATCTATATTTACGGTATCAATTTTTAAGGTTTTTTAAAATACCGTAAATAAAACTATAAATTGTTTAGGCTGTAATAGCAACTTATAAGACGCTACAGGACAAATAGACGTTAAAAAACCAGCACTTAGGCTGGTTTGGTGGACTTCTTAGAACCTCTTAAAACCTGTCACTGGTAGGCAGTAGCAGACTCGAACTGCTGACCCCTTGGATGTCGACCAAGTGCTCTAACCAACTGAGCTAACCGCCTATTCTGACACTTACTTTAATCATGCGAGGCGAATTTTAGCGCATTAGCGGCTTGCGCGCAAACCCTGATTACAAACCAAGCTTGCAGCGATTGCCTGTTATACTGCAATCATCCCGCCATGCAAAACCTTCAAGCTCAGTTAGCCACTATTATCGATGATTTGACCAAAAACGGCTATGCGATTTGCGAGGATTTTTTGCCTGCGCATATTATTAAAGCATTGGCCGATCAAGCGCAGAAACGCTTTATCGATGGCAAAATGCAGGCAGCAAAAACTGGTAAAGCCACCAATGTGCAACAAGTAATTTATCGCCATGACAGCATTTACTGGTTGGATGAACATAGCCAAAACACATTTACGCAAGCCTATTTTGCGCAAATTGCCTTATTAAAAACTGCGCTTAATCAACAGCTGTTTTTGAACTTGCATGATATCGAAACGCATCTCGCGGTGTATCCAATTGGCGGCGTTTATTTAAAGCATTTAGATCAACTCAAACCATTGACTGATGCACCAATGCCCATACGCCAATTAAGTAGTGTTTTGTATTTAAACGATAATTGGCATCCGCATGAAGGCGGTGAGCTACGTTTGCATTTAAATGCACCTGAATATGTGGATATTTTGCCAAACGCAGGACGATTGGTGTTATTTTTATCGGCCGAATTTTGGCATGAGGTTTTGCCCGCAACCCGCAGCAGAATAAGCCTGACAGGCTGGTTTAGATCGCGCTAATGCGTTTGAAATAGTAGATGATAAAGGCTGGCGCTGGCAAAGCCATCTTGCGGCAATTTTTCAGCCGCTTGATATTGACGAACCGCCGCTTGCGTGGCCAACCCAGGAAAGCCATCTGGCGCGCCACAATCAAAACCCAGCTCATTTAATTTGCCCTGTAGCGCCCACATTTGATTAAAAGTAAGCGAAACATTGTCGACATCACCGCCCGCAATGATGGGTTTATCTGCCACAAATTGATTGGCCAAATGCACAACTGACAGCGCATAATTAACCGAGCGATTCCAATCCATAATCACATCAAAATTAGTAAACACCATAAATGCTGGGCCTTGCCAACCTTGTGGCAGCAAAATCGCCGCGTTGTCTAGCGCGGGCAAAGGCTGATTATCTATCGCAGTAACGCCCAAGTGCTGCCAATTAGCGACCGATTGTCGGTTTTGCAATTGGGCTAAATTGTAATTAAAATCATCTGGCAATTTTACTTCTAACATTGCAATTTCGCCTTTTTGCCAGCCTGCTTGATGCAGATAATTGGCGGCCGAGGCAAAGCTATCCGGTAGCGAAGTCCAAATATTAATGCGGCCGTCGCCATCTGCATCTACGCCATGTTTAAGCATGGTGGAGGGCATAAATTGCATGTTACCCATGGCGCCCGCCCACGAACCGCGCATGCCTGCAACTGTGTTGTGGCCTGCATCAACAATACGCATGGCATCTAATAACTGCGCACGAAAAAACTCAGCGCGGCGGCCTTCATAGGCCAGCGTCATTAAGCTAGACGGCAGACCAAAATTACCTTTATTGGCGCCGTAATGGGTTTCTAGCCCCCAAAATGCAACCAACACTTCTTTAGGCACGCCAAATTGCGTCTCAACTGGCGTTAATATAGTGTCGTAATCTTGCAGCAGCGCCCTGCCCAGTTTTATTTGGTTAGCGTTGACGCGATTATTGATGTAACTGAAAAATGGTGAAATAAACTCGGGTTGCGCGCGATCAAGCACGATAACTTGTGGTAAATATTGTGCGCTTTTAAAGGTGGCTTGAATGGTTTTAGCAGAAATTCCTGCTGATTTTGCTTCTGTTTTAAAGGCTTTTTGCCATTGCAAAAAAGCGCGTTTATCGGCTGCGTTAGCAGTAAAACTAATGCAAACAATACTAAGCGCTAATAGTATTTGTATTAATAGTCCTATTGTTAATGCTTGAGTTTTTAATACTGGCGTTTTTTTTGCTTGATTTTTTAACATAGATGAACATCTTACAGGTTTTGTAAGATCTCACTATAGCCCGCTTGGTAATTAGGGTATTGCAGCGCAAATCCTGTTTCTCGCAAACGCTTATTGCTTAAGCGCTTGCCGCCTTTTGCTGGCGGCGCAATGATTTGTGATGTGTCTATTTTTTGCTGATTGGCTAACCAAGTAAGCACCTCAAACTGCAGAGTTGGCATGTCGTCAGTCACAACATAACAATCGGCAACAGCTTGATGATTGGCTACTTTGTCAGCCAAAAATGCAATAAAACTCGCCGCATCGTCACGGTGAATGCGGTTGCTGTAATGATTTTCGGCAGGCCATTTTGCAACATCTTTTGCCATGTTCACCAAGTACAAACGGCCAGCGCCATAAATGCCTGAAAGGCGCAATTTTGTTGACTTGCAGCTTAATGTGTTCAGCACATTTTCTGCTTCTAATAAGCGCTCTCCGCCAAAATCGGCGGCGATTGCGGGCATATTTTCATCTAAAATATCTAGCGTATTTTGGCCGTAAACACGCGTGCTGGAAACGAAGAATACATGCTGCAATTGCGTATTATTGGTTTGTGTTGCCAGCACGTTTTTTAAGCCTTGCACATAAGAGGCTTGATATTGCGCATCAGTAGCGCCGCCCGCGGAAACGCAATAAATTACTATATTGGGATTTAGATTTTCCAGCGCACAAAGCGTTTTTTCTTGCGTCACATCGGCTTGAATGGTTTGCATGCTGTGCGGCAATGCTTGGCTGCTTCTGCGAACGCCAATTAGGCTGTGGCCCGCGTCAAACAAGCGTCTAGCGATAGCTGTACCTAAATAGCCGCAGCCGATGATAAGCACTTTAGCCAATTGAGTTCAGAAACTTCTCAGCAAAAAATAGCGCAATAATCGTTTTTCCGTCTGTAATTTCGCCACTTTTAATCATGCTGATGCATTCTGCAAACGGCGCCTCGAACACTTCTAAATGTTCATCATCATCGCGCTTATGAGCGCCAGCAAGTAAGTCGCGCGCTAAATACATATGAATAACCTCGTTTGAATAACCGATGCACGGGTGCTGATGACCCAAATTAACCCACTCGCTTGCGCGGTAACCGGTTTCTTCTAGCAACTCGCGCTGACCTGTGGCTAATATATCTTCACCCGCGTCAATCTTGCCCGCTGGCAGCTCGATAAATACTTGATGTAGCGGATAACGAAATTGTTTCTCTAGAATAATATTGCCATTTGGCAATAGCGGCACAACGACTACCGCCCCAGGGTGCACCACATACTCGCGCTGGCTGGTATGGCCGTTTGGCAAGCGCACTTGGTCGCGCTTAACGGTTAACATGCCGCCCGAAGCAATGGTTTCTGAGCTAAGCCTATCTTCAATCAGATGCTGATTAGTTAAATTCAAATTCATCATTTAAATACGCGCTTAAATCTGCGCTTAAATAGATACTTCGTTATATTGCGGCAGCGCTAAAAGTATCACATTTTTTAATTTCGCCTGTATTTAAACCTTGATTAAACCAGCGCTGGCGCTGCTGCGAAGTGCCATGCGTAAATGAATCGGGCACCACGTAGCCTTGCGCTTGCTTTTGTAGCGCATCATCGCCAATCGCGGCGGCCGCAGTCATCGCTTCTTCTACATCACCCGCTTCTAAAATACGGTTTGCGCCATCGGCATGATGCGCCCACACGCCAGCATAGCAATCGGCTTGCAGCTCAAGGCGCACAGAATATGCATTTGCTTCTGCCTCATTACGTGCGCTTTGCCGCGCTTGCTGCACTTTATCTGAAATGCCTTGCAAGTTTTGAATATGGTGGCCGATTTCATGCGCAATCACATAAGCTTGCGCAAAATCGCCGGGTGCATGAAAACGATTTTTCATTTCTTCATAAAAGCTTAAATCAATATAAACTTTTTGGTCGCCAGGGCAGTAAAATGGCCCCGCCGCCGCTTGACCAGATCCACAAGCGGTTGGCGTTTGTCCGCTAAAAAGTACTAGTCTTGGTGCCGGATATTGCTGACCTGATGCGGCGAATATTTTGCCCCACGTGTCTTCGGTGCTGCCAAGCACTTTGGCCACAAATTTTGCGCCAGGGTCGTCTTTAGGAATAGCGCGCGCTTCAACTGGCGCATTATTTTGATTTAAACCTTGGCCCATGTTAAGCACAACAGCAGGATCGACACCAAAATACATGGCAACTAGAGCGAGAGCAATAGTGCCAATGCCAATACCGCCAGCCCTGCCGCCAGGCATGCTCATGCCGCGTCTATCTTCTACATTGTCACTTTCACGTTCGTCATCTAAGCGCATTTTTTACCCTTTTTGCCTTTTGTAATATTTTATTAACAAAACTACTTTAGTATTTGAAAGATAAATCAAAACTAACGTTATTACTAGCAATATTAGTAATGTTTTTTGTTTATGTTTAAAACTTATTAAGGGATAGGTTTATATAATCACCGCAACCCATTGTTTGACTTATATTAAATGAAGCATAAGATTACATTAGTATTGGTTATTCAAAATTAAGTTTTAAGGAGTTTTATATGTTTGAATCAAAAGCGCAAGCCGCCAAAGCCTGCATGCTGACGGCAATTTTAGTGATGATTTCCACCAATAGTGTGGCCGAAGTGTACAAATGGCGCAATGCAAGAGGTGTGGTGCAATATTCTGACAGGCCGCCATTAGCTGGTTTTACTAAGGCGACGCGTAGTGAAATAGTTAATGCGTTGCAAACAAAAGATGTTTGCATCTTGCCTGCTAATAATACCAGTGCCAATAACACAAGCGCTAACAGTTCATTAGCCAACTTTTTTGGGCGCAGCACCTTTCGCGGCAACAACACAAAACTTATTGCACCGGCAAGAACTAGTTTGCCTGCAAAAACTAGGCCTACCTTTTTAACTGCAAATAGACCTGTTACTGTGGCATTTGCCACACCAAAAGCTTCAATTAAAGCATCTAGCGCACCAGCGCTTGCAGTACCTTCAAAAAATCCAATTTCCACACCTGCAACAGCTAACGCTAGCCCTTTAACAGCTGCTACGCCAAAACCTAACCCTTTTAATACAACGCCCAAACCAACATTGGCACAAGCAGCCCCTATTGAAGTTGCGCAATTAGCACCAGTCACACCAATTGTACCTGAAAGCTCGCTAGCGGCTAACATTGTACAAGTTGCATTAATGCCAGCGGTTGATACCAGTAAAAATATTGCGCAAGCAATAGGTTACTCACAGCTACGCGTACAGCCAACAACTGAGTTGCCACAAGCAAATGGTGATGGCGCTTTTAGAGTGGTTTGTCAACCAAGCCACATGAGCAATGATGACCCGCTTGTTTATCCAAATCAACCCGGCGCTGCCCACCATCACACATTTTTTGGCAACACCTCAACCAATGCAAAAAGTGATTTGATGCACATGGACATTGCCGGCAATAGCACTTGTACTGGTGGCAATATGAATCATAGCGCTTACTGGTTTCCTTCCATGATTGACACCGCTAATAATCAGCCAGTTAAGCCAGACAGCGCCATTTTTTATTACAAAAGTTGGGATGTACCAAATGCTTTAGTCACACAGCCGCCAAAAGGCTTACGCATGATTGCTGGCAACTCAAAATCAACGAGTGCTGAAACGTCTAATGGTCGATATAGTTGTGTCACACCGAGCACTGGCAATGGCACACCTTGGTCACAAACCATTCCAAACTGTTCGGTTGGTACATTTTTACTGATGCAAATTTCGTTTCCGCAATGTTGGGATGGCATTAATTTAGATAGCCCAAATCATAAAGACCACATGGCGGAGGCTAACCCTGCATTACCAACGGCCAATAAATGCCCAGCTAGTCACCCGGTAGGCATACCGCAAATTGCAGAAAGTGTTAGTTTTAATGTTGTAACCGCTAATCAAACTAAAAATTGGCGCTTGGCAAGTGACAATTACGCATTAAGCACACCTGGCGGTTACTCGCTTCATGCCGATTGGGTAAACGGATGGGATGAAACAATAATGTCTGGTTGGATTAAAAATTGTTTGAATAAAGGCTTTGATTGCCATGCACATTTGTTAGGTGATGGGCGGATGTTTTTCTAAGTAATTTTAAGAATAAAAAAACCAGACTTAGGTCTGGTTTTTTGTTTGCCTAAAACTGCAATCAATCAGAGCTATTGCAAACTTCTTACAATCGCCGCGCCGCATATACTCATCAACGTTTGTGGTAACAACCCAAACGCCAGCAAAGCAAGCGCGTTGATGCTTAACACAATCTGCATGTCCATGGGTGCATCAAAAGGTGTATTAAAAGCGCCAGTCTGTTTTGGCGCATCAAAATACATCAGTTTAACGATGCGTAAATAGTAAAATGCGCCAACCGCGGCCATTAACACCGCAAACACTACCGCCCAGCCAAAACCCGCTTGCCAAGCTGCTTGTAGCACCGTAAATTTAGCCCAAAACCCAATCGTTGGCGGCACGCCAGCCATGCTAAACATGGTAATTAGCATCATAAAAGCGGCTAATTTACTACGTTGGTTGAGACCTTTCAAATCATCTAAAGTATCGGCTTCAAAACGCTTGCGGCTTAACAGCAAAATCATGCCAAATCCTGCCAAGGTCATCAACACATAAGCTGTCATATAGAACATGCTTGAGGCATAGCCGTTTAAATTACCACTCATTAAACCAAACAACAAAAAGCCAATGTGCGAAATAGTGGAATAAGCCAGCATGCGTTTTAGGTTGCTTTGCGCGATGGCGGTGACGTTTCCAATAGCAATCGAAAGCACTGCCATAATCAGCAACATATTTTGCCACTCGCCTGTGAGGGGCTGCAGGCCTTGCGCTAGCAAGCGTATAGTGATGGCAAACGCGGCAAATTTTGGCACAGATCCTATCAACATGGTGATTGCGGTTGGCGCGCCTTGATACACATCGGGCACCCACATTTGAAACGGCACTGCACCAAATTTAAACGCCAACCCCGCCACAATAAACACCAAACCCAAAATTAGCATCGGGTTTTTTGGGCCTTGCAAATCGCTTAATGCGCCTTGCAAGGCAGATGAAATTTCAGAAATATTCAGACTGCCCGTCATTCCGTAAATCATACTCATGCCGTATAACATCATGCCTGAGGCCAGCGCGCCCAGCACAAAATACTTCATCGCGGCTTCGGACGATTTTGCATTATCGCGATCAAGCGCGACCAGCGAATACAAACACAGCGATAACAGCTCTAAGCCCATGTAAATAGTGAGCATACTTTGGCCAGAGACCATAATCATCATGCCCAATACGGCAAACAGTACTAAGGCATAATATTCGCCGCGAAACATGCCACGTAATTGCATATAATGTCGCGTATAAACAAACATCATGGCTGTGCCAAGGTAAATCATCAGCTTGAGCACGTCGCTTAAGGTGTCATCCACAAACATGCCTGTAAACGCATAACCTACTGCTGGCGTATGCGTGCCGACGGTGAAAAAAGCAGCCGCCAATAAAGTTAACTGCGCAAGCACATAAATCGCAATATTGTTTTTAGTAAACAAGCCTGTAAGCAAAATTAGCATCGCCATAAAAAGCACAATTAGCTCTGGCAGCGCAGTCAATAGGTCAATTTGAATAGTTTGCATGCTTACATTTACCTAACTTTTTTACAGACCCGCCGCAGGAATTTTGCTAACCGCCATGTGGCTTAACCATTGTATAGCGCTAGTATGGGTAAAATCGGTGATGAGTTTTGGATAAACGCCCAAACCAATCACCATTATTGTCAATATGGCTAACATTAAAAACTCGCGCTTGTTAATATCTTTTAAATCGGCCACATGCATGTTGGCAATATCACCATAAAACACGCGTTTCACCATCCATAAGCTATAAGCCGCGCCAAATATCAGCGTAGTGGCTGCTAGAAATCCCACCCAAAAATTGTGTTTAACTGCCGCCAAAATCACCATAAATTCGCCCACAAAGCCTGACGTACCTGGCAGACCGCTATTGGCCATGGCAAACAGCACAGCAAACGCCGCGAACACGGGCATAGTATTCACCACACCGCCGTAATCGGCAATTTGACGGCTGTGCATACGGTCATATAGCACACCCACGCAAAGGAACATGGCAGCAGAAATAAAACCATGCGAAATCATTTGTACCATGGCACCTTCTAGCCCGAGCTGACTGAATATAAAAAAGCCGAGTGTTACAAAACCCATATGGGAAATTGAGGAATAAGCGATCAGCTTTTTCATGTCTTTTTGCACAAGCGCGACAAATGCAATATAAACAATCGCGATTAACGACAGCGTAATCATAAAGCTAGATAAGTAATGTGCGGCATCGGGCGCAATAGGCATGGCGAAGCGTAAAAAGCTATAGCCCCCCAACTTAAGCATAATCGCCGCCAGCACTACGGAGCCACCAGTAGGCGCTTCTACGTGTGCATCGGGCAACCAAGTGTGCACTGGCCACATGGGGATTTTTACCGCAAACGCCATAAAAAACGCCATAAAAATAAGCACTTGCGCTTTTAACGACAGTGGCAACTGGTAATAATCACTAATCTCAAAACTACCTGTTTGATGATAGAGATAAATAAATGCAACCAGCATTAATAGCGAGCCCAGCAAGGTATAAAGAAAAAACTTAATCGTTGCATACACACGATTTTCGCCGCCCCAAATACCAATGACGAGAAACATCGGAATCAGCATCGCCTCCCAAAATACATAATAAAGCAAGCCATCTAGCGCACTAAATACACCAATCATCAGGCCGCTCATGATTAAGAATGCCGCCATATATTGCGCGATATTTTTGGTGATTACTTCCCACGCCGCAATCACCACAATAACCGTGGTAAAGCTTGTTAGCAGAATCAGCGGAGCAGAAATGCCATCAATACCTAAGTGATAGTTGACATTAAAGCTAGGAATCCACGGCAACATTTCTTCAAACTGAAAAGCGCCCTTGGCAAAATCAAACTGTGTATAGAGTGGCAAGGTAATGGCAAAAGCTAGCAAGCTAAAAGCCAACGCCAACCAGCGTGTAAAATTGGCTTTGCAGTCGCTACCCATCATCAGCATAGCAAAGCCCGCCAAAATTGGCAGCCAGATTGAGTAGCTAAGTATATGATTATGCTGCATTTAGTTTATTTTTATAAAAAATGTGAGGAACAGGAATACGCCAATAATCATGGCGAACGCGTAATGATAAATAAGGCCAGATTGCAAATGGCGCACTTTGCCAGCAATGCGGCCGATTAATTTGGCAGTGCCGTTTACAATCGCGCCATCAATAATTTGCACATCACCAACCCGCCATAGCTTACCGCCGATAAATCGCGCGCCACCAGCAAATACCCGCTCGTTGAAGGCATCGAAGCCGTATTTATTTTCTAAAATTTTATTAACCAAACTCAATTTTTGTTGAATTGCGGCAGGAATATCTGGCCGTTTGGTATAGAAAAACCAGGCCAACACCACGCCTGAGGCGGCTAGTAAAAATGGTAAAGCCATAAAACCTTGCAGAGCCATACCCGCTGGCGTGTGGAAATGCTCGGCATAATGCTGTGCTAACTCTGTCATGGCGGGGTGTTTTGCTGCATCCACAACCATTATGCCATTAAACATGTGCCCGTAAAGCATTGATTCAATGGCGATATAACCAATAAAAGCAGATGGGATGGCGAGCAAAATAAGTGGTAACTTCACCACCCAGCCTGGCTCGTGCGGGTTATCTTGTGCGCCTAAACCATGATGTTGGTCGTGGTTTTGATGATGCGCGTCATGATTCAAGTCGCGCCATTTTTCTTTGCCGTGAAACACTAAAAAATACAATCTAAATGAATAAAACGCTGTCACAAACACGCCCGCCAGCACCGCAAAATAAGCGAAGCTACTAATCCAGCCATAGTGCGTCGCGTGTACCGCTTCAATAATGCTGTCTTTAGAGTAAAAGCCCGCAAAAAATGGCGTGCCGATGAGTGCTAACGAGCCGATGAGCAAGGTAATCCAAGTGACAGGCATGTATTTTTTCAAGTTGCCCATGTGGCGAATATCTTGATCGTGATGCATGCCCATAATCACCGAGCCTGCCGCCAAAAATAACAGCGCTTTAAAAAACGCGTGTGTCATCAAGTGAAAAATAGCCACAGAATACGCCGAAGCGCCTAAGGCAACCGTCATGTAACCAAGCTGCGATAGTGTCGAATAAGCAACAATACGCTTGATATCGTTTTGGATAATGCCGAGAAAACCCATAAACAGCGCAGTAATCGCGCCGATTATCATGACAAACGATAATGCGGTGTCAGATAATTCAAACAGAGGCGACATGCGCGCCACCATAAAAATGCCCGCTGTAACCATGGTTGCAGCGTGAATTAAGGCGGAGATTGGGGTTGGGCCTTCCATCGAATCGGGCAGCCACACGTGCAGCGGTACTTGCGCCGATTTACCCATCGCACCGATAAATAGCAAAATGCAAGTCACTGTCATCAGCGACCAAGACGTATTTGGAATCAAGCTAATTTGCTTGGCGGCCAATGCTGGCGCGGCTTGGAACACAGTTGAGTAATCCAAACTGCCTGTGTAAAACAGCACCATGCCGATGCCAAGCAAAAAGCCAAAATCGCCAACGCGATTCACTAAAAACGCCTTGAGATTAGCGTAAATGGCCGTCGGCCGTGTGTACCAAAAGCCAATTAATAAGTAAGAAACCAATCCTACTGCCTCCCAGCCAAAAAATAATTGCATAAAATTATTCGCCATTACCAGCATTAACATGGCAAAGGTGAATAATGAAATATAACTGAAGAAGCGCATGTAGCCTGGGTCTTCGGCCATGTAGCCGATGGTATAAATATGGACCATCAGTGACACAAACGTCACGACTACCATCATCATGGCGGTTAGATTGTCGATTAGAAAACCGACTTTAAATTGTAAATTGCCAGACTGCAGCCAAGTGTACAAATTATAATTGGCTTTATAGCCATCAAGCGTTGCGTTTAGCACAATAGCTGATAATACGAACGCCGCGCCTACGGCAAAAATGGTCACGTAATGCGCAGCCGCACGTGGCAACTGCTGACCAAATAAACCGGTAACGATTGCTGCGATAAGCGGCAATAAAACAATCCATAAAGAAATTTGAGGCAGAGTCATTTTTGAATTTTACTTAATCTTGGCCTTTAAGCCGGTTAACCTTTTAAACTATCCAAATCGTCCACGTTTATGGTGCGTAAATTGCGGAATAGCACCACCAAAATCGCCAAGCCGATGGCGGATTCTGCCGCCGCGACGGTGAGAATAAAAAACACAAAAACTTGACCAGCAATGTCATTTAAATAGTGTGAAAACGCAATAAAATTCAAATTAACCGCCAGCAGCATCAGCTCAATACACATCAGCAAAATAATCACATTTTTGCGATTTAAAAAAATGCCAATCACGCTGATAGCAAACAGCAGTGCGCCCAGAACGAGGTAATGCGACAAGCCAACTGTCATGATTTTTCCTCTAGATTTTGCATTTCTACAGGCGCAACTTCAACCACTGCATCCATTTTTACAATGCGTAGGCGATCGGCTTTTTTAACTAACACTTGATCCGCTGGGTTCATTGATTTGCTTTCTTTGCGATCCCTTAAGGTCAGCACAATTGCTGCCACAATTGCCACCAACAGCACCACAGAAGCAAGCTCAAACGGCAACAAATAATCGGTATACAGCACCCGCCCCAGCTCGGTGGTATTGCTGTAATCCGCAGAATGCACAAGCGCCCTGCCAGCGCTGAAATACTTGCCGCCCGTACTTTTACCAGCCAGCACCATCACCATTTCAACCGCCATTAATAGGCCGATCGTGCCAGCCATGGGCAAGTATTCCCAAAAGCCTTCGCGCAGCTTGTCGATGTTAATATCTAACATCATCACTACAAATAAAAACAGTACCATTACCGCACCCACGTAAACTAAAACCAAAGCAATCGCTAAAAACTCAGCTTCTAACAGCAACCAAATTCCCGCTGCAGTAAAAAATGCTAACACGAGGTGCAAGGCTGCATGCACTGGGTTGCGCGTGGTAATCACACGAATACTCGCGAACAGCAAAATAGCTGCTAGGGTATAAAAAACAAAGTCGGTGAATATCATCATTTATAATTATTATCTATATTACTTATCTAAAATTCTTGTCCTGCGCTCTATCAGCCGCAATCTGTTTCTCGTGTTTATCGCCCACTGCCAACAACATTTCTTTGGTGTAGAGCAAATCGCCGCGCTCTTCACCGTGGTAATCAAAAATGCGCGTTTCTACAATGCTATCCACAGGGCAAGATTCCTCGCAAAGACCGCAAAATATACATTTGGTTAAATCAATATCATAGCGCGTGGTGCGGCGCGTATTGTCTTCGCGCTGCTCGGATTCGATGGTAATCGCCAGCGCCGGGCAAACCGCTTCGCACAGCTTGCAAGCAATACAGCGCTCTTCACCATTTGGGTAGCGGCGTAGCGCGTGAAGGCCGCGAAAACGTGGTGATTGCGGCGTACGCTCTTCAGGATACTGAATGGTGATTTTGCGCGCAAAAAAGTAACGGCCGGTAAGCGCCATGCCTTTTAGCAGCTCCCACAGCATCAAACTACTTAAGGTATTTTTAATCGTTCTCAACATAATTTAATGGAATAAATATTCCCAACGAGTTTGCATCATTGCGCCGACCAATATAATCCATACCAGCGTAATCGGTATAAATACCTTCCAGCCCAAACGCATGATTTGGTCGTAGCGATAGCGCGGAAATGTGGCCCTAAACCATAAAAAGAAGAACACCAAAAAGCACATTTTAGCCAAAAACCAAAAAATGCTATCTGGCAAAAATGGGAATGGAGACAACCAGCCGCCTAAAAACATGGTCGCGGCTAACGCGCACACCAGCCAAATATTGGCATATTCGGCCAAGAAGAATATCGCAAACGCCATGCCAGAGTATTCCACATGAAAGCCTGCGACAATTTCAGATTCACCTTCTGCTACGTCAAACGGCGCGCGGTTAGTCTCGGCCACCGCACTAATGAAATACACAATAAATAGCGGAAATAGCGGGATAAAATACCAGTGCCAGAAACCGCCCGCTTGGCCCATGACGATTTTGCCTAAATTAAGCGAATTGGCACACATTAACACACCAACTAATGCAAAACCCATGGCAATTTCGTAAGACACAATTTGCGCCGCAGAGCGCAAACTGCCTAAAAATGCGTATTTAGAGTTGCTCGCCCAGCCCGCAATAATCACGCCATACACCGCCACAGACGTCATCGCCAAAATATACAGCAAACCGGCGTCAATATTGGCCAGCACTTTTGTGCCATCAAATGGAATCACCGCCCAGGCCGCAAAGGCAGGCGCGATGGCCAAAATTGGCCCAATAAAAAACAATGACTTACTAGCAGCCGACGGTAAAATAATCTCTTTAAACAATAACTTAACGCCATCTGCAATGGGTTGCAACAGGCCAAAATAGCCCACACGGTTTGGCCCAATACGCACTTGCATATAGCCAATCACCTTGCGCTCTGCCAGCGTTAAATAGGCAATCGCAATCATCAGCGGCAACACAATGGCGATGATTTTAATCAGCGTCCAGCCCGTTAATTGCACGGCTGGCCAATATGCACCAAAAATGTTGGCTAGTAGTTGCATCATGCGCTTGCAGTCTCGTCTATTACTGTGTTGTCCACACTGATTTTTGCAATCATTAACTTTTCAATGGTAATGTCGCCCATCAAATCGCCAAGGCCAATCGAGCCTTCGTGCGAGGCCGTTACCCGCACGCAGCCCATCGCCACGTGATTATCCAGTTTCACTTGCAGCTCTGCACTGCCCTTGTCTTGCCGCGCCAATACAGTATCGCCATCTACCAAGCCCAGCGCGGCCATCTGCTGGGCGCGCATGCGTGCCATTGGCTGCGTGTTATATTTGGTTTTTTGCAGCGGCGCCGAGCGACGCACAATCGTATCAGACTCGTATTGCGGCACTTCGCCGATGCGCTGCAAGCCATCTTGCTTGATGTTAACTTGAATCTCAACCAGCTCTTTTAAGTTGTTGTTGAGGCTACGCCACACCACGCTTGACGGTTTCTCGCCGTTAAAGATTTTGTTTTTTACTTCTTCACTGCTATTAAAATCAAAGCCTGGCAAGCCTAAAGTATTGGCCAGCACGCGCAAGACTTTCCACGCAGGGCGACATTCGCCCAGCGGTTTGGCAACTGCAGCAAAACTTTGCACGCGCCCTTCCATGCTCATAAATGTGCCAGAAGTCTCGGTAAATGGCGCAATTGGCAGCAACACATCGGCATGTTTTAGCGCGGCAGATTTAAACACAGTTAGCGCAACCACGCACTCCGCTTGCGCCATTGCGGCCTTTGCAAGCGCAGCATGTTGGCAATCAAGCTCTGGCTCAATATTCAATAGTAAGTAGGCTTTACGCGGCACTTCTAGCATCGCGCGCGCGTGCATACCAAGCGGGCTTGGCATCACGCCCATTAAATGCATGCCCGTGCTATTGGCCGCTGCTGGCAATATGCCGCCTTTCGCGCCACTAATGCCGCCAATGGCTTCCATCATGCTGTACATTTCAGTAAATCTAGGGTCGCTAAGCGCCATATTACCCAAGAAAATACCCACTTTTGGCGCAACCAAATCAACATTGCCAGCCGCCCCAGCCAAACCAGCCAAGCTTTCGGCGATGGCTTGTGTGTTGTCGCGCACCGTAATATTATCAAGTAGATTTTCTAATGTTGGCGGCAAACATAAAGACAAGCGCTGCAGTTTCGACATGGCTTTTAAAATCTGCCCCAACACATTCACCATATCGTTAGGGCGCACAATCACTTTGTGCGCAATTTCCATCAGCGGATTGTTATCAAGTGGGCTCACAATATTAAGTTCGGCGCCGTTTTGCACCGCTTTGCGGAAGCGCTGCGCCAATAAAGGATGCTCGTTGCGCAAATTGCTGCCAATAATCAAAATACGGTCAAGCTCTTCAATTTCTTGAATATTGCAACCCATCCACGGCACACCAACGCGCTTGCCATCCAACCTAAAATCGGTTTGACGCAAGCGATAATCCACATTGCCGCAGCCCAAACCTGCGGCTAACTGCTTAATCAAATAACCCTCTTCCATCGTACTATTAGGCGAAACAAGTACACCCAAAGCCTCTGCACTGTGATGGTTAGTAATATCTTTTAGCTGGCCAGCCGCAAATTCCAGCGCGGTTTTCCAGTCGGTCTCAACCCATGCGCCGTTATGCTTAATCATCGGCACTTTTAAGCGGTCTGGGCTGTTCAAGCCCTCGTAAGAGTAACGATCGCGGTCTGATAACCAACACTCATTAATGCTCTCTTTTTCGCGCGGCAATACGCGCATCACTTTGTTGTCTTTTACGTGCACTTCAATGTGCGATCCTAGGCCGTCATGCGGCGCAATACTTGGCCGACGAACCAGCTCCCAACTGCGTGCAGAATAACGAAATGGCTTGCTGGTAAGCGCGCCCACTGGGCATAAATCAATAATATTGCCAGACAGTTCAGAATTGACACTTTTATCGACATAAGCCGTGATTTCGGCATGTTCGCCGCGGCCAACCATGCCAAGCTCTTGCATGCCGCCAACTTCTTTTAAGAAGCGTACACAGCGCGTACATTGAATGCAGCGCGTCATATCGGTGCTAATTAATGGCCCAATATTTTTGTTAAATACCACCCTTTTTTCTTCGGTATAGCGCGAGCCACTCGTGCCATAAGCCACGGCGATGTCTTGTAAATCGCATTCGCCGCCTTGGTCGCAAATTGGGCAATCTAAGGGGTGATTAATCAGTAAAAATTCCATCACCGATTTTTGCGCTTCAATCGCTTCTTTACTGCGCGTAAAAATTTTCATGCCTTCAGCCACGGGCGTGGCGCAGGCTGGCAATGGTTTATTAAACTTTTCTACTTGCACCAAACACATACGGCAGTTGGCCGCCACCGACAATTTTTTGTGGTAACAAAAACGCGGAATGGCAATGCCAACCTTGTCAGCTGCATCAATAATGGTGCTACCGTGATCGACTTGAAGCGCTTTGCCGTCTATTTCAATATTAAGCATTCGGTTCTGCCCCAAACTTATCGCTGCCATCTTTTATGTAAACACGTTTTGCTAGTTCTTGTACGCCGCTAATATGCGTATTTACCATGGTATGGTCGATTCCGCTCACTTGCAAACTATCTTGCTCCACCATGCTTTTGCCATGCTTAATATAATACTCAAACTCTGGCCTAAAATGCTTAATAAAACTGATGACTGGCGTTGCAGCCGCGTCGCCAAGCGCACAAATAGTGCGGCCTGAAATATTGCTGCTAACGTCCGTTAATAAATCTAAATCTTCCATTTTACCGTTGCCTTCGGTGATGCGGTTTAATACGCGATACAGCCAGCCTGTACCCTCGCGGCAAGGCGTGCATTGGCCGCAACTTTCTTCATAAAAGAAGTAGCTTAAGCGTTTTAGCGCTTTTACCATGCACGTCGTTTCGTCCATCACAATCATCGAACCCGCGCCTAAGCTTGAGCCTGCTTTGCTTAGCCCATCATAATCCATGGTGGCATTTTGTATCATTTCGGCAGTCATCACAGCGGTAGAAGGCCCGCCAGGAATCACCGCTTTCAAACTGCGGCCTTTCCACACGCCGCCAGCCAACCCTAAAAGCTCGCTAAATGGCATGCCCATTTTCACTTCATAATTCCCCGGCTTTTCAACGTGACCAGAAACCGAAAACAGCTTGGTGCCGCCAGAATTTGGTACGCCAAGCGCCGCAAACGCCTCGCCGCCATGCTGCAGAATCCACGGAATCGACGCGAAACTTTCGGTATTATTCACATTAGTGGGCTTACCAAATACGCCATAACTAGCGGGAAAAGGCGGTTTAAAGCGCGGCTGACCTTTTTTGCCTTCAATCGATTCGATTAACGCGGTTTCTTCGCCGCAAATATACGCGCCGTAACCATGTACGGCATAACAATCAAAACTAAAGTTGCTGCCAAAAATATTTTCGCCCAAAAAACCTGCGGCTTTGGCTTCAAATAATGCGTTTTCAAAAATCTCGTAATCCTGCCAAATTTCACCATGAATATAGTTGTAACCTACCCTCGCGCCCAATGTATAAGCGGCTATCGCCATACCTTCGATGAGCTGATGTGGATTGTAGCGCAAAATATCGCGGTCTTTAAAGGTGCCAGGCTCGCCTTCGTCACTGTTGCAAACCAAGTACTTTGTGCCGTCAAAATATCTCGGCATAAAACTCCACTTAAGGCCGGTGGGAAATCCCGCACCGCCGCGCCCGCGCAATCCAGACATCTTAACTTGGGTAATAATGTCAACCGCTTTTACTTTTTCTGAAACAATCCTTTTAAGCTGCCCATAACCGCCAAGCTTTTCGTAAGCCGCTAATGAAGCGGGATTTGGCTCGGCCAATGTTCTTAAACAAAGTAGCGTTTGGCCACTTGGATCGCTCATCACCGGCTTTTGTGATTGCATGTTTGATTGCACGATGGTCGACATTATTTCAAGCTTTCCAAAATAGCATCTACTTTATCAACCGTTAAAAACTCAAACATGGTGTGATTATTTACCGTCATCAGTGGCGCGCCGCCGCATGCGCCCATGCACTCGCCTTCTTTCAGGCAGAACTTTCCGTCAGCTGTGACTTCGTTAAAACCCACGCGCAGCTTGGTTTGTAGATGATTAACAATCGCATCCGCATCACGCAACATGCAAGAAATATTTGTACAAACAGTAATCTTGTATTGGCCGACAGGCGTTAGATCGTACATATTGTAAAAGCTTGCCACTTCCATCGCTGCGATTTCGGGCATGCGCAAGTAAGCGGCAATCTCAGAAATACTGTCCTTTGACAGCCAACCGCGCTCTGTTTGCACAATGCGTAGCGCAGCCATTACCGCCGCTTGACGCTGTTCGGCGGGGTATTTGGTCAGCTCAAACTCTATTTTTTTGATGGAATCTGGACTAAGCATTCTGCCACCTTGCTAAACTTAATTTTGAAAAAGCAAAAGTGCGCTTGTTCTGGAACAAACAGGCTAAGACGAGTGGCACAGTAAAAAAATTTGCGCCGCATAGGCGTTCTATGCCAGTAATTTTTCTTGCGAGGCAACGCAGTCCAATACTCTTTACTTGGGTGACGAATTTTTGCTTTTTCATCTGTCAATTTCGCCAAAAACAATATCTTGCGTACCTATAATCGCCACTAAATCCGCAATCATGTGGCCACGGGTCATTTCATCTAACGCGGCCAAGTGGGGATAGCCAGGCGCGCGAATTTTTAAACGATATGGCTTATTTGCGCCGTCTGAAACCATATAAATGCCAAATTCGCCTTTTGGATGCTCGACCGCTGCGTAAGCCTCGCCCGCTGGCACATGAAAGCCTTCGGTAAACAATTTAAAATGGTGAATCATGTCTTCCATATTGGTTTTCATGCCTTCACGATTTGGCGGCGCGACTTTGTGATTGGTTGTAATCACATCGCCAGGATTGGCGCGCAGCCATGTAATACATTGTTTTATAATGTTATTGGACTGTCTAAACTCCTCCATGCGCACCAAATAACGATCATAGCAATCACCGTTAACTCCAACCGGAATATCAAAATCTAAATCGGCATACACTTCATAGGGTTGTTTTTTACGCAGATCCCACTCAACACCGCTGCCGCGAAGCATTGGCCCAGTGAAACCAAGCGCCAGCGCGCGCTCTGGTGACACCACGCCTACGCCTACGGTGCGCTGCTTCCAGATGCGGTTATCGGTTAACAGCGTTTCGTATTCGTCGATATAAGTCGGAAAACGGCGCGTGAAATCCTCAATAAAATCGAGTAAGCTACCCTGACGATTTTCATTGAGCTTATGAATGGCTTTTGCACTACGAAACTTGGTGGTTTCATGCTGCGGCATACGGTCTGGCAAATCGCGATAAACGCCGCCAGGGCGGTAATAGGCTGCGTGCATGCGTGCGCCAGAAACCGCTTCATAGCAATCAAATAAATCTTCGCGCTCTCTAAAAGCATATAAAAAAACCGTCATCGCGCCCACATCAAGCGCATGCGCGCCCAGCCACAGCAAATGATTTAAAACGCGGGTAATCTCATCGAACATCACGCGGATATACTGCGCGCGAATCGGCACTTGCAAACCGAGCATTTTTTCAATACACATCACATAAGCATGTTCGTTTGCCATCATCGACACGTAATCCAGCCTATCCATGTACGGAATTGATTGCAGATAAGTACGATTTTCGGCGAGTTTTTCAGTGGCGCGGTGCAGCAAACCAATATGCGGGTCGGCACGTTGAATCACTTCGCCATCCAGCTCTAACACCAAGCGCAGCACGCCATGCGCAGCGGGATGTTGCGGGCCAAAATTCATGGTGTAATTTCTAATTTCAGCCATTAGGAATGCGCGCCTTCTTTACGAATAATACGCGGCACGTTGTTACGCATGTCAATCGAAACGGGCTGATAAATCACGCGCTGCTGCTCAGGATCATAGCGCATTTCAACATTGCCAATCATGGGGAAATCTTTACGGAATGGGTGGCCAACAAAGCCATAATCAGTGAGAATGCGGCGTAAATCTGGGTGATTTTCAAACATTAAACCATATAAATCAAAGGCTTCGCGTTCATACCAATTGGCAGCTGGCCAAACATCAACCAGCGTTGGCAATACAGGAAAATCATCATCTTGCGCAAATACTTTTAAGCGCACACGCTGATTAAGCGAAACGGAGAGTAAATGCAAAACCACCGCATACCGCGCGCCTTCACGTTGATTATCTTCGGCGCCCATCGTATCCGCCCCATCCATCGCGTATTGGCTGTAATCTACACCGCACAAATCCATTAACTGCTCAAATTTTAACTCTGCATGGTCACGCAATTTTGTGCAGGCATTAAAATAATCTTCAGCTTTGCACTCAATGGTTATCTCGTCCAACGCAACAACAAGCTTGATTATTTTATCGCCCAAAGCAAGCTTTAATTGTGCAGTTAGTTGGTCTAGTTTGGCTGACATTTTTATTGATTTTGCTTAATGATTAACTTGATTTTTGATATGGCTTAGCGCGCTATCGTATTGGTGCGTCTAATTTTCTTTTGCAATTGAATAATGCCGTACAGCAGCGCCTCTGCAGTAGGTGGGCAGCCTGGCACGTACACATCGACTGGCACAATACGGTCGCAACCGCGCACCACCGCGTAAGAATAATGATAGTAACCGCCGCCATTGGCACAACTACCCATCGAAATCACCCAGCGCGGTTCAGCCATTTGGTCGTACACTTTACGCAAAGCTGGCGCCATTTTATTCACCAGCGTGCCAGCCACAATCATCACATCAGATTGGCGCGGACTTGGCCGAAACACAATGCCAAACCGATCTAAATCGTAACGCGCCGCACCTGCATGCATCATCTCTACCGCGCAGCAAGCCAGCCCAAAGGTCATAGGCCACATTGAGCCTGTGCGCGTGTAGTTAATAACGGTGTCAAGCGTCGTGGTAACGAAGCCTTTTTCTAAAACGCCTTCTAATCCCACTCTAGCGCGCCTTTAACCCACTCATAAATAAAACCCACCACAAGCACAAACAAAAACAGCATCATCGCCCAAAATACATAAGGGCCTTTGGCGCTAGATTCGCGCAACGTAACCGCCCAAGGGAATAAAAAAGCGATTTCTAAATCGAATAGAATAAACAGAATAGCCACTAAATAATAACGCACATCAAACTTCATACGCGCATCTTCAAAAGCCTCAAAACCACATTCGTAAGGAGAGTTTTTTTCAGAATCTGGCGCATGCGGAGAAACTAATTTACCGAGGATAAGCGGCCCTAACCCAATCGCAAGGCCTACTAATATGAATAACAAGATTGGAAAATAATTTTCCAGCACAGAATTTTCCTAACGCACTAAAACTTCTTTAACAAACTGGATGAGTTGGGCTTGATTAATGGCTTTTGGCGAGTAAATCAAACAATTAACAATAAAATTTTTGGACCTAAACTGCAACGAAACATTAACAAATGGTGCCGACGGAGAGACTCGAACTCTCACGACCTAAGTCACAACCACCTCAAGGTTGCGTGTCTACCAATTCCACCACGACGGCAATTTGTTGCGACATCGCCTAAAATTAATCAGGCAAATAATTAATGCGGTATGTCTTTCGCAGCGTTGCCAACAGGTGCACTACTTGGTGTTGTTTCTGTGGATTTAGTTTCAACTGGTTTAGCGTCTGCTTTAATTACTTGCGACTTAACCGCAGCCCCTACCACACTGCCATTGCCTGCGCGGTGGCTTGCCATATAAGCTAGCGTCAAACTTGTCGCAAAAAATACCGCCACACAAATAGCCGTAGCTTTACTCATAAAGTTAGATGATCCGCTAACGCCAAACAAGCTACCCGAAGCGCCGCTGCCAAATGCTGCGCCCATGTCTGCGCCTTTGCCATGTTGTAAAAGCACTAAGCCGATGACGCCTGTTGCTGCCAAAATGTGAATAATTGTGATTAAATTTTCCATCAAACTTATCTTTCTGAATTTTTATTTAGCTGAAATATTATTTAGCATACTATTTGCCTGTATTTTTTACTAAATATTAGCGCCATTTAAACGGCCGAAGCTTCAGCTGCATGGCAGATTGCTGAGAACTCTTCTGCGTTTAACGAGCATTTGCCGATTAACCCGCCGTCAATATTTTCCACTGCGCATAATTGTAACGCATTTTGCGGGTTTACGCTTCCTCCGTAGAGGATTTTTAACTGATGGGCCGCATCAATGTTTAAGCTGGCTATTTTATTACGGATAAATAAATGCATGCTTTTAGCTTGCTCTGGCGTGGCTGCCAAACCCGTACCAATTGCCCAAATTGGCTCATACGAGATTACTGCGGTTGCAAACACTGCCGCATCATGCAGATTAATAATCGCGTCTAACTGTTTGCCAACCACCAGCTCCATTACGCCTGCCTCGCGCTCAAGCAGCGTTTCTCCTACGCACAAAATCGGTGTTAAGCCGTGTTTTTGGGCTTGTACAAATTTGCAGGCAATATTGTCGTCCGATTCGCAATATGCCGTCGCACGCTCCGAATGGCCAATAATCACATACGTGCAACCAAAGTCGCGCAACATAGCTGCGCTTACCTCACCTGTGAATGCACCAAACTCGTTTTTGGCAACATTCTGCGCGCCCCAAGCAATATTGCTACTTTGTAGCTTATTTTGCAGCTGAGCAAGATAAGGATACGGCGCACAAACCACTACTTGCGTCCGTTTCAAGCTGGATAATTTTTCAATATAATCGCCCAACAACGCGGCATTTTGTTTAAAGTTGCCGTGCATTTTCCAATTGGCAACCACTAAATTGGGGGTTGTTGTTAAAGCTGAATAGTTTGTTTGTGTCATTCGCTTGCATTATAGCGCATGCAAGTAAAAGTTGTTTGCGGCCAAATAATTGGCTGAAATTCAATGTTCACAGCGTTAGCTGAGGCGCGAGAATTGTATTGCATTGACTATTAGAAAAAGACCTCATGCGCATGCGTAGTGACGATTTACAGATATCGCACATTAGCGTGGAATGCAATTGCGCCACAATATGAAAAAAAAATTGCACAGTTGTATAAAAATTGCACTCGCAGCGATTGTTAACAGCCTAAAATTAACCGAAAGTTGAGAGACGCTGTTACTTTAATACCAAATTAGTGACAGAAGACGGATTAATAGATCATTGATTACAACGAGTTAAGTCATCAGAATCTTTCCCACGGCTTAGCTCCTCATGTCTGTGTCGTCCGCTTAAATCATCGTTATTTGCCGTGCGCGTTAATCCATCATGTTGATGATTTACGCCCAAATCTTCGCTTGGTTTACCACGAGCAAGCACTTCATGGCGATGATTTGCCGCCAACAGTCCCGACTCACTACCGCGCGACAAACTATCATGATTGTGTTTTTCGTTTAAATCATCGCTCAATTTGCCGCGATTCAATTCATCATGGCGGTGATTTTCGCTCAACATATTCGTCTCGCTACCGCGCGATAAACAATCATGGTTATGTTTTTCGTTTAAATCGGCACTTGATTTGCCTCGACTTAAATTATCTGGCACGCAGGCTTTAAGCTTACACTGCACACAACTTTTATCGCCCTCTTGCGCAGCTAATGCAGAAGTTGCAATTAACAATAAACTAATTAGAAAAGTAATTTTTTTCATTATTTACATTTTTTTCAACATTTACAATTGATAGGAAAGTTTATAGTTTTAAGATATCATTTTTCAATTCAATTGGCGCGCTTTTTGATGGCATTTTTTAGCTTTTATAGCAAATATAATAAGTTATAGTCAATTTTGACTACTCAATACTTGGCATAAGCTTGTGTCAATGCTTAAAAAGCAAAAACCCCTGCTATTTTCATAGCAGGGGTTTTGCTGACCATCTTGCAATGATCTAAATAATAAGCTTGGCGGTGACCTACTTTCGCATGCAAAAAGCATACTATCATTGGCGCTGGTTCGTTTCACGGCCCT
>JACMNB010000032.1 GCA_014378845.1 Methylotenera sp. | reverse complement strand
TGATCTTCATGCGTAACGGTAAACAAATTAGCAGCGTCAACCTGTTGCAATAAGCGCGTGGCAGTTTGCTGCAATAATGTTTGCTCGCCATTAAGCGCAAGCAATTGCTTGGGGCGAAGCGTGCGCGAAAGCGGCCACAGGCGAGTGCCAGAGCCGCCGCAAAGTATAATGGCATAGCGATTTGTTTTGTTATTCACAGAGGACTAATCTCCATTTGATGGAATTTGATGCTGAGCGTTTGATTGGTATCTTTACGCAACTCTTCAATTTCAGCCTGCAAATTAGCATGTTCCTGCATTTTTAATTTTAAAAATCGGGCGGTAATCACTGACTTTTCCTCTAATCCTTTTGGCGTAAGCAAATACATATACGCTAATTTATTTTGATTATTATGAAAATTGGTGGCTTTTAGCAAACCTTTTTCGATGAGCGCTTTTATGCAAAAGTTAACGCGGCCCAAGCTAATAGCCAGCTCGCGCGCTAAATCTCTCTGGCTGATTTCTGGATTAGCTTCAAGAATCTTCAAAATTTTATAGCGATACTCGTCGGTTAACACAATATTATTATTGCCTGTTCATTAACTGAACGGTAGTTTATCAAAATTTAAATCATCTTTACAAGCAAAATATGCAAGTAAAACTTTCGCTTACCTAACTAAGTGGCTGATTAACCTGATAAATAGATGAAAAAATAATTATCCAGTTCTTGTAGATTTTATATACCCGTAAATTTCTTAATATCGCGTTGCTGCCGTTTGGTTGGACGGCCTAAGCCGCGCTCACGCACACCAGTTTCATTTACTTTATTCAGCTTCGCATGTTCGCGTTTAGTCATGCTATTAGCCGTTTCGGCGTACAACAAGGCCGCCTCTGGCGCGCCGCGCCGCATATTGCTTAAGCCTGTTATTTGCGCTTCCATTTCAAAATCTTTATTGCGAATAGTCACTAGCATACCAATTCTAACTTCTTTGGCAGGTTTGGCGCGCTCTGCATCAATGCGCACTTTGCCGCCTTCAACTGCGTCTGCAGCCAAACTACGCGTTTTAAAAAAGCGTGCTGCCCACAGCCATTTGTCTAGTCTATATTTGCTATCTTGCGCTTGGGTCATTGTTAGCTTTTATGTGGCTAATTGCTTTTCTATGGACTGCTTTTATTTGTATTGCTTTTTTTTGTAATGCTTTTTTTTGTGTTGGCTTCTAAGGTTTTGCGATAACTCGAGAGCACGCTTTGCGCATGCCCCATCACCGTATTGGCTGCGTAGTTGCCTGAAGCGTCTTGCGCGCCTGCCACCACGCCAGTTAAGCATTCAATACCTTCTAGCACGTGCTCAATCGTAATAATGTGAAATTGACCATCTTTAACCGCTTGCACCACGGCGTCATCTAACAATAAATGGCGTTGATTACGCTTAGGGATAATCACGCCCTGCTTGCCATTTAAACCCAGCGCCAAGCACACCCTAAAATAGCCTTCAATTTTCTCGTTCACGCCGCCAATTGGCATTACCTCGCCAAATTGATTCAGTGCGCCTGTCACCGCCATGCCTTGTTGAATCGGTAGATTGGCCATCGCCGACAGCAACGCAAAAAGCTCGGCACAGCTAGCAGAATCGCCCTCTACGCCATTATATTCTTGCTCAAACACCAGTGAGGCATTTAAACTTAATGGTGCCAAATGGCTAAAACTCGCGCTAAGCCAGTTTTGCAAAATAAAAATACCTTTGTCATGATTCGGGCCGCTCATATTCACTTCACGGTCGATATTAATTAAGCCTTTGCCGCCTGGGTGGCAGCGCGCCGTAATGCGGATTGGCGAGCCAAAACTGGCATCGCCCAGTTCAATATGTGTTAGGCCATTAACCTGCCCTACCACCTCGCCTTGCACTTGAATCAGCAGCTCATTATCGATAATTGAGTCGCGAATTTGGCTTTCAAAATATTGGTTTCTGGCTGATTTGGCTTGCAGCGCCGCTTGCACGTGCACAGCTTCTATCAAATTTGGGCTATCTTGTGCCACATCTGCAAACGCCGCGCTTTCTAGAATTAATCGCTCTAAATATGCAAAGTTGGTGCTAATGCGGGTTTGGTCTTCTTCTAAGCGCTGCAATGCGCCTATTAAGCCAGCAACCGCCTTACTGGTAAAATGCGGGCAGTGATGTTGTATGCATTTTTGCGCGACAAAGCCTGCAATCGCCGCATAATTTTCGGTGGTGGCTAATATGCGCTCGGCAAACTCTACTTTTATGGGAAAGTAATCAAAAAAGTCGGGCTGCTCGTCCATGCAATCGTAAAAATCTTCGCGCGTGGCAATTAAAACTAACTTAACTTGTAGTTTAATCAAGGTGTTAGCCGAAAAGTTAGAGCTTGGCGAGCTA
>JACMNB010000031.1 GCA_014378845.1 Methylotenera sp. | reverse complement strand
TATAAGAAAGAGTTAAATCTATAGATTAATAATTAATACTTTGACCATCTACAATGCTTTTTTTAATGTGTGGTAACGCACAGACGTTACAATTTACGTGGGCTATTCTTTTAGTTTTATTTGCTTAACAGTAAAAGGAATTGCCATGCATGGTTTTGTTAAAAATATCGAAACTATTGCAGTTAATAACCATGATTTTCGCCATGTGCTATATACCGCTAAGCATTGCCAATTGGTAGTAATGGCGTTAAAACCGCAAGAAGAAATCGGCGCAAAGTGCATCAACTAGACCAGTTTTTTAGAGTAGAGGAAGGCACTGGCGAAGCCGTTTTAGATGGCGTAACCACGCCCATAAGTGCAGGTTTTGCGGTGCTTGTGCCTGCTGGCACTAAACACAATATTATCAACACTAGTCAATCGCCATTAAAACTATACACTTTATATGCCCCACCAAATCATCGAGATGGCGTGATTCACCATATTCGCCAAGATGCTTTAAATGATAACGAGCGTTTTGATGGCAAAACTACTGAATAATCGCTAGTAGCTAATGCCCTCAAAAAAATAATTAAAACAGCATGAAACTACATCCTGATATTCTTAAGCTTGGCTTCGTCAGCTTTTTAACTGATTTAAGCTCAGAAATGATTTTTTCGGTATTTGCGGTTTTTTTTACTAGCGTTGCAGGTGCTTCTAGCGCTTTATTAGGTCTTATAGAAGGCTTGGCTGACTTTTCTGCGTCGTCATTAAATTACTTTTCGGGCTGGTTATCTGATCGCACTGGTCAGCGCAAAGTGTTTGTGATTGCAGGCTATGGATTTTCCACACTTGCCAAAACAATTTTACTGATAACAAGCTCTATTATTGGCCTAAGTATTTTTAGAATCATCGAACGCTTGGGTAAAGGTTTTCGCGGGCCGCCACGTGATGCTTGGTTGTCTTCCATTGCAGACCCCGCTAACAGAGGTTTTTCGTTTGGCGTACACAAAGCGCTAGATAAAGCAGGCGCTGTCATTGGGCCGCTGGTTGCCTATGGCTTGCTATTAAAACTGGGTGAATCTGCAGCCAGCTATAAAACACTATTTTTGGTGGCTTTTATACCTGCTGTATTAAGTGTTGCAATGTTAATGCTAGTAAAAGACAAACCTAGCAAACCGCGCCAGCGAGAAAGTATTAGCCAAAACTGGCAATTACTCAGCCCAAATTTTAAACGATATTTAATACCAGCAGGCACTTTTGCGCTGGGCTATTACAGCTTGGGGTTTTTGTTGCTGAAAGCGCACCAAGTGGGGTTTAGCATCAAAGATACCGTACTTTTATATGCCTTATTTAATGGCGTTTGTGTTGTGGCTGCGCCCATTGTAGGTTGGCTTGGCGATAAAATTGGGCGCAGCCATATTATTTTATTGGGCTATTTATTGTACGGCGCCATTAATATTGGTTTGATTTTTGCGCATACCTATTGGCAGATGATTATTTTGTTCGCGTTTTATGGCGTGTTTTATGCCATTGAAGAAGCGCAAGCCAAAGCCTTTATTGCGGATTTAGAACCTGAGCGCCGCGCTACTGCTATTGGCATTTATAACTTTGTAACAGGCGCTTTATATTTGCCAGCCTCGCTTATTGCAGGTGCCTTATGGCTAGCCACACCAAATATAGCTTTTGGGCTTGCCACGGCATTATCGCTTCTAGCGATGGCACTATTTTTACGCTATGCGCCAATGAATAAAAATGAAATTTAAAGACTACTACGAAATTTTAGGCGTTGCGCGCACAGCAACGGTAGACGAGATAAAAAAATCGTACAAGAAACTCGCCCATCAATTTCACCCAGATGTGACCAAAGACCCCAAAGGGGAAGAAAAATTTAAAGAAATTGGCGAAGCTTATGCCACGCTTAAAGACAAAGAAAAACGCGCCGCTTATGATGATTTAGGTAAGCATAGCGCAGGTGAAGAATTTAGGCCGCCGCCTAATTGGGGTGGCAATAACGGTTATAGCCAAAATCAATACAGTCAATATGGCCAACAAAATGGCCAAAATAGTGGTCAAGCAAACCCGTTTGATGACATTGATTTAACCGATTTATTCGCTAGTTTTTCTGGCGGCAAACGCCAAACTAGAAACCAAACCGCAGCAGGCCAAGACTATGAGCTAGCGGCTGCTATCTCGCTAGAAGATGCTTACATTGGCACCACGCTAGATTTAAACTTTAGCGTGCCAGAACAAGATGCCCAAGGCATGGTAAAACAAATGCCGCATACGTTTAAAGCGCGCATTCCTAAAGGCATCATCAACGGCACCAAAATGTTGCTGCGCGGCAAAGGTGGCAAAGGCTTTAACGGCGGCGAAAACGGTAATTTATACTTAAATATTAACTTTTTACCGCACAAATTATTTAAGGTGAATGATCACGATTTATTAATAGATTTACCTATTACGCCATGGGAAGCAGCATTAGGTGCAACAGTTGCTGTGCCCACGATGCAAGGTTTGGTTAATTTAAAAATACCTGCGGGCAGTAAAAGTGGCCAAAAAATGCGTATTGCCAAGCGCGGCATGGCTTTACGTGCCATGTCTAAAACAAATGACGAACATGGCGACCTGTTTGCAATAGTACAAATTGTTGTGCCGACAGCATTAAGCGATAAAGAGCGTGAATTATTGACTGCACTTAAAGAAAACTCAAGCTTTAACCCACGGGCGCATTTTGAGTAGGAGTTAACAAATGATATCCGAAGAAACGCAGCCCACCTGGCTAGATCATCATCACACATTTTCGTTTGATGAATTAATCGCGCTATCTGGTTTACCGAAAGCAACCTTGCTATTTTTAGTGGAAAACCAAGCGCTAACGCCAAACCACAGCAATCAAGCCGCAGACAATATACTCAATGTAAATACTTGGCATTTTAGTAGCCAGCACTTGCTAACGGTTCGCAAGCTGTCAAGGCTTCAGCACGTTTTTGAGCTAGAAGATAACTCGCTAGGGTTAATAATGCTGTATTTAGAGCGCATAAGCTCCTTAGAAGCGCAGTTGCAACAATTAGAAAAACAGCATGGTTACTAGGCGGCAATTGTCTAGAAGAGAGTTTATTAGGCTGACAACTGCAATGGCCGCGCTTCCCTTAACGCTGCCGCTTGCGCAAACTGTTAACGCTGCTGAAGCAGATGAAGGCTACGAAGCAGCGGTTGCTAACATTTGGCGACCGATGAATACAACCATCACTGAGCCAGTTTCAGAACGTATTGCAGACCAGCTTTTATTAAAACGTGAGCTAGTTCGCTATGCCACGTTGGCTGCATCTAGCCATAACACGCAGTGTTGGAAGTTTAAAATTGCGGCCAATGGCATTGTTATTTTGCCTGATTTGTCGCGGCGCTGCCCTGCGGTTGACCCTGATAATCATCACCTTTTTGTGTCGCTTGGCGCCGCAACCGAAAACTTGCAGCAAGCGGCATTGGCAAATGGCTTACAGGCAGAGGTTAATTTCGATGCTGATGCTACCCAGGCCATCGAAATTGCATTAATGCCCACCAAAGCCATGGCCTCGCCCTTATTTAAAGCCATACCCGATAGGCAATGCACACGTGCAGAATATGACGGCAAGCCATTGTCACGAGAGGAATTAAACCTACTTGAACTAGCAGGCACAGGCGATGGCGTGCATATTTTATTGCACACCGAACGCCAAGCCATGGAAAATATTTTAGGGTATGTAGTGGCCGGCAACAGCGCGCAAATGCACGACGCTGCTTTTATGGCCGAGTTAAAATCATGGATTCGCTTTAGTAGCAGCGATGCAATTCGCACGGGTGACGGCCTGTATAGCACAACATCAGGCAATTTGTCGGTACCAAAATGGCTGGGTAGCCCGCTGTTTAATTTACTATTTAACGAAAAAACTGAGAATGATAAATATGCTAAACAGATTCGCAGCTCGGCTGGCGTGGCTATTTTTGTGTCTGATGCCAACGATAAAGCGCATTGGTTAGAAGTGGGCCGTTGTTATGAGCGTTTTGCCCTGCAAGCTACCGCCTTGGGCATCCGCAGCGCATTTCTCAATCAAGCAGTAGAAGTCACGCAAGTACGCCAACAATTTGCAAATCATCTTAATATTGATGAAAGTGCGGGCGCTGGCAGAATTGATTTAGTGGTGCGCTTTGGCCGCGGCAAGCTTATGCCAAAATCGCTACGGCGGCCTGTTGAAGCTGTGTTGGTTTAATTATTTAACGACATCTACTCAAGCATCATAAACTACGCATTTATGGGTTCATCTCACTTTCTTGTTCAGGCTGCAATCTACCTTTCGTCTGCCATATTTTTAGTGCCTTTATTTAAAAGGCTGGGTTTAGGCTCGGTATTAGGCTACTTGTTAGCAGGCGTATTAATTGGCCCTTACGCATTAAAGCTCATTCCAGATCCTAAACAGGTGCTGCAATTTTCTGAATTTGGTGTCGTGCTGATGTTGTTTCTAATTGGTTTAGAACTCGAATCCCAAAAAGTATGGCAGCTGCGTAAAATCTTATTTGGATTAGGTGGTTTGCAGGTTCTAAGTACACTTGCATTAGTCAGTTTTGCTGTTCACCTGATGAACTTTGCTTGGCCCATCGCAATAGTCATTGGAATGGGCGTTGCAATGTCTTCAACTGCCATTGGCTTGACTTCATTGACAGAAAAGAAACTGCTAGCATCACCTGGCGGCCAAGCTTCATTTGCAACATTGCTATTTCAGGATTTATCCGTCATACCGTTATTTATGCTGCTAGCATTCATCGCACCAAACACCAAAGCTGGTTTCGATTTATGGGCGGTAGTTAAAGCGATTGCGGCAATTGCTGCTATTATTTTTGCTAGCAGAACCCTATTAAGACCCATTATGCGCATGGTGGCTCAAACGGGTATTCGTGAAATCTTTGTTGCATTCTCGTTATTATTGGTAATTGCTGTTTCGCTAGCCATGCAGTTTGTGGGTTTATCTATGGCGCTTGGCACATTTCTCGCTGGTGTTTTGCTGGCAGATTCTGAATATAAATATGAACTTAGACTCGATATTGAGCCTGTAAAAGGCTTGCTATTGGGGCTATTTTTTATCGCGGTGGGTATGTCGGTTGATATATCTTTGCTTGCGCATTCACCCATGATTATATTTGGGTTTGCCGCACTATTAGTCTTCACTAAAATGATTATTCTGATGGGTCTTGGCCGACTATTTAATTACTCATTTCGGGATAGATTATTGTATGCAGTAACGCTGTCTCAAATCGGTGAATTTGCATTTGTCATTTTTGGCGTGGCGTTATCGCAACATACCATTCCCCGCGAAACCTATAATATTTCAAATGCGATTGTTGCTGTTTCAATGCTAAGTACGCCGATATTGTTGTTAATTTATAATCGTTATGTAAGCATACAGTGCTCAGAGCGGCCAAAAGATGCAATCAACGAAAATAATGCAGTTATCATTGCTGGATTTGGTCGTTTTGGGCAAATTGTTGGCAGGGTGTTGCAGGCAAAAGGTATTGCTGCTACGTTTATCGATAATGACCCTAATCAAGTCGATTTGATGCGTGAATTTGGCTGGCGTTGCTATTACGGCGATGCATCAAGGCTAGATTTATTATTAGAAGCGGGCATTGCCAAGGCAAAACTTTTTGTTATTTCGGTTAATGACCCGGTCGCTGCATTAAGCATGGCAAAACTGGTAAAGGAGCGCTGGCCAGAGGTTGCAATCGTGGTTAGAGCGCGCAGCCGAACCGATGCATTTGATTTGCGCGATTTAGCATTAAACCCAATACGTGAGACTTTTTATTCTGCATTAGAAGCCGCCAGACAAGCTTTGTTGGCTGTAGGTGAGACGTCAAGTTCTGCCACAAAAATCATCCAGCTTTTTGAGCAGCACGACTTAGAGCGACTTAAAGCTTCTCAAAATATTAGACAAGACAAGCGCGCTTTGCTCAGCATGACAGCAAAAGGACGTGAAGACCTTAAAGCTTTGCTTTTATTAGAAAAAACTTTAACTGAACCGTAAGAAGTATTTTATTAAGCAAATTAGCAAAAGAAATTGAGCGCATTAATGCGCTTTTTTTACCTCATACTCGGTGGCGTAGCTACTTTTAGGCTTTCATTACTCGTCTGCAAAGAAGGCGGGCACGCGACTATTTTTTTGTCAATTACAAAAAATATCCTTAAATAATTCAATTCATGATGGCTTATCTTGTGAAGAAATGCCGCCAGCCAAATAGGGTGGGTTCTTGAACTCACGGATTGGTAACTTTGCAAAACTCTACCGCTTGGGTAACAAGTTACCCACCCTACATATTATTCATTACACATATTATTCATTATGATTAGCGGCATTAAGGCAAAAATTAACAATAATATAAGGTAGGCGCTACCCGATACAGAATCTCGGCTTTTAAAATACTGCTTAGCGCTACCCCCTTGCAAGACAATAACCATTAACAGCTCGGCCAGTAGCACCAAGCTTAATGCCAGTATACAAACACTTAAATAAGCAAATAATGTGTTTGGTAAATCAAACTTTTTTGTCACAAACCGCGCTGCAAAAAATAATACCAACTAACATAAATGGCATTTCAAGCAGCTCTGCCTTACGCTTGCCAAGGAGCGGCACAATAAATGGCACTCGAGTTGAGCCTGATAAAAAGCCCAATCCAAATACCAGCGCAAAATAAACCAACTCAGCTACAATCACTTGCGTGTGATTAAGCAAGTTGGCGTATGTGGTAAACGCTAACACTGCCTCAATTAACTATAATGTTTACGCACACTGGCAACAGCGGCAGTTACGCCCGATTCATAGCTGCGCCATTTTTTCTCGGTGGCATTTTTAAGTTCGGTTAATTTTGTTTCAGCGTTGTTAATTTGTTGCTTTAATTCTACAATTTCTGAATCAATTTTAGCTTTCATGTCAGCCTTTTCGGTATTGGCTTTTTTGTTTAATTCTGCAAGCTTATCTTTGCCTTTTTGAATATCTTGTTCTGCATTCGCAATAAAAGCGTTTCTGTTAGCCGTATTGGTTGCATAAACAAATTCTGGCATTTGTTTAATCGATTCTTTAGTGGCACCTTTTAACTCCATTTTGCCATTAACCTCATTAATTTTGGTAACAGGAATGGCAACGTCATATTTGCCCATGCCTAAAAAGCCGCCTGCACCAATAATGGCATACGATAAGCTTTTGTTAGGGGCAATGATTAAGTCATCTACAATGCCAATTTTGTCACCTTTATCGTTATAAACCGGCTTGCCAAGTATGCTTTTTTTTGCGCTCCAACCATTGGCTAGCGCAATCACTTCATCCACTGTTACGCCAACGACGACCCCACCCACTACCTCTGCCTGTGCATTCAACGTGAATGTTTGCAAACTAGACAATAGTAAAGCTGAAATTAAAATTGTATTTTTCATGATTATTTCCTTTAATGATTGTGTTGAAAAGTAAACCAATCAGTTATATCAAACCTATTAGTATGCGTCTGTTAACTAACGAACATAAAGTCAATAATTTAAAAAATATTTACCGTTTATGTGCGTTGGCGTACATCCTTAATTTTTACAACAGCACACAATGGATTTTAGTTAAGCACAAGGAATCTAAATCATGAAAACAGACTCACAGTTACAAAGCGATGTAATGGCAGAACTTAAGTGGGATCCATCATTTAACGCAGCAGAAATTGGCGTTGAAGTTAAAAATGGCGTAGTGACTTTATCGGGCCATGTTGATAAATATGCCGAAAAATGGGCGGCAGAAAAAGCGGCGCAAAAAGTATCTGGCGTAAAAGCGTTAGCGGTTGAGCTAGAGGTAACCTTGCCTGGGCCAAGCAACAGAAGCGATGCAGACATTGCCCGCACTGCAGAAAATGTGCTGGAATGGACAACCAATTGGCCAAAAGACCATGTAAAAGTAATGGTTGAAAAAGGCTGGGTAACAATTACGGGTATGGTTGATTATGAATATCAGCGTCAATTAGCATCTAGCTCTGTGCGCCACTTAATGGTCGTAACTGGCGTAAGTAACCAAGTGACTATTAAGTCTAAATTAACATCAAATACTATTAAATCAGATATTGAAGCGGCATTAAAACGCCGTGCACTCACCGATGCGCAAGAAATTATGGTGTCAGTTAATGAAGGTAAAGTCGCCTTAACAGGCGTAGTGCACAGCTGGTCAGAGCGCGATATGGTGAGCGATTCAGTTTGGAATACGCTTGGCGTGACCGATGTAAACGATAACATCTCGGTTGCCTATTAAGTTGCTAGCAAAATATTGTGATAAGGAAAAGCCATTAACGCCGAGCTAACTAAAACACAAGTGATTGCATCTAATCGGCTCGTTCAAAGCTTATTTTTACCAGCTTTGCCCTCACGCGCGCTGGATGCGCATAAAGGTAATTTTGGTAGTGTTGCCATTGTGGGCGGCGATACGGGCATGGTGGGTTCGGTGCTGCTTGCTGCTCGCGCCGCTTTGTTTTGCGGTGCTGGACGCGTTTATGCGGCTTTTTTGGCAGAAAATGCGCCGAATGTTGATACTTGTCACCCTGAAATTATGCTGCATTCGGCTGCAACATTAACCAATTTAACGCAGCTTAATTGTGTGGTTATTGGTACCGGGCTAGGTCAATCGAAAACAGCTGTAGATTTGTTAGCCTTTTGTATGGCGCAAGAGGTTGCTTTATTAATTGACGCCGATGCGCTGAATTTAATCAGTCAACACACACATTTGCAGGCGATATTAAACAAAAGACCAGCTGAAAGAATGATAACGCCGCACCCTGCCGAAGCAGCGCGCTTACTTAACACCACGGTTGCACATATTCAGCAAAACCGTGTTGAAAGTGCGCAGCGTTTGGCCAATCAGTTTAAAGTCATTTGCGTGCTAAAAGGTGCTGGCAGCGTTATTGCCAGTGCAGATGGTGATTGGTTTATTAATACCACGGGGAACGCAGGCTTGGCCAGTGGCGGCACGGGTGACGTATTAAGTGGCATTATTGGCAGCTTAGTTGCGCAAGGCTTATCTGGGTTGCAAGCTGCAAAGCTAGGCGTTTATGTGCATGGCGCGGCGGCTGATGCTTTGGTGGCTGAGGGCATTGGGCCTGTTGGTTTAACTGCATCTGAAGTGGCACAAGAAGCCAGAAAACAAATTAATTTACTTAATAAATTAGCCTATAAAAATCTTAAAATTGAAGATAAGCTGAATTAATGCTGCTTGCTTTATCTGACGGGCCTATCTTATCGGCTTTATTTTTAGGGTAACTCCACCCGCAACCAGCTAAAAAGTATGTTGCCGTAGCCATTGCCACCTAAAATATAAGTAGATTGTAGCGCAACCTGTTTGTATTTAATTGAGAATAAAGGTGCTAGCACAGGTAGTGGTGCGTAATGAATGCTGCCGCGGAATGTAACGCCCGCAGTGTAGCCAATGCCTAAACGTAGATTATCATTTGCTTGCCATACTTTTTGAAAACCGTAGCCCGCAATTGGCTCAATATCATTATTTGAATCTAAAAAAGCAAACGCATAAATACCATGCCAATCGCCATCTTCATCGTAACGATATTTGCCTAACCCTAAGCCCCACGGCCGTTCGTTAAAATTGTCTATTTCTTCCGCGCTATAATAATGCCGATTGTGCCAAGTATTAATCGGAATATAAAGCTCCGTTTTGTCGCTTGCCCAAGTTTGCGAGACAGACGCTTTAATATGCGAATAAAAGCTGGGTTTCTCGGCTTCTTCGGCACCACTATTTTGCACATAAAATAGCATTACAAAAGCCGTTAACAAATTTGCAAACTGTAATCGATAGACCATCATTGGCTTAAACAATTAATAAAGTTGATTAGCATCGGCATATAAATGTCGCCTAGTTAGCGGCAGCTTGGTTAAGCCCATGCTGCGTTTTGCGGCTAAAATTTGGTAAATGCCTAGCTCGCCGCCTTCAAACTCCAGCGCGCTTGCAGCCATATACAGTCGCCAAATTCGGTATGTGGATTCGCTGATCACTTTTAACGCTTCTTCATGGCGCTGCTCTAAGCGCGCCACCCATTGCCTTAACGTTAACGCGTAATGCGCACGTAATGATTCACAATCGGCAATTTCAAATTTCGCGCGTTCCATCTCGCGCGAGATATTACTCACCGTGTCTAGCTGCCCATCAGGGAAAATATAGCGATTAATAAATTCGGTGGAAAGTGTCTTTTGCCAACCTTCTACATCATGCGTAATGCCATGATTTAAAAATAATCCGCCTGGTTTTAATAATGCGTGAACGCAAGAAAAATACAAACCCAAGTTTTTTAAACCCACATGCTCAAACATGCCAACGCTGGCTATTTTATCAAAGCAAGCTTCACCCTTAATATCGCGATAATCGCATAAATCTACCGTCACACTCGCTTGTAAACCAGCTTGGGCAATCTGTTGTCTGGCATGTTTTAACTGCTGCTGGCTTAATGTTATGCCGTGCGCAATTACGCCGTAATGCTTGGCTGCATGCAATACTAATGCTCCCCAGCCGCAGCCAATATCTAAAAATCGATCACCTTTTTTTAACAACAATTTTTTGCAAATATGATCGAGTTTTGCAATCTGCGCTTGCTCTAAAGTCATGTGTGCATGTTCAAAATAAGCGCACGAATACACCATATTTTTATCTAACCACAGCGCATAAAACTCGTTAGAAACATCATAATGAAAAGCGACAGCCGCCTTATTTTCATTTTTTGTATGCGACGATAATTGTTTACCAAACTTTAAAACGTCGCTTGATGTAAAATTTTTGGCATCAATCAATTTGTATTCATCACACTGCATAATCTTACTGGGTAGGCTGATGGCTTTTAAAAATACACCTAATTTATCGCGCCATGAAAGTGCTATTGAGAGAGAATCTTTAAGCTTAATGGCTGCAAAAAAATCGCCTTGAATATCAATATCGCCGTTAAAGTAGCTTTGTGCTAACAGCATTGGGTTACTGTTGGTTACCAGCAAACGAATAACCTTAGGATGATGAATGACCAAGGTAAAGGCTGGCGCGGCGTTTTTTGGGTGCAAAGCGCCAATTGCAAACGATTCCCCATTCCATAAACGTATCGAAATCCTGGTGTCGCTATGCCTAAATAAACGCTTTAATAGTTCCGCAGCTATGTTGGCAGATTTATTGGTGTGCTTTAAATAAGCGTCACGCGCTTCGACTGTTTCTAGATTCAGTTGATTTGAATTCGCATATTCATGCACATCAAACTTTGCCAGCGCGCCCTCAGTCTGTAAAAAATCTTCCATCATTCAGGTTTTTAATGGCTATTTAACATTTTTTAAGGTTTAACAGCCACTTGCCCACGAATTTCACCATCTGGGTGGGCAGCTGTGTGTAAATTAACATACCATTTGCCATCTAATAGCTGTGCTTTTTGCTCATTGGTAATCGTCGCTTCACCTTTAATTGGACTCAAAAGATCGCCTTCTATCGGTAAGGCAACACTAGCATTTGCCCCCACTGCGGCAGGCCCATGAAAGTGCGCGCCAGTTGCTGGGCCGCTTAAGCCAGAATAATTAATGGTCCAGCTAATTTTATCGCTAGCAGTATCAATTGAAATGGTTGCTTCACCAGCGCCTGCACTAGTGTTGGCTGGAACTTCGCTACTGGCTGACAATGTAGCGGTTGCCTTGCTTGTGTTGGATGCAGGCATATTACAAGCGGCTAAACTGACTAAGCTTACTAATAGCACGCTAGTAATTATTGTACGCAAATGAGTCATCTTGTTCTCCAAAATTAAATAATAATTTAAAAACTTACTATGCCCAATTTATAATGCATTGAATGTACGTTGGCGCACATAAAAGACTTTTTATTGTGTTTTATTCATGTTGGTAATATTGGGTTTATCCGAATCAATTCGGCCATCAATCAATTCGATAATACGATCACAGCGCATAGCTAGGCGCGGGTCGTGCGTGACGATTAAAAAAGTGGTACCACTGGTTTTGCTAACCGTACGCATTAAATCAAACACCGTATCTGCCGATTTAGTATCTAAATTGCCCGTTGGCTCATCGGCCAACACCAATGCGGGGTTCATCACCAACGCCCTAGCAATAGCTGTACGCTGTTGTTGCCCGCCAGACAAATCATTGGTTAAATGCTCGCCCCATTGCGTCAACTCTACTTTATCAATCAACTCAATTGCACGTTGGCGCATTTCATCATTGGGGTAACCATTAGCCGCTATTAATGGTAACATCACGTTTTCTATAGCGGTAAACGCAGGTAATAAGTTGTGAAATTGAAATACAAAACCAATAGCAGTAGCGCGCAGTTTGGTAATGGCTTTATCATCTAATCCTTCAGTCGCAACGCCTGTTAAGAATAGTTTGCCAGAAGTCGCGTTATCTAGCAGGCCAATAATGTTGAGTAAAGTACTTTTACCCGAGCCTGATGGCCCAATAAGTGCGCAAAATTCGCCACGTTTTAAGATTAAATCAATGCCGTGTAACACTTCAGTTTCTGCTTTTGTGCCAATGCCATAGGCTTTTTTGATGCCTTCTAAGCGCAAGGTAATGCTGGTATCTATCACGATGGCTTATGAAGTGTTAGCTGTGAAATATTAGCCACGAATAGCCACTGCTGGGTCTAACCGCGCAGCACGTTGGGCAGGAAAAACTGCCGAGATAATACCAACTAGCATGGCACCTAAACCTGCATATACAAAATACATCGGGTCAAAACTTAACACGAAAAATGGCGTGCCGTCAGGGTTTTTAGCTAAGTTGCGCCAAGCGATTAACAAGCCCCAACTGGCTGCCGAGCCGAAAATTGAGCCAATCAACCCAAATAGCGCGCCTTGTAATAAAAAAATGCGTAAAATTTGAATGCGTGTTGTGCCTGTAGCGCGCAAAATGCCAATTTCTTTAGACTTTTGCACTACAGAAACCACCAATACACTAGCGATACCCAACGCTGCCGTTAAGCCTACAAATAAACGAATGACAAAAAAAGTAATTTTTTGGCCATATAAAGCGGTAAATAACTCTTTATTGGTTGTAATCCAGCTATCCACTTTTAGCCCTGTTTGCGTCTGTATTTGCTCACCGACTATTTGTGCTTGATACGGATCATTTAAGTTAATTTCTACGCTAGTAGCACCGCCTGGCAAATTGAGTAAGCTTTGTGCGGTGCGCAGCGCCACATACACAGCGCGCTCGTTTTGACCTTTATTACCGTAATCAAAAATGCCGCACACTATCAAAGTAACCGACGCACCAGATGCGGTTTGTAAGATGATTTTATCGTTAAGCCATACGCCTAAATCTTTGGCAAGCTCGGTGCCAATCACAATGTCAGAGGTTGTTAACTCAGGTTTGCCTGCAATTATTTTGGCTTTAAGCGCGATGAGTTGTAAATAAGTTTCTGGCTCAATACCCGTTATAGCAACCGCCCTGTTGGCATCTGCTCGTAACACAAAGCCTGCGCCTGAAACAATAGGCGAAACGACTGTAACACCTTTTATGTTTAAAGCTAGCTCACGTACTTTTTGCCATTGATCGACTGAGCGCAATCGCTGCGCACGTGGTTGAATCAATATTGCGCTATTGGCTTGATTAGTTTCAGTCTCACGAAGCGACCTAGCGACCTCTTCAGGCGGCAAAACAATAATTTGTGCCTGATAATCTAGCGTGCGCCTAATAATGCTACTTTGCAGACCATTAATTAGTGACGACATAAATACAATCACCGCCACACCCAGCGCTACGCCAGCAATAATAAATAAGGTTTGTAAAAAGCCTTCACGCATAAAACGCGTGGCTAAAATCCATTCAAATGGCAATAGCGAATTCATTTAGGGGGTTTGTTTTTATTAATTAGTACGCGCTGATTAGGCTTTATCGTGCCAATGTTAGCCAAAAGTAGTGCCTCACCAGTTTTTAAGCCTTCTAATACCTCTACTTTGTTGTCACCTCGTAAGCCCAATTTAACGCTTTGGCGCACAGTATGTTTGTTACGCACCACCATTACCCATGGCGCATTGCTACTTGCATCGTGCAAAGTAGCACTTGGTATCATTAAGGTATTTGCACGGTGCGCAGTGATAATATCCACCGAAACGGTCATATCTTGCCGTAAATATGCTGGCGGATTATCAACCAGTAACTTAATTTCAACAGATCCACGCGTCGCATCAATGCCTGGATTTATATAGCTCACGACTGCATTAAAACGCTGGTCTGCAAAGGCATCTGCTGAAGCTAAAGCAGGTTGGTTTAAAGATATTTTTGCAATGTTTTTTTCATCTAACAGCACAGCAATTTGCGTTTTACCGTTGGCTGCCAGCACCATTAATTCTTTGCTAGGCTGCACAATATCGCCCACCTCTACATCACGGCTAATCAGTGTGCCGTCTGCTGGCGCTAAAATGGCATTTTCTTGCAATTTAACTTGGGCTAATTGCAAGCTCGCGCTTACTTGTGCTATAGCTGCATTGGCCAGTGCTAAATCGCTGCCCGATGCTTGATTAGTTTGTACTTGCAAACGTGCAGCATTGGCTTGGCTATTGGCCACATCAAAATCACGTTTTGCGGTATCAAGCTGGGCTTGGCTAATAAAACCTTTTTGTTTTAGCTCAGCCGTACGTGCTAATTGCTTGCGTAACTGCACTACATTGCTGTTTGCTTGGCTTAGCCATTGATTGGCAGAAGGTAAAACTACTTCGCGTAATTGGCGTAATTTTGCATTTGCCTGCAATAATGCAGCATTAGCATTAGCAACATTTGCGCGTTCATCAGCATCATTTAACTGTATTAACAATTGACCATGTTTAACGGCTTGGCCTTCTATTACAGGTATGCCCGCCACACGGCCAATTGTTTCTGCGGCAATGCTAATGCGCTGCGGGGTTAGAATGCGACCACTGGCGACAACTGTTTGTGTAAGCTCGCCAGTAGTTGCATATTGCACATCGATAGGCGTACCCAAAATAACATTACGGGCAAAATAAGCAGCGATGCAAACCAGCAAAATAATCGGTACGATTATTTTAAATTTGGATTGTTTGTACCACTTGGTTGCAATAACTTCATCAGATACTGTTGTTTTGAACGGAGCAGACTTGGCAGCTTCTGTGACTTTTTTTTCCGCTGGTTTATCCGTAGGTTTGTCTTCTAAATTATCCATTACGCAGGAACTAGCTCTAGCAATATCGCCGCATGGCGGGCAATTTGCGCGTTTTCTTGCGTGTTTATAACGCGCACGGCACAAGCACTATTTGCATCGCTTATCGTGTGAATCACCTCTGCAATTTCACTGTTATTTTTTTCATCATTAAGCACAATTTTTAAGTAAGCTAGTTGATCGCAAATTAACTGCCTACTCACTGCGTCATGCTCACCGATGCCACCAGTAAACACCAAGGTATCCACGCCATTTAAAACTGTAATCATTGCGCCAATTTGCTTGGCAACTGAATAGCAGAACATGTCGATGGCCAACTGCGCATTCGGGTTTGTCGCGGCCGCTTCATGCAAAATACGCATGTCGCTGCTTATTCCAGAAACGCCAAGAAGGCCTGATTGATGGTTAATTAGGGCTTCAATGGCATTGCAATCATATTTTTTTTCGCGCATTAAATAAATTAAAATACCGGGGTCAATATCGCCGCAACGCGACCCCATCATCACGCCGCCGCTTGGCGTAAAGCCCATGCTGGTATCAACCGACTGGCCATTTTTGACCGCAGTTACACTGGCGCCATTGCCTAAATGCGCAATAATTAAACGTTTTGGTGTGCGTAAATTGGTAGCATTATTCAGTTGCACCACAACAGATTCACACGATAAGCCATGAAAGCCGTAGCGCTTAATTCCCAATAAATACAAGGCTTTAGCGATTGGCAACACTTTAGCCACATCGGGCATGTGCGCATGAAAAGTGGTATCAAAACAGGCTATTTGCGGTAAATGTGGAAACGTAAGGCGAGTATATTGAATGATTTCTAAAGCGGCTTGATTATGCAGTGGCGCAAAGGCACTCGTCATTGCTAACTCGCGCACCACTTTATCGTTGATTAAACAGTGTTGCGGTAAATTCGGCCCGCCGTGCACCACCCTGTGGGCAATTGCATGGGGCGTTGGCGTTTCAAAACTGGCCATATAGCGAATAATATGCAGCACAGCATCGGTATGGTTCGCGGCGAAAATGCTTGCTGCATGTATGGTTAAATTGCTAGCATCTTTCACATAAAAATTATGTTTATTTTTAATGGAGAGTAATTCAATTTCACCTTCTAACAAAGTATGTAGATTAAAGGTCTCTATTGGTAGAGATTCGTTGAGAATGGTTTCAGTAAAAGATTCAAGGTCAATATCTTCATCAAACAATGAAGACTCCATGCGAAAAAAACTAAATTTTAGTGAGGATGATCCACTATTAAAAACCAAGATGGTCATGGCTTTCATGTTCAATTTTTCACGGCTGCCACTGCCAATTGAGTATTTCAGGCATATCTTCGCCATGCTCGCTGATGTAATGTTTATGCCGCTGCATCGTTGCCCAATAACGCGCTGTTTCACTTTCGACTAAATGATTTAATCTTGGTATGCGCTTAATTGCATCTAGCGCGAGTTGAAAACGGTCTAGGTTGTTAAGCACCACCATATCAAACGGCGTCGTCGTCGTGCCCTCTTCTTTATAGCCGCGCACATGGATATTGTTGTGATTATGGCGGCGATAAGTGAGTTTATGAATAACCGATGGATAACCATGAAATGCAAAAATAACCGGTTTATCAAGCGTAAAAAGTGCATCAAATGCAATGTCTTGCAAACCATGAGAATGTTCAGATTGCGGCTGTAGTACCATTAAATCGACCACATTAACCACGCGAATTGCAATATCTGGCACGTATTCGCGCATTAACATCACTGCTGCTAATGCTTCTAGAGTTGGTACATCACCTGCGCAAGCCATCACAACGTCAGGCTCTACATCAATATCACAACTTGCCCATTGCCAAATACTGGCGCCAGCTGTGCAATGTTTTACGGCGCTGTCTATATCTAGCCACTGCCATTCTGGTTGCTTGCCCGCAATTATCACATTGATGTAATTTTGGCTGCGTAAGCAATGGTCAGCAACACTTAATAAGCAATTAGCATCTGGCGGTAAATAGACGCGCACTATTTCAGATTTTTTGTTGAGCACATGGTCAATAAAACCAGGGTCTTGATGCGAAAAACCATTATGATCTTGCCGCCACACATGGCTTGTGAGTAAATAGTTAAGTGATGCAATGGGCGCACGCCAAGGTATGCCATTGCACACTTTTAGCCATTTAGCATGCTGGTTTAACATAGAATCAATAATATGAATAAACGCCTCGTAACATGAAAAAAATCCATGCCGGCCAGTCAGCAAATAGCCTTCTAGCCAGCCTTGGCATAAATGCTCACTCAGCACTTCCATTACGCGGCCATTTTCAGTCAAATTCACATCAACATTTAAGGTATCAGCCATCCATTCTTTGCCAGTGACTTCAAAAACGGCGTCTAAGCGATTCGACGCCGTTTCGTCTGGCCCAAAAATTCTAAAATTTTGATTGGTTTGATTTAACCGCATCACATCGCGTAAAAACTCGCCTAAAATGCGCGTAGCTTCTGCTTCTACACAACCTGCTTTAGGCACATCCACTTTATAATCGTCGATATTAGGCATGATTAATGGTTGCAAAAGCGCGCCGCCGTTGGCGTGTGGGTTGGTACCCATGCGCTGGTGGCCTGTGGGCGCAAGATCGGTAAGCTCAACTTTTAGCTTGCCGTTCTCGTCGAATAATTCATCCGCTGCATAACTACTTAACCAATCTTCTAGCAACTTTAAATGCGATTGCGTGTTGACAGCACCTTGTTTAAAACCGGCAATAGGCACTTGGTGCGCCCGCCATGTGCCTTCGCTTGGTTTGCCATCAACAGCTTTTGGCCCTGTCCAGCCTTTTGGCGTTTTAAGCACAATCATGGGCCAGAGTGGTCGAGTTGCGTCACCTTTTGCTCTTGCGGCTGTTTGAATAGCCTCAACTTTGCTTAATACAATATCCAGCGTGCTGGCCATTTTTTCGTGCATTGCTAAAGGGTCGCATTCTGAGTCATCACACTCAACAAAATGGGGTTCATGTCCATAGCCACGTATTAAATTGCTGAGTTCTTCACGACTAATGCGCGCTAATATAGTCGGGTTAGCAATTTTATAGCCGTTTAAATGTAATATTGGAATCACTGCGCCATCACGCGCAGGATTTAAAAATTTATTCGAGTGCCAACTGGCCGCCAGCGCACCCGTTTCTGCTTCACCATCGCCAATAATGCAAGCTACAATTAAACTGGGGTTATCGAACGCAGCGCCATAAGCATGCGCAAGTGAATACCCTAACTCGCCGCCTTCATGAATAGAGCCTGGCGTTTCTGGCGACACATGACTGGGTATGCCATATGGCCAAGAAAATTGTTTAAATAACCGTTTTAATCCGTCCGCATTTTGTTCAATTGCTGGATAACGTTCGGTGTACGAGCCTTCTAAATAGGTATTGGCCACAATGCCTGGCCCACCATGCCCAGGGCCAATAATAAATATCATGTTTAAATGGTTGGCTTTGATGATTCGATTTAAGTGCACATAAATAAAATTTAGCCCAGGTGTAGTGCCCCAATGCCCAAGTAAACGCGGTTTGATGTGATTTAACTGTAGCTTTTCTTTAAGCAGGGCATTGTCTTGTAGATAAATTTGTCCAACTGACAAATAATTGGCTGCACGCCAATAGGCCTGCATTTGGCTGAGTAATTCTTTTGTAAGTGTTTTGGAAGAGCGTGTGGTGCTTGCGGTTTTTTTGTCTGAATTAGCCATAATTAACTACGTTTAGCTCCGATTAGCGATGATTATGTAGGCTTACTTGTACTATCAGTCACGCGCCATATGGTATTGCCCACGTCATCAGCCACTAATAATGCGCCAGTTTTATCTAAGGCCACGCCAACTGGCCTGCCATAAGCATCGCCATTTTTACTCACAAAACCTGTTAATACATCAACGGGTCCGCCGCTTGGTTTGCCATTTGTAAATGGCACAAATATGACTTTATAACCGCTTAACGGCTGACGATTCCAAGAGCCATGTTGGCCAATAAACATGCCATCTGCAAATGTTTTTGGCAAAGTAGCGCCAATTGACGATGCCAAACCGAGCGAAGCGGTGTGCGCGCCTAGCGCATAATCTGGCGGTACCGCGCTGGCTACTAATTGAGGTTTTTGTGGTGTCACGCGCGCATCAACATGTTGGCCATAATAGCTATAAGGCCAGCCGTAAAATGCGCCTTCTTTAACTGATGTTAAATAATCGGGCACTAAATCGCTGCCAATCTCATCGCGCTCGTTCACCACGGTAAATAGCGTATTGCCGCGCCAAGCCATGCCATTTGGGTTACGCAGTCCACTGGCAAATATGCGGCTTGCCCCCGTTGCAATATCAAGCTCTAAAATTGCTGCGCGGTTTTCTTCAGCCAGCATGCCGCGCTCGGCTACGTTGCTGTTAGAGCCTACCGTAACATATAATTTAGTGCCGTCAGCATTGGCAATAATATTTTTAGTCCAATGATGGTTAATGCGTCCCGCAGGCAAATCCATCACTTTTTCGCCAGGCTCGGTTATCTGCTTTTCGCCTTCTTTATAATTAAATCGCATCACTGCGTCAGAATTACCGACATAAAATTGGTTGCCAACTAATGCCATACCAAAAGGCGATTGCAAGCCTTCTAAAAATACCAACCGTATATCAGCCACCCCGTCGCCATCAGTGTCCCTCAATAACGTAATGCGATTAGCACTTGGCACACCAGCACCTGCGCGCTTCATTACTAAGCCCATTACCCAGCCTTTTATGCCTTTGCCATCATCTGGCTTGGGCGGCGAATTGGTCTCTGCAACCAGCACATCGCCATTTGGCAACACATACAGCCAGCGCGGATGGTTTAAGCCATTGGCAAATGCAGAAACGCGCGTGCCATCAACTGCAATTGGCGTGGCCTCTTTAGGCCAACCAATTGCAGGCGCTATGTTAACGGTGGGAATCAGCGTTTTATTGGGTTGCAATAATATTGGCTGCGCGCCAATACCTGACAAAAGTGGCTGCTTGGCCATTTCGCCGCAAGCCGCAAGCAACAAAAATCCACTAACAACGACGGCTTGCTGAAATGGATATAACCTTGCTTTTAATTGCATGCTTCCCACATTTTGGGCAGACATTTTAGCAATCATATTTTACCCATTAACAATAAAACGATTAGTACAACCACTACCAAACCAATGCCGCCGCTTGGGCCATAACCCCAACTTTTACTATGCGACCAACTTGGTAACGCGCCAACCAACATTAAAATTAATACAATAAGTAGTATGGTTCCTAAGCTCATGATGTTCTCCAGTGTAATATTAGTGTGATTAGTGAGTTAATTAGCCGGCGTTACTGTAGATGGCTGAGGGACTATTTCTGGCGGCATATTGACAACGGGCGGCGGAATAACAATCGTCGTATCACCGCCAGGTTTGCCAGGCTCGCCTTTAATGCCTTCATCGCCCGTTTTACCAGGCTTACCTTGAACACCTTCATCACCCGATTGACCGGCGGCGCCTCTTTCACCCGCTGCGCCGGTTTTGCCAGGTGCGCCAGCAGGCCCTGTGATGGGTACAGGCACAATAACGGTATCAGGGGTTTTATCGACTGTTGTTTTGTCGCAGGCCGCTAAACCAAGGCCCAGAATTAATGCGGTTAATAAGATTGAATTTTTCATGGTGTTTCCTTTCATTAATTGACGGTTAAAAAATTGCTTGTTTCAAAGAACATTTAAATTGCCATGGTCGCCCATACCAATCGGTTTGGCCGCAACAATCGATGCTGCCATGGCTAACATACGCACCATTTTGCTATGGGTTGAATCCCAATACTCGGCCGAATGTGGCACAAACTTAAGTAATGCTAAATTGCTTGAATCTACACCATCAGGAAACCACGGCCTTGCAAAAGGTGACCATAAACTTTTGATACGCTCACGATCGTTCACAATTTCGCCATGACCAGAAATAGACACATAAGTGCCATCAGATTCATTTGAAAAACCTAGATTCATTACTTGCAAGTGTTTTACTTTGTTAGAATTTGGATCGGTTAAAAACCAAATTGCGCCTTTTTCACACAACTCTTGGGGCGCCATGGGCCTGCTCATTAATGCTTGGTCGTCATCTTCAAAAGTAGTGAGCATTGCTATACGCATATTTTCAATTAGCTCGCCTAATTTGGTTAATTCACCCGTTGCTTGTGGCTTAATATTCATTTCAAACTCCTTAATATTTAATGCAAAGTATTGGATGCAAAGTGTTTAATTGAACCAATTTAACGTGAATATTTAATCGCGTAAAAATGCTAATAAATCGCGCGTAAATCGTTGTTTTTCAGTTACCAATAATCCATGCGGCGCGTTTTCGTATTCAATTAACTCAGCATTAACAATGCCGCTTGCAGCCGCTCTGCCCGCAGCGTCAATGGGTACAGTTTTATCTTCTGTTCCATGAATGATTAAAGTGGGCACTTTAAAAGCGCTTAAATCTGGACGAAAATCAGTCGATGAAAATGCTTTTGCACAAGCTAAAGTGGCTTTTAAATTGCCCTGCATGCCCACACTGCGCGACCATTCAAGCACTTCTTGGCTGGTGGGATGTGACAACATATTGACGCCATAAAATGTTTTAAAAAAATCCGCAAAAAAAGCTGCGCGGTCTTCTTTCATGCTGGTCGCCATTTCATCAAATACGCTTTGTTCTGTGCCTTTTGGATTATCTTCAGTCTTAAGCATATAAGGCACAACAGATGACACCAAAACAGCTTTGGAAACTGACTTAGCACTATGGCGTGACATATAACGTGCTACCTCACCGCCGCCCATCGAAAAACCTACCAAGGTTGCGCCCTCTGCGCCTGTTTGCTCAATTACCGCCGCTAAGTCATCCGCTAGCGTGTTGTAATCGTAACCATTCCAAGGGTGGGTTGATCTGCCAAAGCCGCGCCTGTCGTAAGAGATGCTACGAAAACCTGCGTCTGCTACTGCCATAGCATGGTCATCCCAACTGTCAGAGGAAAGTGGCCAGCCGTGTAAAAAGATAACTGGTTTACCGCTGCCCCAATCTTTATGAAACAATTTAGTATTATCTTTGGTAGTGATATAACTCATAACGCACCCTTTTCTTTTTTAAAAAACGTAAAATATTCAAACAGTTAGTTTGGAAAATTATTCAAGTCAACAGGCTCAGCAATGGTTAAGCCGTTACGTTCAGTACGAAACCGCGCTGACATCTCATAGGCCATTTTGCGTACGCGCATGATTGACCCAATTGGCCGATGGGCTGCAATGCCGTGCCAAGGACTAAATGACATGCAATCATCTACAACACTTGAGCGCGCGTCACTCCACGCGACTTGTGGCTTAACGGTAATGCGCGCGACTGCCACATAAGGGCTTACTTGCTCTGGCCACACAATCGATGAATCTTCAATAGGCATGATTTCTAAATCGGTACATAGCTGCACGCGAAGCTCCCATACCGCGGTATTGAGCTTAAAAAAATCGATCACCGCTTCGCGTATTCCATTAGGATTATCGCTTAAGTCAACCGGTGCGTTTTTAAGCTGGGTTAAGGCCTCACAAGCAGGTGCGATTGAAATTTTTGCCATATAGTCACCATACAAAATAGGCGCTTGACTAAAATAAGTTTCCCCCAATAAATTGGTTTCAGGGTGGCCACCCATCGATTTTATCGTAGCGCTTTCGCCCCCCACCGCTTCAATTAATTTTTCGGTACCTTGCAAAACAGTAGATAAGGCTTTTTTTAAGCCAGGTGCTTTATCGGTAGTAGCCGCTAATAGTTTAAGGCTAGACAAAAACTTTTTAGCTTTTGGCGCTAAAAATGCTGGCCCATTGACCAGCACAAAATCTTGTGTTTTAGCTGGTTCAGATCCCATTAAGCGCGCGCCTTCTACACCGACTATTTTTAGTGCCATGCCGCGCGGAACAGAAACGTTGTCATCTAACATATCTCCAGGAATGGTAGAAAAACGGATAACAACGGGTAAATTAGCTGCTTTGGCAAACATGCCTTGGGCTAACTGCGGCGGCAAACCATCAAAAATTTCTATATTGCCAATCAACAAACCATGACTTTTTGCATGCACGCTACGGGTGGCATGACCTGAATCTTTAAAAGTTACTTCAGAGATTTTGGTTAATGTTTTGCTTAGCTCTTGTTGTGTTTCAGCTTCGCCATCTTCTAGCACTTCGTAAGCTGGGTCATAAGGCAAAGGCAAAACCGCATTATTGGTTTTAGTTAGCATGGTCGCTCCTATTTAGATTGAATTAAGGATGCGTTATTTAAAACTCGGTGTCTGTGTGGTAGCGAACATAGAAATAAAATAAAAAATGACATTTTTACTATTATCAAGAGGAATCAATCACTATTTTAGGAAGTGAGGTTTGAAAGAATTGTATTAGCAAAATGAGCAACCCATTAATTGATTGAAATGTTTCCTAACGAATGATGGGCAAAGCTCTTCGCTATAAATTAACTAAAATTTTGTATAAATCAATGTGGTTAGCGAATCTAAAACAATTTTTTGCGGGCATGAGGAATGGCGGCTCTGTCTTAGTGGTATTAATGGCCAGCATATGGTTAATAGAACGCGCTCTAAATCAGCCTATTTTTCGCAAATTCCCTATTTATTGAAATAATTCAACTTTTTTAGCTTAAGCAATTACTCGCAACATTGATAAGAAATTAATTGCTAGTTGTGTGCGGCAGCGCACAAATTATGTCAGGCTTAAAGTTTAATATAATGGTTTAGT
>JACMNB010000030.1 GCA_014378845.1 Methylotenera sp. | reverse complement strand
TGGGTTTCAGGCGCTAGCATGATGATTCGTCGGCAGCTGATTAATGAAATAGGGCTTTTGGACGAGAATTTCTTTCTATACTTTGAAGAAGTTGATTTTTTTCATCGCGCTAAAGTAGCAGGTTGGCAAACGTGGTATGTGCCTGTAGCTAAAGTCATGCATATTGAAGGCGCTGCGACGGGCATTAAATCGGCTAAACGCAGGCCACAATATTGGTACGATTCACGCAGACGTTATTTTATTAAGCACCAAGGCGTGTTTGCTTTGGTTTGCGCCGACATTTTATGGGGCTTAGGGCGCTTAAGTTATGTGCTTCGTCGCGCAATTAAATTTGGCGGGCAGGGGGATAACACAGATCCTAAATGGTTAGCCTGGGATTTATTGGCAGGTGATGCAAAATCGCTAGTAACTGGTAAAATAGCTATTAAAAACAAGGAATTATATTGAATACTAACAATCATCACCATAATTCCAACATTGGCATTGTCGTTATTGGCAGAAACGAAGGCCAACGGTTGATGCTAAGTTTGCAATCGATGCAATCTAGCAATTGCCCTATTATTTATGTAGATTCTGGCTCTAGCGATAACAGTGTAGAGATTGCAAAGCCACTGGTAGATCGTGTCCTTCAATTAAATCCAGCCGCACCTTTTTCTGCTGCAAGGGCTAGAAACGAAGGCTTTGAACAATTAACAACATCTTTCCCCAGCCTGCAATACATTCAATTTGTAGATGGAGATTGTGTGATTTGTGAAGGTTGGCTCACTGCCGCACAAATAGCCTTGCAACAAGATGGCAAGCGCGCTGCCGTCATCGGCCATTTGCAAGAGCTTAATCCTGATGCCAGTATTTACAACCGCATGTGCGCGATGGAATGGCGCTCGCCCGCAGGCGACCTGACCAATTTTGGTGCTTTGGGTGGTATTTCGGTGATTCGAGCTGATGTATTTAAACAGCTTGGCGGCTTTAAGGCCAATGTCATTGCGGGTGAAGATTCTGAATTTGGCGTTAGGCTAAGTTTGGCGGGTTATAAAGTCACTAAAATCGATCATTTAATGGCGACTCACGATGCAAATATGACATCATTTCAACAGTGGTGGAAAAGAGCGGTGCGTGGCGGTCATGCAATTGGCCAGCGCGCTGACATCAATGGACATACAATCGCTAAAGATTGCGTTAAAGAACGAAAAAGCACTTTGGTTTGGGGTATTTTTTTACCACTATTGGCATTGTTTTTGCTAATGTTTGCTGGACGTTGGAGTTTGCTAGTTTTATTGGCCTATGTTTATCTGGCGATAAAAGTCTATTTCTATCGCCGTAAACAAGGCGAAAATTCGCGTGACGCGCTTACTTATGCGCAGTTTATGCCCTTGGTAAAAATTGCAAACGGCTTAGGTTTGCTAAAATTTTACGTCAATAAGTTTAAGCAATCTTACGAAATAATTGAGTATAAATAGAGGCTTTACTGTGCAGATACAATCTTTAGTAGATTAAAATTCTGCTTTTGATAAATAAGCGTTTAACTATAATTTGACTATAAAATCAAGTTGACCAAAAAATGATGGAGCAATAATAAATGAATAAGAAAATACGTGTTGGATTGCTAGGCGCAGGTTACATTGTGGATGCTCATGCAAAAGCGCTAAATGCACTACCAAATATTGAAATTACAGCAGTTTGCGATAGAGCGCTATCGCGCGCCGAAGATACAGCTAACACTTATGGCATTGCCCATGTGTTTGCCGATTTAACGGAAATGCTTAAATTGAAGTTAGATGTTGTGCATGTGCTGTTACCACCTGATTTGCATGTTGATGCAACTAAACAAATTTTAGAGTCTGGTACCCATGTGTTCTTAGAAAAACCAATGGGCTTAAGCTCGGTTGCGTGTCAGTCATTGGTAGATTTAGCCAATACTAATCATTTAAAACTGGGTGTAAACCACAACTTTTTATTCTTGCCCGCTTATGAAAAGCTTAGAGAGCAAGTGCAAGATGGCACGCTGGGCAGCATTGACCTTATTACGATTAACTGGCTAGCCGCACTAGGGTTCATTCATTTTGGACCATATAATAATTGGATGCTGCGCGAGCCGCAAAATCTTTGGTTTGAATTGGGCCCGCATTTAACCGCTTTTATGTTAGATTTGGCTGGCAATCCTAGCAAAGTAGATACGCACGTCTCAAGACCCATTGATTTGCCTGGTGGCAATCGCGTTTACCGTAAGTGGCATGTGCACTGCGTAACCAACACGGGCAGTGTCGATTTAAATCTATCGGCTAGCCCTGGCTATAACGATAGAAGTATTACAGTGCGCGGGCATGCAGCTTCAGCAAAATGTGATTATGGCCGCAACCTGCATTATATTGATGAGCCAAGCGGTTATGGCATTTTGTTTGATAACTTTTTGACTAGCCTTTCAGTAGCGCGGCAATTAGCCGTGTCTAGCGCAAAAAATCTATCCCATTCTATTAAAAATACGCTAAAAAAATCATCCGAATCAGA
>JACMNB010000029.1 GCA_014378845.1 Methylotenera sp. | reverse complement strand
GCATTAATTTTAACAGGTTGATAATGCGCAATCGTGTAGTTAAAGGGTTGTTCAGTTTTAAATAATTTGTTCCAAAGCTTTTTCATTACTGCTAACCTTAAGTGACTATGGTTAGTAATCTGCAATTAGCGTGCCAAAACAAGCTGACGACAGTACTGATTTTAAGTGACTGTTTTTTAATGAAAAAAATAAAATTAAAGGCTGTTTAAATGGCTGTTAAAAAATTGAATGCCGAAAATTGATTGCACCTGTTGGAGTTTCAACTTTAGCCAAATTTGTGTTGATTTGCTTTAGCCCACATCCAAATGCCCAGCACAACCATCGGCAAGCTCAGCCATTGCCCCATGCTTAAACCTAATTGCAGCAGGCCTAATTGGCTATCTGGCTGCCGCGTAAACTCAACTAAAAACCGAAAGCTGCCATAGCCAATTAAGAACAGCGCAGAAATCGCCCCAATAGGCCGCTGTTTGCGCGAATAAATCCATAAAAGTGTAAATAAAACAATGCCTTCCAGCACAAATTCATATAATTGCGAAGGGTGGCGCGCAATATTATCCACTTGCGGAAAAATCATGCCATAAGTAGAATTGGTGGCTCTGCCCCACAGCTCGCCATTAATAAAGTTACCCATGCGGCCTGCACCCAGCCCAATAGGCACAAGCGGCGCGACAAAATCCATGATTTTTAGCCAAGGCTGGCCAGCTGTTTTAATTAAACCGTGCTTTTTGTTAAAAAAGATCATGGCAATTAACACACCCAAAAAGCCGCCATGAAAGCTCATGCCGCCTTGCCAAACTTTTAAAATATCCAGCGGTTGTTGAATAAAGCCACTTAATTGGTAAAACAACACATAGCCAATTCGCCCGCCTAAAATAACGCCCAAAGCCCCGTAAAACAGCGCGTCATCCAGCATTTCATTGGTCCAGCCAAACCATGTTTTATGCTTAATTTGGTAACGACCCAGCGCAAAAAAAGCCAAGAATCCCAGCAAATACATGAGCCCATACCAATGAATCCCAAAATTTTGCGTGATGTGTAAGGCTATTGGGTCAAATTGTGGGTGAATTAAAGGCATATTTAGCATGTCATGTCGTTGTGGTTGCGGTAAAATACGCATTATAAGGTTTAAATTTACACAATCCTATTGCTTTAAGGATATCAACATGCCCGTTTATCGCTCTCGCACTACCACCCACGGTCGCAATATGGCGGGCGCACGTGCGCTTTGGCGCGCTACTGGCATGAAAGATGGCGATTTTGAGAAGCCAATCATCGCTATTTCTAACTCGTTTACGCAATTTGTGCCTGGCCATGTGCATTTAAAAGATTTAGGCCAACTAGTTGCGCGCGAGATTGAACGGGCAGGCGGCGTGGCCAAAGAATTCAACACCATTGCGGTGGATGATGGCATTGCCATGGGCCACAGCGGCATGCTGTATAGCTTGCCAAGCCGCGATTTGATTGCCGATAGCGTTGAGTATATGGTTAACGCGCATTGTGCCGATGCGCTGGTGTGTATCTCAAACTGCGATAAAATTACGCCAGGCATGTTAATGGCGGCGCTGCGTTTGAATATTCCTGTGGTGTTCGTTTCTGGCGGGCCAATGGAAGCAGGTAAAGTCAATTGGCAAGGCGAGGAGCTTAAGCTAGATTTGGTGGACGCGATGGTAGCCGCCGCAGATAGCAAGGTGAGCAATGAAAAGTCTGATGCGATTGAGCGTTCCGCTTGTCCAACTTGCGGCAGTTGTTCTGGTATGTTTACCGCAAATTCGATGAATTGCTTAACAGAGGCGCTTGGTTTAAGCCTGCCTGGAAACGGCTCTACGCTTGCCACGCACGGCGCACGTAAAGAATTATTTTTAAAAGCGGGCAGGCTAATTGTCGAGCTGGCCAAACGCCATTACGAGCAAGATGACTATTCAGTTTTACCTAGAAATATCGCCACCATGCAAGCTTTTGAAAACGCCATGGCGCTAGATGTGTCCATGGGCGGTAGCACCAACACTGTATTGCATTTGCTGGCAGCCGCGCACGAAGCCGAAATTGATTTCACCATGAGCGATATTGATCGAATTTCGCGCAAAGTACCTTGTTTAAGCAAAGTTGCGCCTGCCACGGCCAAATATCACATGGAAGACGTGCACCGCGCAGGCGGCGTGATGGGTATTTTGGGCGAATTAGATCGTGCTGGTTTGATTCATCGCGACATCCCCACCGTGCACTCACCCAGCATGGGCGAAGCGCTTGCAAAATGGGATATTAAAGTCACACATGACGAAGATGTCAAAAAATTCTATCGCGCAGCGCCTGGCGGCATTGTCACCACCATCGCATTTAGTCAAAGCATGTTGTATCCAACCTTAGATGACGACCGCGCCGAAGGCTGCATTCGCGACAAAGCGCACGCCTACTCGCAAGACGGCGGATTGGCGGTGCTTTACGGCAATATTGCGCTAGATGGCTGCATTGTAAAAACTGCGGGTGTGGATGACTCCATACTCAAATTTACTGGCCGCGCGCGTATTTTTGAAAGCCAAGATGCAGCAGTTGAAGGCATTATGGCCGACCAAATTGTGGCAGGTGATGTGGTGGTGATTCGCTACGAAGGCCCGCGTGGCGGCCCTGGCATGCAAGAAATGCTGTATCCAACCAGCTATTTAAAATCGAAAGAGTTAGGCAAAGTGTGCGCCCTGCTAACTGACGGCCGTTTTTCAGGCGGTACATCAGGTTTGTCAATCGGCCACGCAAGCCCAGAAGCGGCTGAGGGCGGCGCAATTGGTTTGGTAGAAGAAGGCGACACGATTGAAATCGATATTCCAAACCGCACCATTCATTTGAGTATTACCGATGAAGAAATGGCACATCGCCGCGCACACATGGAAGCAAAAGGTAAAATGGCGTGGAAGCCTTTAAACCGCGAGCGTCATGTTTCACCGGCTTTACGTGCATATGCCGCAATGACTACCAGCGCGGCGCGCGGCGCAGTACGTGATGTTTCTCAGATAGAAAAGTAAGTAAAACCGTATTAAAAAAATAAAGTTGTAAAAGCAATCTTTGATTGATAAAACCATTAGCAAAACTATAACTAAAACTATTTTGGAAACCAGCTATCCAATATTAAGGATGGCGCAAGGGGTGGTGGAGTAAGCATGACAGATAAAAGTATGGCAAAAAAAACGATGCAAAATAATGTACTAGGTAGCGATTTTACAATTCAGCCGCAACTCACCATTACGCAAGACGAAAATGGGCTTGAGACTATTGAAATTGATAACGATTTAGCCACTGCAAAAATTGCTTTGCAAGGTGGGCACATTATCTCTTGGCAACCAAAATTACAAGAGCACCCAGTTTTATGGGTTTCATCCAATGCACGCTATCAAAAAGGTCGCTCTATTCGCGGCGGTGTGCCAATTTGCTGGCCATGGTTTGGTGCGCATCCAACCGATGGCACCTTATGTCCGCATGGGTTTGCGCGGGTGATTCCTTGGCAATTAATTGAAGCAGAGCCAACGCGCCACGGCGCCACGCGCTTAACCTTGCAAATGACCGAAACTGCCGAAGCGCGCCGTCAATTATCATATCCATACTTATTAAGCATGACTATAACCATTGGCGACACGCTTAGAATCGAGCTTTCAACTACCAATAAATCAACGCATCCTTTCTTGGTGGGTGAGGCATTTCACACTTACTTTAATATTAGCGATATTGCCAATGTGACGGTAAAAGGCTTAGAAGATACCTTATTTGCCGACAAAGTATTCGGATACGAGCGTCGCTTGCAACGTGGTGATATTACCTTTAACGGCGAGTTTGACCGCGTGTATCTCAATACCACGTCAGATTCTGTGATAGAAGACACAGGCTTAAACCGTAAAATTCGTATTGGCACCTCGCGTAGCCAATCCACCATTGTTTGGACTCCGTGGGCAGACAAGGCCGAGCAAATGGCTGACATGGGTACTAAAGATGAATGGCGCACAACCGTGTGCGTAGAAACAGGCAATGCGCTGGATAACGCTGTGGTCATCTCGCCCAATAAAACCCACACACTGGCGGTGGAGTATTCAGTCGAAGAGCTGTGAATTTAGCTACAACTATTTAGTATCTTTATTTCGATGCTCTGCAAGCCGCATAAATACTGGTTTGTAGAGCATTAATTTTTTCACGCAATAAATTGTATATTGACATGTAAATGCAAAACCATTTAAAAACCGAAACTAGCCCTTACCTGTTGCAACACGCCGATAATCCAGTCGAATGGTATGCGTGGGGTGAAGAAGCTCTAAAACTTGCGCGCGAGCAAGATAAACCTATTTTGCTATCTATTGGATATTCGGCTTGTCATTGGTGCCATGTGATGGCGCATGAATCGTTTGAAGATGCTGAAGTTGCTACTGTGATGAACACGCATTTTATCAATATCAAGGTTGACCGCGAGGAGCGGCCCGATATTGATCAAATTTATCAAACCGCGCACAGCATGCTCAGCCAAAAAAGTGGCGGCTGGCCACTGACGGTGTTTTTAACGCCCAATCAAGTACCGTTTTTTACTGGTACTTATTTTCCAAAGTCTGCGCGTTATCAATTGCCAGGTTTTGCCGATTTAATCCCGCGCGTGGCGGCTTTTTATCACGAGCGCAAAGATGATTTGGCAGTGCAAAGTGCCCAACTTGCCGATGCGCTAAAACGTACAATTCCTGCACCTAGCAGCGTATTGAGTGCAACAGAATCAACATTAAAGTTAGCATTCACTTCGCTTGAAAGCGGCTTCGATTTTGAGCATGGCGGTTTTGGCAGCGCGCCAAAATTTCCGAATCCTGCTGATATTACTTTGTTGCTTCATGCAGCTAAAGCAGGCAACAAAGCGGCTGAAGCGATGGCTTTGCAAATGCTCAGCGCCATGGCAAACGGCGGTATTTACGACCAAATAGGCGGCGGATTTTGCCGATATTCAGTGGATGAACGTTGGAATATTCCCCATTTTGAAAAAATGCTTTACGACAATGGCCAACTATTATTTTTATATTGCGATGGCTGGCAACTCAGCAAAGATAATCGCTACAAGCAAATAGTTGAAGAAACCGTAGCTTGGTTAATAGGTGAAATGCGTGACAAAAATGGTGCGTTTTATTCCTCGCTAGACGCTGATTCGATGGTGCTAGATTCAACAGGTGAAGATGGCCATTCGGAAGAGGGCGCATTTTATGTTTGGCAGCCAGATGCAGTCAAACAATTACTCACGCCAGAAGAGTTTGCCGTGGCAACAAGCTGTTTTGGTTTTGATCGTGCGGCCAATTTTGAAAATCCGCATTCTGGCTTTGCAGGCTGGCATCCTTATTTGGCGAGGCTGCCAGAGCAGGATGAAATTGTTCTATTGATGAACGCGCAAACCAAATTGTTTGACGCGCGCGAAAAACGCACGCGTCCAGGCCGTGACGATAAAATGTTAACTTCGTGGAACGCGCTGGCAATTAAAGGCCTGGCGCGGGCAGGGCGCGTGTTTAATCGGCCCGATTGGGTGCAGTTTGCACAAAACGCAGCTGATTTTATTCGCGACAAAATGTGGGTAAATGAGCAACTTTTAGCGACTTGCAAAGACGATGGAACAGGTCATTATAAAGCACATTTAAATGCGTATTTGGATGATTATGCTTTTTTATTAGATGCGTTGATTGAGTTAATGCAAGCTGATTATCGCGCTGTTGATATAAGTTTTGCCGAAGATTTGGCCGATGCTTTATTAGAAAATTTTGAGAGTGAAGAAGGCGGTTTTTACTTCACCAGCCACACGCATGAAGCGCTTATTCATCGCCCAAAACAAGGTTATGACAACGCCACGCCCAACGGCAACGGCATTGCGGCGGTTGCGCTGCTAAGACTCGGCCATATTTTGGGCCAGCCGCGATATTTGCAATCTGCGGAGCGTACATTAAAAGCGTTTGACAATGTGATTACTAACAACCCTGCTGCGTGTGCCACTTTATGCCATGCTTTAGAAGAATTTTTAATGCCGCCAACGCTGGTGGTTATTGGAGGTGAAGCAGGCAATATGGCAGCTTGGCACGATGAGATTAACAAACACTATTATCCGCATTACTTATTCTTTTATTTGGACGAATCAGCAATTGATTTACCACCAACGCTACAAAGAAACTTTACAAAAAATGTCAACGCTTGGGTATGCAAAGGCGTTGTTTGCGCAACAAGTGTGAATGATTTACGTGAACTATTAGAGGCCTTATAAGGCTATTGTGCATTTTTAAATTACAGGTATGATGCCAATTGAAATTATAGCTGCAAAAATTGGTACAAAAAATTGCAGGATTTTGACGAGAATTCTTAAAAATAAGGATTCTTTTTTACATGAGAATTATTTTTACTTTTTGTTTTAACTCAAGGAGATAGTATGAAAGTTTTATTAACAATAATCGCCGCTTCAGCAGTATTGCTGGCTAATAGCGCATACGCTGCTGATGCAAAACCGTTGGCACAAAAAAGCGGTTGCTTGGCTTGCCACGCAATTGATGGCCAAAAGATTTTAGGCCCAAACTACAAAGATGTTGCGGCTAAATATAAAGGTGACAAAGGTGCTGAAGCTAAAATGATTGCTAAAGTTAAAGCGGGTGGTAGCGGCACATGGGGCCCAATGCCTATGCCAGCCAATAGCCCGCAAGTGAAAGACGATGATATTAAATCAATCGTTCAGTGGATTTTAGCTATGTAATGTTGACTTTATTCAGATAAAGCACAATTAAAAAAAGCCAGCGTAAAGCTGGCTTTTTTATTGGTTAATTTGGATAAAAAGTGCTTACTTGTTTAACTTGCTGTGTTTAAACGAGTAAACAAAGTAGAACACAACGCCAACTATAATCCACAGTAAAAATCGATGCCAAGTAGAAGCGGGCAAAAACGTCATTAGCGCGCCGCACGAAACTATTCCCAAGGTTGGAATGACAGGATTCCAAGGGTTTTTAAAAGGGCGCGGTAAATTAGGCTGGCGAATGCGCAGCACAATCACACCAACGCACACCATCACAAAGCTTGCCAGCGTGCCAATATTCACCGTTTCAGCCAATTCGCCCAGCGGAATAAAGCCAGCAACCAGCGAAACGAGTGCGCCGCACATCAAAATAATGCGGGTTGGGGTTTGGCGATCTGGGTTAATGGTAGAAAAAATCGGTGAAATTAAACCATCACGGCTCATGGCAAACAAAATACGCGTTAAGCCATACAATAGCACTAATAACACCGTAATTAATCCAGCCAGCACACCCGTTGCCACTAAGGTAGATGCCCAAGTATAGCCAAGTTTGGTGAGCGCATAGGCTACTGGCGATGTGGTGTTTAGCTCAGTATAAGGCACAATACCGGTCAGCAAGCCTGACACAATAATATAAACAATGGTGCAAAAGGCTAAGGATGCCAGTAAGCCAATTGGTAAATCACGCTGCGGATTTTTACATTCTTCTGCTGCGGTAGAAACCGCATCAAAGCCAAAGTAGGCAAAAAATACTAGTGATGCACCAGCCAGCACACCAATATTTTTGCCATTATCCAGCGTGCTGAACCAGCCAAAAGGCATAAACGGATGCCAGTTTGCCGTATTCAGATGACCAATTGCCAGCGCAATAAAAATAGCAATGGTTGTTAACTTGATGACGACAATAATATTGTTGACGCGGGCACTCTCTTTTACGCCTAAAATTAATAAGGCGGTCAAAATCCATATAATCGAAAATGCAGGTAGATTAATAGTGCCGCCCATCATCGGCGCTTTGGTGAGTGCCTCGGGCAAATGCATATTAAAATTGGCGAGAGTTGTAATAAAATACCCCGCCCAGCCGTTGGCCACCGCGGCCGCACCTACGCCGTATTCCAGCAATAAAATCCAGCCCATTACCCAGGCAATAAATTCACCAAACGCTACATAACTATAACCATACGCGCTGCCAGAGCCGCCAATGGAGGCTGCGAGTTCTGCGTAAGAAAGTGCTGCAAACCCAGATGCAATGCCTGCAAATATAAACGACAGCACCACGGCAGGGCCAGATTGTGTGGCCGCGGCCAAGCCTGTCAGCACAAAAATGCCAGTGCCGATAGCGCAACCTATGCCCAAAAGTGCTAAATCAAAAGCAGTGAGGCATTTTTTTAGACCGCTGCTGCCATGTGGAACGACGGATTTAGTACGTAACAATTGTTGCAACATTGTGTTGGCTCCCTTTTATTTAGCTAGTTTACAACAAGTTGCGATGATTTAAATAGCTTTAAACCCAATCTTTGTCGATTAGAAAATCGCTATAAAGTTTAGCCTCTAAACTACCGTTTTCGGGCTTCCAATCGTAACGCCATTTCACAATTGGCGGCATCGACATGAGTATAGATTCGGTGCGGCCATTGGATTGCAGGCCAAACAAAGTACCGCGATCGAACACCAAGTTAAACTCGACGTAGCGACCACGTCTATAAGCCTGAAAGTCGCGCTCTTGTTCGCCATATGACGTGTCTTTGCGACGTTGCAAAATTGGTAAATACGCTTGTAAAAAGCTATCGCCCACGGCGCGTTGCAGCGCAAAGCTTTGTTCAAAGCCCAGTTCGTTAAAGTCATCAAAGAAAATACCGCCAATACCGCGCGGCTCTTTGCGGTGTTTTAGGTAAAAATATTCGTCACAATGTTTTTTAAATGTTGGGTAATAGCTTGGGTTAAAACTATCTAGCGCAGTTTTATTGGTACGGTGAAAGTGCTCGCAATCTTCAACAAAACCGTAATAAGGCGTGAGATCCATGCCACCACCAAACCACCAAATATCGGCTTCATTTTCTGAAACAGCTTTTGCCACAAAAAAGCGAATATTCATGTGCACGGTTGGCACATAAGGGTTGCGAGGATGCAGCACTAGCGAAACGCCCATTGCCTCCCAAGCGCGACCTGCGGCCTCGGGGTGTGCGATAGTAGCCGCAGGTGGCAACTTATTGCCAAGAACGTGCGAAAAGCCAACGCCTGCGCGCTCAAACACGTTACCGCCTTCTAACATGCAACTATTGCCACCACCGCCTTCAGGTCGTTGCCAACTATCATGCAAAAAAGTTTTGCCATCAACAAGTTCCAGTGCCTCGATAATGCGGCTTTGCAAGCTTTGTAGGTATTTTAAAACAGCTGGTGGATCAATGGCTTGCGTCATACGCATTAGCCTTTAAAGGCGCGATAGCCAATATCGGTGCGGTACTGTGCGCCATCAAACTTAATTTCATCTGCTATTTTGTACGCTTGTTGCTGGGCAAATTTCACGGTTTCACCCAGCGCGGTTACGCATAACACACGGCCTCCGCTAGTGAGAACTTTTCCATCTTTTAAAGTGGTGCCTGCATGAAACACTTGTGCATCATCAAGGCTTTTAGGTAAGCCAGTAATTTCATCATTTAATCTTGGCGTATCAGGATAATTGTATGACGCCATTACCACGCCCAATGCGGTGCGCCTATCCCATTCGGCCTCGGCCAAGTCTAGCGTGCCATTGACTGCATGCTCTGCCAATGCTACAAAATCACTCTTAAGCCGCATCATAATCGGCTGCGTTTCGGGGTCGCCCATGCGGCAATTAAACTCTAGCGTTTTAATGCTACCATCAGGTGAAATCATCAGCCCAGCGTACAGAAAACCTGTGTAAAGGATGCCATCTTTTGCCATGCCTTCCACCGTCGGGCGGATTATTTCGCGCAAAGCTTTAGCGTGAATTTCTGGCGTTACCACAGGCGCAGGTGAATAAGCACCCATTCCGCCAGTATTCGGCCCTTGGTCGTCATCTAATAGCCGTTTATGATCTTGACTGGTGGCAAGTGTTAAAATATTTTTGCCATCCACCATTACAATAAAGCTGGCTTCTTCTCCGGTTAAAAATTCCTCAATCACTACGCGTGCGCCCGCATCGCCAAGTTTATTATCGCTTAACATGGCATCAATTGCGCCGTGAGCTTCATCTAAACTCATCGCGACTACTACGCCTTTGCCTGCGGCCAAACCATCAGCCTTAATTACAATCGGCGCGCCTTGCTGGTTGATATAATCATGCGCTAATTGTGCATCGGTAAAGGTCGCGTAAGCTGCAGTGGGAATATTGTGCCGCATCATAAAGGCTTTGGCGAAATCTTTGCTAGACTCCAATTGCGCGGCCGCTTTAGTTGGCCCAAAAATCTTGAGGCCGTTGGCGCGAAACACATCAACTACGCCCTGCGATAAAGGCGCTTCAGGGCCAACGATGGTGAGATGAATCTGTTCTTTTTGCGCAAATTCGAGCAAATCTTTTACGCTGCTAATTGGCACGTTCATCATGTCTAGATTCGTTGCCGTACCCGCATTGCCAGGGGCCACATAGACGCGGCTCACCTCTTTATTTTGCGCGATTTTCCAAGCCAAAGCATGCTCGCGGCCGCCACTACCGATGACTAAAATTTTCATGATGCTAATATTTTCATATGATTAAACGATTTAAAGCCTAGTGCCTAAAATGTCGAATGCAAGTAGTAACCATCACCAAACCATGCTCGTTGGCGGCGTTAATCACTTCCTCGTCACGCATGCTGCCGCCTGGATGAATCACGCAGCTTGCACCCGCGGCAGCAAGTGCATCAATGCCATCGCGGAACGGGAAAAACGCATCTGATGCGACCACAGAATTTTGCAAACTTAAACCTGCATTTTGCGCTTTGATAATCGCAATTTTAGTGCTGTCGATGCGGCTCATTTGGCCTGCACCAACGCCTAGCGTCATGCCATTACCGCAGAACACGATGGCGTTAGATTTGACATATTTCGCCACATTCCACGCAAATAACATATCTTGTAATTGAATTGCTGTTGGCTGTTTTGTGCTGATGATTTTTAAATCGCTTGCAGCAATTTCATGGTTATCGGCGGTTTGAATCAGTATGCCAGAACCGACGCGTTTGATGTCTTGTGCGTTGCGGCCTTGCAGCCATGGCGTGTTGCCGCCTTTCGGTAAAGCAATTTTTAGCACGCGCACATTGGCTTTTGCTTTTAGTAAGTTGAGCGCTTCGATAGTGAAATCTGGCGCAATCAGTACTTCCATAAACTGTTTAGAAACGGCCTCGGCAACGCTCAAATCAACCGTGCTATTAAACGCAATAATGCCGCCAAATGCGCTACTTGGATCAGTTTGAAAAGCTTTGCTGTAAGCCTCAAGTGCGTTGTCACCAACTGCAACACCGCACGGGTTGGCGTGTTTCACAATCACGCAAGCAGTACTTGTGAAAGATTTTACCGCTTCCCAAGCCGCATCCGCATCGGCGATATTATTATAGCTTAACTCTTTGCCTTGCAGTTGTTGCGCGGTGACTAAACTACCTGGTGCGGGGTGCAAATCACGATAAAACGCGGCCTGTTGGTGCGGATTTTCGCCATAGCGTAAATCTTGCAGCTTTACAAAGCGGCTATTTGTTTGGTCGGGGAAAGTTTTGCGTGTGTCATCGGCATTAAAACTGCTTAAATAATCGCTAATGGCGGCGTCATAATTACTAATGCGATTAAACGCAGCAACGGATAACTTAAATAGAGATGCTCTGGAAGCCTCACCGTTATTAGCCTGTAGCTCGGTTAAAAAAGCTTCGTATTGGTTGGCATCGGTTAAAACCGCGACATGCTGCCAGTTTTTGGCGGCACTGCGCACCATGGCTGGGCCGCCAATATCAATGTTTTCAATCGCGTCTTCTAGCGTGCAATCGGGCTTGGCGACAGTCGCCTCAAACGGGTATAAATTCACTACCAGCAAATCAATATTGGGGATATCGTGCGCTTGCATGGTGCTAACATGCTCAGGCAAATCGCGTCTGCCCAGCAAGCCTCCATGCACTTTTGGATGCAGCGTTTTCACGCGACCATCTAACATCTCGGGAAAGCCCGTATAGTCGCCGACTTCAATTACCGAGATATTGTTATCGCGCAGCAACTTGGCTGTGCCGCCAGTGGATAATATTTCGATGTTGAATGATATTAAAGCTTGAGCAAGCTCAATAACGCCTGTTTTGTCTGAAACACTGATGAGTGCGCGTTTGATTGTGGTCATAAATTAACAGTTATGTGATTTTGAAAAATTATTCTTATTTCGTCATTGCCGTTTTGCGAGCTTTTGTTACACATAATGCCTGCCTAAACCATTTCACGGGAATAACGGGGTTGGGTGCATTGCTAATTCAGATAATATTCGGCCATTTTTTTGCGTAATGTATTACGGTTTAAGCCCAGTATTTCTGCGGCTTTTGATTGGTTGCCACCCACATGGTTGAGTATATATTCCAGCAGAGGTTTTTCTACACAGCCTAGCACCATATCGTAAATGGCATGTGGCGGCTGACCATCTAGGTGAGTAAAGTAATCATCGAGCGATTCTTTTACAGCGTCAGCTAATTTGCCGTTGCCTGACATTATGCGGCCAACTCTACTAGCTCTGGTTCGGCTTCAGCATAAACAAGGCGCTCATTTTTGGTTTTTAACTCAGCAAAAAAGTCATTAATGGCTTGCTGTTGTAGTGCAATCGTATCTAAAGTGTTCATATTGTGACGAAAACTGGCAGAGCCAGCCAAGCCCTTGGTGTACCAAGAAATATGCTTGCGCGCCACGCGCATGCCAGCAATATCGCCATAAAAGCCATATAAATCATTGATATGCTCTAACATTACGGTGTGAATTTCTTCTACCGTCGGCGGCAATAAATGTGTGCCAGTCTTCAAAAAATGCTCAATCTCGCGGAAAATCCACGGCCTGCCTTGCGCCGCGCGGCCTATCATCACTGCATCTGCGCCTGTGTAATCCAGCACATACTTAGCTTTTTCGGGTGTGGTGATGTCGCCATTGGCAATTAACGGAATGTTAATCGCCTGCTTTACGGCGGCAATCGTATCGTATTCCGCATCGCCCATATACAAACAAGCTCTAGTCCTGCCGTGCATGGCCAGCGCTTGCACGCCGCTGTCTTCTGCCATTTTTGCAATCATTACCGCGTTGCGATTATTTTTATCCCAACCTGTGCGAATTTTTAAAGTGACAGGCACATTCACCGCGCCAACCACCGCTTTTAAAATTTGACTTACAAGCGGCTCGTCTTTGAGTAACGCGCTGCCCGCCATCACATTGCAGATTTTTTTAGCGGGGCAACCCATGTTAATGTCGATAATCTGCGCACCGTTATCTACGTTGTAACGCGCAGCTTCCGCCATCATTTGCGGGTCTGATCCTGCAATTTGTACAGAAATCGGGTCAACTTCACCTTCGTGGTTGGCACGGCGACGGGTTTTCTCAGAGCCATACAGCAGCGAGTTAGAAGTCACCATTTCAGAAACCGCCAAACCCGCGCCCAACTTTTTGCATAGCTGACGGAAAGGCCTATCTGTCACGCCCGCCATGGGGGCGACGACTAGGTTATTTTTTAAAATGTGATTGCCTATTTGCATTCAATTGCTTGCTTTGGGAAGGTTGCCTATTTTATACGCAATTGTGCTTTGTTAATAGGCTTACTTGCTGGTTTTTAACTGCTTAACGGTTTTGAAATTGCAATATTTTTAATTTTGCGGTTTGGTGGCAATTTCCAACGCGCATAACCAAATAATCGCTTGTTCTGGGCTGTCTTGGCACATTTCTGCACTTGGTTTAAGGCTGGCGCAAAAAGCGGGACGCGTAGGCAGCGCAAAAATCAGGCAGCGGTTTTCATCATCCAATTGAACGCAGCGCACACCCGCAGGCTTGCCGTTTGGCATGCCGGGGATGGGGCTGGTAATGCTGGGCGCAGTGCAACAAGCGCCGCAGTTTGTTCTACATTGCATCGTTATGGCTATTCATTTTAGTAGGATTTATCAAGAAAAATAATCATAAAATATCCTGTGACTCTGAGCGAAGCGAAGAATCCATGCTAATGTAAAATTCTAAGACTGGATTCTTCGCTTCGCTCAGAATGACGGTTAAGAAATTAAGACTTTTTAAGCACTCTCAAACTCTCGCCATACAAAACCTAAATCAGCAACCCCTGTTTTTAAAGCAAGCATCGCCTGCAACACCTTATCTGGCGCGCCTTTTGCGCCCAGCTCCACATGCGGGTTGGGCTTTAATTTAGGCAAGCTAAACACTTTTACATCAAATTGTTCAATCACCGCGTTCATTAAATCAATCAGCTTACTTTCAATGCCGTCAATCACAATAATCGATTGTTCTAAATGCTCAGTTTGGTGAAAAAGGTGCGAATAATGCGTGTCTAAAACCCATTCCATCATCGGGTGCGCCATGGCAGGAAAACCTGGTACAAAGTAATGAGAGGCGACTGAAAAACCCGCAACCCGATTCACCGGGTTGGGAATTAAACCTGCCCCTTGCGGAAAATCGGCCATGATGACGCGTTTGGGGTACGCACCTTCGCCAAATTGCGCCTCAATCTCGGCAACTGCTTTTTTGTGCCGCACAATCGGCACGTTAAGCGCATCCGCCACTGCTTGGCGCGTGTAATCGTCAGGTGTTGCACCAATGCCGCCGAAAGAAAATACAACATCATCAGTCGCAAAACTACGCTTAAAGCTAGCAACCATGCGGCTTGGGTCGTCACCCAAATACTCCGCCCAGCCAAGCTGTAAGCCACGCGCTTTTAATATGGCGATTGCTTGTGTTAAGTGTTTATCCTCGCGCTTACCCGAGAGAATTTCATCGCCGATGATGTAAATGCCGAAGGTTTGCATCGTGAACTACTTGATATGCTGTAATTGATTTAGCAGTTCAGGCACATTTGTTTGAATAATGCTCCAAAGCGTATCGTTATCAATGCCCAAATAACCATGAATTAGTTTATTGCGTGTGGCAATCACCATACGCCACGGTAACTCTGCATATTGCTCACGAACTTCTTGCGGAATATGCGTTGCAGCCTCACCAATTAGCTCAAGGTTACGCAAGGTTGCATCGTAAGTGATGCCGCTATTCACAAAACGGTCTTTATCAAAACCATCTGTATAACTCAGCACGTTTTCGGCGAATGTAATCATGTCGCTCACATAAAAACGCCACTCCCTTTGTGGTGCGTCAGACATCAATCGCCTCGCGCTCAATGTAAGGGCGTAACTCTTGCCGCAATGCTTTTTCGGTCACTAAATCAACCGAGCAACCGAGTAAATCTTCTAAATAAAACTGCACACCAAAGTAACGCTGCGATGTTGCAATGCCATCAAAGCTTACTAAAATATCAATATCGCTATTGGCGGTTGAGGTGCCGCGTGCAGTAGAGCCAAACAGTGCTAAACGGTTCACGCCAAAACGCTGGTTAAGTAAGGTTTTGCTGTTGGTAAGAGTTTGAATGGCTTGGTGTTTGTTCATGGTGGTAGTTTAGCAAAAAATTAACTTTGACGCTTGCCCGAGAGAATTTCATCGCTGATGATGTAGATGCCGAAGGTTTGCATGGGAGTTATTTTGAAATTTGAGTGCGTTTATATTTAAATGTGCCAGGTGCCGCATTTGTGAGATTGTAAAATAGTACAGATTTACCATCATCCCTAGCAGCTACTGCATCAATCACTTTTTGCTTATCTTCTTGTGAGCATTCAACGCCAAAATCAACTGCTACAAGGCACAAGCCTAAATCTGCTTCATTTACAATTTGCCCTTTTAGGTCGTTCTCACGCGATACAGTGATAAATCTACATTCACTTTCAAAGTGAAAATCTGTGTATTTTGTAAAAAAGCCATGTTGTAAGGTGTCATATAGCGAGATATTTTCGTCTAGATTTATTTCATTTACATAACTTATTTTATCAAAGCTAAATTTCGTAGTTTGCAGCGCTTTCTCAGGGCCGTATTGATAATGCAAGCAAATACCTTTGCCACCAGCGCCATAATTTGCCCACATAATGTTCTCATTGTTGACTGAAATATCTTCATGTACGTCTTCATTACCAAGCGGCAAACCAAAACATGAATACACCAACATAGTGGATACTATTTGTTTAACAGAATCGTGGTCAGGGAAAAGTTGTAATAAGTATTTACCATCTTGCTTATCTGTAAAACTATTTGGGTGGGCAAACCAAACATTTCTATTTTGAATGCCACGTAAGTTATGCTCGCTTACTTCTCGAAACTTAAGTAATCGGGATATTTTGACGTGATGTTGTTTTTTACTGAGTAAATTTAAGCTAGGTGGTATAGCCATACAGAAGTCTGCAATGGCTTCATATCGGAAACCTAGCTCAATGGATACATTTCCCCTATTGATATATGCCTCAACATACTGTGAGTTAATATTTAAAGCTTGGCTAAAGTCAGAGTAAGCTTTTTTCAGGTTTCCTAGATTCCAGTATGCATTTTCTCTATTGTTAAAGGCTTCAGCAAACTCTGGATTAATAGACAGGGCTTGGTTATAGTCAAGTATTGCTTCTTTGAATTTACGTTGATTTTGATATTCAGTGCCGCGGATAGAAAATGCTTCTACATTTTTAGGGTTTATATTTATTGCTTGATTACAATCTTCAATAATATCTTCAGAAGGATGATTAAGTTTACTTTTTGCTAGAGCACGATTGGAATGTGCGTCAGGGTGTTTTGGCTCTAAAGCTATACAATTGTTAAAATCTGAAATTGCAGCTTCATATTGGCTGATAGAAGCGTAGGCTATCCCCCGATTGTTAAATGAACCGACTGATTTTGGATCAGCAGCTATGGCGCTACTGTAGTGTTTTAAAGCCTCAATATAGTTTCCAAGTTTATGCTGCTCTATTCCCAATAAGAAATAATGACTGGCAGTTTTGTATTTATTATATGGAGGTCTATTTTGATGATTATTTTTCATTTGAGTCAATGCGCACTTTCCCAATTACTACCAACCCCCACTTCGGCAAGCAATGGTACAGATAATTTCGCCACATTTTGCATCAAATCAGGCAAAGTTTTCTTAACCAATTCCAGTTCATTATCAGGCACTTCCAGCACCAGTTCATCATGCACTTGCATGATGAGTTTGGTTTTAAGTGGTTCGCCATTTAACTTTTCTGTTGCCAACCAATTGGCAACGGCAATCATCGCCAGTTTAATCAAATCAGCAGCCGTGCCTTGCATAGGGGCATTTATGGCGGCGCGTTCTGCGCCGTTACGGCGCTGCACCTTAGCGCTGTTGATTTCTGGCACCCAGAGCCTGCGACCAAAGTAAGTTTCTACATAGCCTTGCTGTTTGGCGATTGCACGCGTGTTGTCCATGTAAGCGCGCACGCCTGGGTAGCGGGCGAAGTAGCGTTCTATGTAGCTGGCGGCGGCGCTGCGCTCAATGTTGAGGTTTTGCGCTAGGCCGAACGCGCTCATGCCGTAGATTAGGCCAAAGTTGATGACTTTGGCGTAACGGCGTTGTTCGTTATCCACGTTTTCACGCTCTACACCAAAAACCTCGGCGGCGGTGTGGCGATGAATATCCTCATTATTGGCGAAGGCTTGCAACATGCCAGCATCTTGAGAAAGGTGCGCCATGATGCGTAGTTCGATTTGTGAATAATCGGCAGACACAATATGCGAGCCTGCAGGCGCAATAAATGCTTCACGAATACGGCGGCCTTCGGTGCTTCTAACTGGAATATTCTGCAAGTTGGGGTCGCTGCTCGCCAAGCGCCCCGTAATCGCCACAGATTGGTTGTAGCTAGTGTGCACGCGGCCTGTGGCTGCGTTAATCATGCGTGGTAGTTTGTCGGTGTAGGTGGATTTTAGCTTGGCTAAGCCGCGATATTCCAGCAATACTTTCGGCAGCGGGTGGTCTAAAGCGAGTTCTTGCAGCACGTCTTCATCGGTACTCGGCGCGCCGCTGGGCGTCTTTTTGGTGGGTTTAATGCCGAGTTTATCGAATAGAATTTCTTGCAATTGTTTGGGCGAGCCTAAATTAAATGGCTGGCCTGCTAGCTCACACGCTTGATTTTCTAACGCGATTAATTTCAGGCCGATTTCGTTACTTTGCGCCCTTAACATTTCGGCATCTATTAACACGCCGTTGCGCTCAATGGTGAACAAGCAAGCCGAACTTGGCATTTCAATCTGGCTATAAATAAAGTTTAGTTTTTCGTCAGACGCGATAATCGGGTGCATTGCTTGATGTAATTGCAAGGTAATATCGGCGTCTTCTGCCGCGTATTCGGCGGCGGTTTCGACAGTGACTTGATTGAAGCCAACCGCTTTTGCGCCTTTGCCCGCCAAGCTTTCAAAGCTAATCGGCATAATGCCTAGATGCCGCTCTGATAGCGCATCCATGCCATGCGTTTTGTGGCTTTCAAACACGTAAGATTGCAGCATGGTATCGTGAGCAATTCCTTTTAAATCAATGCCCTGATTTTTAAACACGTGTTGATCATATTTTAAGTTTTGGCCGACTTTTTTAATATCTGGATTTTCTAAAATGGGTTTAATTTTCGCTAAAGAATCAGGCAGACTAAGCTGTTCTGGCGCATCAAAATAGTCGTGCGTAAGCGGCAAATAGGCAGCGCTCCCAGCCTCAACCGCAAACGATAAGCCCACAATTTTGGCGGTCATAGGGTCTAGGCTAGTGGTTTCTGTATCTACGCAAATAAGCTCGGCTTCGTTTAATTTTTCTAGCCAATTGTCAAGTTGGGCGTTGGTTAAAATGGTCTCAAAGTTGCGAGTAGTGATGGGAGTGTAATTAATTTCGGTTGAAGCTACGTCGCCCCTCTCTCCTAGCCCCTCTCCCGCCTGCGGGCGAAGGGAACTAAATAGCCCCTCTCCCGCTTTCTGGCGAGGTGGGGTGAATAAGTCGTTTGTGCTGTTCTTATTCTCCTGCGGGGTATCAAACAAGCCATCCGTTCGCCCTGAGCTTGTCGAAGGGTTGTTTTGTGGTTCGACAAGCTCACCACGAATGGTGGACGATGAATTGTCAGGACTCATATTATCCAGCTCACGGCGCCAGCTTTTAAATTCAAAGCGGTCAAATAATTCGGCGAGTTTTGCTTTGTCAATTGGTTGCGGTGATAAGTCGGCCAAATGTTCTTGAATGCCAACATCGCAGCGAATGGTAATCAGATCGCGCGCTGTTGGTAACCAAGGCAGCGCTTTGCGCAAATTGTCACCTACAACGCCAGTTATATTAGCCGAATTGGCCACAATATTATCGAGGCTACCGTATTGCGTTAGCCATTTAACAGCCGTTTTTGGGCCTACTTTTTCAACCCCTGGCACGTTATCAGAGGTATCGCCAACCAGCACTAAATAATCAATCATTAACGGTGGCGGCACGCCGAATTTGGCGGTCACGCCCGCAATGTCCAGCACGTCGTCCACACGCCTAAACGCATCGCGCATGGTATTAATAACGGTGACATTGGCGTTTACCAATTGCGTGATGTCTTTATCGCCCGTGGAAATAATGGTACGCACACCTTCGCGCTCTGCTTGCTTGGCCAGCGCGCCAATCACGTCATCGGCCTCAACGCCATCTTCAACAATTAGCGGCCAGCCTAAGGCTTTAATCGCCTCAAACAGCGGTTCTATTTGCAGGCGCAAATCATCTGGCATGCTGGCGCGATTGGCTTTATATTCAGCATAAATATCATCGCGAAAGGTTTTGCCTTTGGCATCAAAAATACACGCGCTATAATCGCTGGGATAATCTTTATGCAAACGGCGCAACATATTAAGCACGCCTTGAATCGCGCCTGTAGGCTCGTTTTTGCTATTACGCAAATCGGGCATGGCGTGAAAAGCGCGATACAGGTAAGATGAGCCATCGACTAAAAGTAAGGTTTTCATGATTAGGATGCTTTAAAAAATGACCAATAAATTACCAAAATTAACCGAGCCGGAGCTACGCGGCGGCGATTCAGAAAATCACGAATCGTGGCACGCGTTTGAGATTATGGCAGAATTTGTTGGCGCTACCGAAAAGTTAAAAGAAATTACGCCTGCAGTTTCTATTTTTGGCAGTGCGCGCACACCGCCAAACCACCCTTATTACAAACTTACCGAAGAGATTGCCTGCTTGTTATCTAATGCTGGTTTTAGCGTTATTTCTGGCGGAGGGCCGGGTATTATGGAGGCCGCCAACAAGGGCGCTTTTGCAGGAAGCGGTGTGAGTATTGGCCTTAATATTGAGCTGCCATTTGAGCAAAAAGGCAATGCATTTCAAGATATTAGCATTAACTTTCAACACTTTTTTATGCGTAAAGTAATGTTTGTAAAATACGCCAGCGCCTTTGTGGTGCTGCCAGGCGGCTTTGGTACCTTAGACGAGTTAATGGAAGCGATTACGTTGGTGCAAACAGGTAAAACGCGCAAAATCCCCATTATTTTGGTGGGCAAAGCTTTCTGGGGAGGTTTGTTAGAGTGGCTAAAAAATACGCTGGTAGCCGAAGGCATGGCGGGGGAGAACGATTTGGCGCTAATTCAGCTGATTGATGAACCAAAAGATATTGTTGAAGCCATATTTAAACACTATGAAGCACGAGGCTTTGAACTGACACCTGCCGAGCGTAAAGCGCAGTTATATTTATAACGGAGCGCAAAAAAGCGTGCAGTTATATTG
>JACMNB010000028.1 GCA_014378845.1 Methylotenera sp. | reverse complement strand
GGTATGTCGTCTTCAAAATCATCAAAATTACCCGCTGCCGGTTTTGTAGCTGGCGCTTGCTGGTTTGATGCCTGATTGGTTGATTGACTGGAACTGTTTGCCGAAGATTGTCTTGACGGCGCTTGATTGTATTCATCTTGGCCACTGCCTTGATCCATACCGCCGTCGTAACTTGCGCCAGACCCACCGCCGTCTTTACTGCCCAACATTTGCATATTGTCGGCAATAATTTCCGTGCTGTAGCGCGTTACGCCGTCTTTCTCCCACTTGCGGGTTTGCAAGCGGCCTTCAATATAGACTGGGCGACCTTTTTTAAGGTATTCGCCCGCGATTTCAGCCAATTTGCGATACATCACAATGTTGTGCCATTCGGTTTTTTCTTGCTTAACGCCGCTTTTATCTTTCCAATTTTCAGTCGTCGCAATACTAAAATTGCACACCGCTTCGCCGTTGGGCATAAAACGCACTTCGGGATCACGCCCTAAATTGCCGACTAAAATTACTTTATTCACTGATGCCATTTATGCGCTCCCTATCAAAATTAATATCGCCTGCTCAACGTCTGCTTGTTGCGTTTTACTTTGCTGATTGTTTATTTTAACAATTAAATTGTGCTCTTGGGCAATTAAAGTCGCATCAACCACACCGTCCAAGTTTTTAACCGCGTTTTCTAATTGTTGCGTTTGCAAAATTGTTAAATCGCCAATGTGATACATTTTAGTTTTCACGCTGGGCGGCGTTTTCATGCCAAATGCTAGCAGCAACCAAATGCCCATTAACACCGCGCAAAAGAAAAATACCGCTGAATAACCAATTTTATGTGATAAATAACCGCCCATCACCGCGCCCAAAAACATACCGAACGATTGCGCCGTGTTATGCACACCCATCGCCGTGCCTTTATAGGCGGCAGGTGCCATTTTTGAGATTAATGATGGTAATGAGGCTTCTAAAATATTAAACGCCACAAAATACACAAACAGCGAGGCCACAATACCCCAAAACACATGAATAGTTAGGGCAAAAGCGATTTGCGCCGCGAGCATAAGCGCCACCGCGCCAATAAACACCGGCTTTAATTTGGCGCGCTTTTCGGCGTAAATAATGGCAGGAATCATCAATAAAAATGATGCGACTAAAACGGGCAAATATATTTGCCAATGTTGATTTTCGTTCATGCCGCTGGTTTCTTTTAAGGCAAACGGCACCACAATAAACATGGCCATCTGCGCGCCGTGCAAGCAAAACGTTCCAAAATTTAAACGCAGCAATTGCACATCGCGCAGCACATCTTTAATTTTGCTAGGTGCGGCTTGCGCGTCACTGTGAAACTGGCTATTAATTGGGTCTGGCACGGCATATTTCACCACGCCAAGCGCTAAAATAGACAATACCGCCGTCAGCCAAAAAATACCTGGCACGCCGATTAGTTGGTTTAACAATGGCGCCGCCACTAAAGATATCGCAAATGTTAAACCTATCGTCGCGCCAATCATCGCCATGGCTTTAGTGCGATGTTCTTCACGCGTAGAATCGGCCACCAGCGCGGTCACCACGGCAGAAATAGCGCCCGCACCTTGAATGGCGCGGCCAACAATCACCATGTAAATATCTGTGCCAAGCGCCGCAACCACGCTGCCAATGGCAAATAATACAAGGCCTATATAGATGACTTTTTTGCGGCCGTATTTGTCGCTAGCCATGCCAAATGGCAACTGCAATAACACTTGCATTAAGCCATAGGCGCCAAGTGCCACGCCAATTAAGGTATGGTTGCTGCCGCCGTCTAATTTTTCTGCATAAATGGCAAAAATGGGCAGCAATAAAAACATGCCGAGCATGCGCAGGCCATAAATACTGGCCAAGCTTACAGTCGCGCGCAACTCAGTGGGCGTCATTTTTTCGGAAATTTGCATTATTGTTTGGATGAAAACTAAATAATTGCGTATATTAACAGGTTGCCTTAATTTTCGACAAAGCTTAATGGAATTTATCAAAATACGTGGTGCGCGTACGCACAATCTCAAAAACATTTCGCTCGATTTGCCGCGCAATAAACTGATTGTTATTACTGGTTTATCAGGCTCAGGCAAATCATCTTTGGCGTTCGATACCTTATATGCAGAAGGCCAGCGCCGTTATGTAGAAAGCTTATCTGCCTATGCGCGGCAATTTTTGGCGCGTATGGATAAACCCGATGTTGACTTGATTGAAGGCTTATCGCCCGCCATTTCTATCGAGCAAAAAGCCACTTCGCACAATCCGCGCTCAACCGTTGGCACGGTTACCGAAATTCACGATTATTTGCGCCTACTCTATGCGCGCGCGGGCGACCCAGAATGCCCAGAACATCATGTAAAGCTAGAGGCGCAAACAGTATCGCAGATGGTTGATTCGGTTTTAAAACTGGCTGAAGATACCAAATTAATGATTTTGGCGCCCGTGGTGGCAAACCGTAAAGGCGAGCAGCTGGATTTATTTGAGCAATTAAAAGCCCAAGGCTTTGTACGGCTGCGCGTGGATGGAAAAATTTACGAAGTGGATGCGCTGCCAAGCTTAGCTAAAACTACTAAGCACACTGTCGATGTGGTGGTCGATCGCTTAAAAGTTAAAGCCGATATGAAACAGCGCATTGCAGAGAGTTTTGAAACTGCGCTGCGTTTGGCCGATGGTAAAGCCATTGCGCTGGAGATGGGCGATGATGAGAATAATCCAGTTGAACATACTTTTTCGGCCAAGTTTTCTTGCCCGCAATGTGATTACTCACTAGCAGAATTAGAGCCGCGCCTATTCAGTTTTAACAACCCAATGGGCGCTTGCCCTAAATGTGATGGCTTGGGTAACGTCACGTTTTTTGACCCCAAACGCGTGGTGGCTTTTCCTACTCTATCCCTTGCCAGCGGCGCCATTAAAGGTTGGGATAAACGCAATCAATTTTACTTTCAAATGTTGTCAAGCTTAGCCGCGCATTACAAGTTTGACCTTGAAACCGCGTTTGAAGAGTTGCCAGAAAATATACAAGGGGTGATTTTAAACGGCTCTGGCAAAGAACAAATTGCATTTAAATACTTAAACGAACGTGGTACATTTTTTGGCAAAACACACACGTTTGAAGGCATTTTGCACAACTTGCAACGCCGCTATCGCGAAAGTGATTCATCTGCCGTGCGCGATGAGCTGGCAAAATACATTAACGCCGCTGCCTGCCCCGATTGCGCCGGCACGCGGCTACGCATTGAAGCGCGTCACGTAAAAGTAGGCGGGCAAAACATTCATGACGTGTGCAGAATACCGTTAAAGCAAGCGCTCACTTTCTTTGAAACGCTGGAATTACATGGCGCTAAACTGGTTATCGCCGATAAAATTGTGACAGAAATTCAAAATAGGCTTAGATTTTTAACCAATGTAGGTTTGGAATATTTATCACTTTCACGCTCTGCCGAAACCTTGTCGGGCGGCGAAGCCCAGCGCATTCGCCTCGCCAGCCAAATTGGTAGTGGCTTAACAGGCGTGATGTACGTGCTGGATGAGCCTTCGATTGGCCTGCATCAACGCGATAATGACAGGTTGCTAGAAACGCTAAAACGTCTGCGCGATATTGGTAACACGGTTATCGTTGTAGAGCATGATCATGACGCGATTTTAGAGGCCGATTATGTGGTGGATATTGGCCCAGGCGCGGGCGAGCATGGCGGCCAAATTGTGGCAGAAGGCACGCCGCAACAAATTAAAGATAATCCAAAATCACTCACTGGCCAGTATTTAAGCGGCAAAAAGCAAATTGAATATAAGCGCGCGCGCACCAAAGCCGACCCAACAAAGTGGCTGAAGTTAAATAACGCAACTGGCAATAATTTGCGTGATGTGTCGGTCGAGATCCCTGTTGGCTTGCTCACTTGCATCACAGGCGTTTCTGGCAGTGGAAAATCGACGCTGATTAACGATACGCTGTATCGCGTGGTTGCTCAGCATTTATACCGCAGCAATACCGAGCCTGCACCGTTTGGTGAAGTAATTGGTTTAGACCATTTTGACAAAGTTGTGGATGTAGACCAAAGCCCAATCGGCCGCACGCCACGTAGCAACCCTGCCACTTACACAGGTTTATTTACACCCATTCGCGATTTATTTGCAGGCGTGCCAGAAAGCCGTGCGCGTGGCTACGGGCCAGGTAGATACTCATTCAACGTAAAAGGTGGCCGCTGCGAAGCTTGCCAAGGCGACGGCGTTTTGCGCGTAGAAATGCACTTTTTGCCCGACGTGTATGTGCCATGCGACGTGTGCAAAGGCCAACGTTACAACCGTGAGACTTTAGAAATTAATTTTAAAGGCAAAAATATACGCGAAGTATTAGAGATGACAGTAGAAACCGCGCATACATTTTTTAGTGCGCAGCCAGTCATTTCACGCAAGCTTAAAACCTTACTGGACGTGGGTTTAGGCTACATCACGCTTGGCCAATCTGCGACAACCTTAAGCGGAGGCGAAGCGCAGCGCGTGAAATTATCGCTAGAGTTAAGCAAACGCGACACAGGCAGAACGCTGTATATTTTAGATGAACCCACGACTGGCCTGCATTTTGCCGATATTCAATTATTATTAGACGTGATTCACCGTTTACGCGACGCAGGAAATACTATCGTCATCATCGAACACAATTTAGACGTGATTAAAACCGCTGATTGGCTGATTGACATGGGCCCAGAAGGCGGAGATGGCGGCGGCATGGTGGTTGGCGTGGGTACACCCGAAACGCTGGCAGAAAACAAAAAAAGTTATACGGGCAAGTATTTAAAGGCGATGCTTTAAAAAGGTTGATTTAAATTAGCCATCTTATTTGAATGCTCTGCAAGCGCCATGCCTATTGGCTCGCAGAGCATCGCTATATTTACCATCTAGTTTAGCTGGTTATTTGAAAGTGACTTTTTAGTAATAATACGCATAGCCAAAAATTGCCAGCATCACCAAAATTAACACCAGCTTTATCACCATTGCCAGCACAAAGCCCAAACCAGCCGCCACACCAACTATAGTCGCCTTTGTTTTATTAGAATGGGTCGTTAATTCGCCAATTACCGCGCCAATGGCTGGGCCTAAAATTAAACCGGGCAAACCAGCAAATATGCCAAGCACCGCGCCAATACCAGCGCCGATTAGCGCATTTTTGCTGGCGCCGGCTTTTTTGGCGGTGGCAATGGATGCAAAAAAATCCACCGACCACGCCAATACGCCAATGGCAGCAATAATCACCATGGTTAAGATACTGACTTTAGCAAAGTCGCCATGCCACGCGGCTAATAACAGGCCTGCGAAAACCAATGGCACGCAGGGCAACAGTGGCAACACGCTGCCAATAATGCCAATTGCCACTAAAACTAAGGCTAAAATAGTTTGCCATTCCATCATGGGGTTTCCTTTAGTTCAATGCCTATGGCAGTTCTACCACTGGGATGCCAAGCTGAATATTACGTATACGGCGATTTAAATAGCGCGTATTACGATGATCGTCATAAAAGCGCGGGTTGGGCACCATCGCAGCCAATTTTGCAGCTTGTGTTGACGATAAACTGGCGGCGCTGGTTTTAAAATAGTGTCGCGATGCGGCCTCAGCGCCAAAAATGCCGTTGCCCCATTCAATCACGTTTAGGTAAATTTCTAAAATGCGCTGTTTGCTCAGCATTTTTTCTAGCATTACCGTAATTATTGCCTCTTCGCCTTTACGCCAAGGCGTGCGTTTGCTGGTTAAAAATAAGTTTTTGGCCAACTGCTGGCTGATGGTAGAGCCGCCCGCGACGATTTTGCCTTTTTTCAAGTTCTTTTCGTAAGCTTTTTCAATGCCTTCCCAATCAAAGCCATCGTGGTCGTTAAATTTGGCATCTTCACTAGCAATCACCGCGCGTTTTAAGTTGTTGGATATTTGTGCATAATTAACCCATTTATATTTAAGCTCGGCGTCTGGCTTGGTTTCTTGAATGATTTGCAGGCGATCTTCCATAAACGCGCTGGTGGATGGGTTGTATTTAATCCACCAACAAATGTGCGCAAAAATCCATAATTGATACAGCAGTATAAACAGCACAAATAGTACAAAAAAGCGCTTAAAAAGACCGCCCACACTTAATGAGAGGTTGGGTGATTTATAAAACAGCCAGCGGATCAATTAAAACTCTCTTTTCATTTTTACTTCGTTATTCTGAGGGCAGCGAAGAGTCCACGGGGTTGTCGCCAAAAACTGGATTCTCCGCTGTGCTTAGAATGACGGTTAAGGGCTTAGTGACACTTATTTTCATACTGGAAATGTTAATAAGTGCTCATCATTTTAATAACTGGCGCGGTTTCTGGCCGTACGCCGCGCCACACATAAAATGCTTCAGCGGCTTGTTCAACCAACATGCCAAGGCCATCGGCAACTTGTGCCCCGGTTGACCTAGCTTTCGCCATAAAGGGCGTCTCACGGCCGTACATCATGTCGTAAGCTAAACAATTTTTTGCAAAAATAGTATTAGATATTGGCAAAATCGTGTCGCTTAATCCAATAGAAGTCGCATTAATAATCACATCAAATTTACTTTGCAGGTTTTCATAATTGCTTACTGCTAGGTTGCAAACGGCATGTTGGGCAGCAATTTTTTGAATCATAAACTGCGCTTTTTCTAAGTTGCGGTTGGCAATAGTGATGCTGGCTGGTTCTGCGTTTATTAATGGCAACATCACACCCTGCGCTGCGCCGCCAGCCCCAAGAAGCAATATCCGCGCGCCTTTCAGGGCATATGAGTAATTAAGCGTCAAATCACGCGCCAAACCAACACCATCAGTGTTATCGCCAATTATTTTATTTTGGTTAAAGCTCAAGGTATTAACCGCCCCAGCCGAGGTTGCGCGTTCGGTTAATTCATCACACAAATTGAAAGCCTCAAACTTAAACGGCACCGTGACATTTGCGCCTTTGTAGCCTTGGGCGATTAAATTTTTTATCGAGGCGGCAAAGCCGTCAATTGGCGCAAGAATGGCTTCATAATTGATAGGTTGGCCTGTTTGCTTAGCAAAAGCCGCATGAATCTGCGGCGATTTACTGTGAGCAATTGGGTTGCCCAAAACCGCGTAGCGGTCAATATTTAAAGGTTTATCATATTTGTCAGTCATTGTTATAATCCTTCGACAGGCTCAGGACGAACGGCACTCTAAATTCCGTTCGTGGTGAGCTTGTCGAACCATTAAATTCCGTTCGTGGTAAGTTTGTCGAACCATTGCTAAACTTGTATTTAATCAAAAGTTGTATTTAATCAAAACTTGCTTAATTTGACCAAGGCAAACCAGCATGTTTCCAGCCATTAATTAACGTCCGTTGTTTTTGCGTGTTCGCTTCGCCTTCAAAACCATCAAGCATATTGTATGCGGTGTAGCCCAGTTGGCTGGCCACCACAGCCGCATTATGGCTGCGCCCACCGGTGCGGCACATAAATACAATGGGTTTATTTTGAGCCACTTGCGCTTGCAGTTGCGCAGCAAATTCCGCATTGGCAACCATACCAGGGTAAAACGCCCATTCCACATTATTAGCGTTTGGTACGCGGCCAACTAACTCAAGCTCGGCTAGGCTGCGCACATCCACCAAAGTAACGGCGCCATGTTGCAGCGCCTCAAAAGCCTCTTGCGGCGTTAACTCGCCTGCGTAGGTTAATCCTTTTGCGGCGGCGCGCTGGGCAGCGGCATTTAAAATCGTCTCTACTGCGCTTATTGCTGTATTCATAGCAAGCTCCTTGTGAAGTTTTTGCAACTATAAAATTATAGCGCGAAAACTGGTACGCAAATGCCAATCTTCTGCAAGGTCAGTGGAATCATATTGGCACTAAGTTGGTGCATTTTTGGTGATGATGCACTGACTTTGACCACGAAAATTTCTCGCTAATTACTAAGTGTATGACTAAAAACTGAATTTATCTATTTTTAGCTGGCACAGTTCCTGCTAAAATGTTGTGTTGATAAAGTTGTGTTAATAAAGTTATGCTAATAAAGTTTTATTCGTAAGTTTTGTTCGTAACGTCGCGTTCATACAATTGTACAAATAAGTTGTGCTAATAAGTTTTACTCAAGTAGTTGTAAATCACTATTAATTTTTAAATGTTTTGTCCAAATATTGTTTAGGGAGATTCTGATGTCAGTGGCTAAAGTAATGAAAATGGTAAAAGATAACGACATTAAATTTGTCGATTTTCGTTTTACTGATACGCGTGGTAAAGAGCAGCACGTTACCGTGCCTGTTTCACATTTTAACGAAGAAAAATTTACTGAAGGTCACGCGTTTGACGGCTCTTCAATCGCCGGTTGGAAAGGCATTCAAGCCTCAGACATGCAATTAATGCCAGATGCGTCAACTGCCAATATCGATCCATTTATGGACGAACCAACCTTAATTTTAACCTGCGATGTGGTTGACCCAACCGATGGCAAAGGCTACGAGCGCGACCCACGCAGCTTGGCAAAACGTGCTGAAGCCTATCTAAAATCAACCGGTTTGGGCGATACGGCGTATTTTGGCCCAGAGCCAGAATTCTTCATTTTTGACAGCGTGCAATGGTCGTCCAGCATGCAAGGTTCTAGCGTCAAAATCAACTCAGAAGAAGCTGCTTGGTCTTCAAATGAAACGTTTGAAGGCGGCAACACAGGCCATCGCCCAGCCGTTAAAGGCGGCTACTTTCCAGTGCCACCCGTCGATTCATTGCAAGACATCCGCTCTGCCATGTGTATGACGCTAGAAGAAATGGGCGTGCCAGTTGAAGTGCATCACCATGAAGTGGCCACGGCTGGCCAATGCGAAATTGGCACAAAATTTAGCACCTTAACGCAGCGTGCCGATTGGACGCAACTATTGAAATATGTAGTATTGAACACTGCGCACGCTTATGGCAAAACTGCGACATTTATGCCAAAACCAATCGTTGGCGACAACGGCAGCGGCATGCACGTGCATCAATCTATTTGGAAAGATGGCAAAAACCTGTTTGCAGGCAATGGCTATGCGGGTTTAAGCGATTTTGCGCTATTTTATATTGGCGGCATTATCAAACATGCACGCGCACTTAACGCGATTACTAACCCAGGCACCAACTCATACAAACGCTTGGTTCCGGGCTTTGAGGCACCAGTAAAATTAGCGTATTCTGCTAAAAATCGCTCTGCTTCTATTCGCATTCCATTCGTGCATGGTGAAAAAGCGCGTCGTATTGAAGCGCGCTTTCCTGACCCAATTGCTAATCCATATTTAGCTTTTTCTGCCTTAATGATGGCGGGTTTAGATGGCGTACAAAACAAGATTCACCCAGGTGAGCCTGCAACCAAAGATTTGTACCATCTTTCACCAGAAGAAGATGCGCAAATTCCAACGGTTTGCTCATCATTAGACCAAGCGCTTGAGTATTTGGATAAAGACCGCGAATTTTTAACCCGTGGCGGCGTGTTTACGGATGACTGGATTAATGCTTACATTGAGTTAAAAATGGAAGAAGTCACCAAAATGCGTATGACACCGCATCCAATTGAGTTTGGCATGTATTACTCATGTTAATCAAAAAATTTGCGAAATCTTAGCAAATGCACCAAAAAAAGGGCAGCCTCGGCTGCCCTTTTTTATTATTGTCGCTCAAACTTGTGTTGCTTGTTTTGCACAATTTTAATTTCTACAGGTTATGGTCAACCTTATTCGCTAATACTTCGTTGCTAACCATAACACTCTCATCTAAACTGTTGCTATGACTAAACCATTTTTATTGTTAAGTGCTTTATTAACGGCTTTACTATTGCCGCTTTGTGCGCAAGCTGAAATTTACAAATCGACGGATGCCAACGGCAACGTGACTTATTCTAATGTAAAACTTAAAGGCTCAAAAAAACTGAATTTAGAGCCTAGCGATACAAGCTTTGGCACTGGCTCTGGTAACGGGTCTGGCAATAACTCTGGGAGTGCCAGCGAATCTAAACGCGGCTCGCCAGCCAAAACTGCTACACCCGCAAACTTTCCTAAGGTTGATACTGGCACTCAAAATCAACGCGATGGCAAACGCAAAGAGATTTTGCAAGTTGAACTCGATGGCGAGAAAAAAGCCTTAGATGACGCCAAAAAAGCTTACGCCGAAGGCGAATCGAACCCTGAAGTTTTTAAAACCAAAGACGGCAAAACGCTGCGTAATGTGCCCAAGTTTGAAGAAAAAATGAAGACCTTGCAAGCTGATGTAGACGCGCATCAGCGCAATATCGATTTGCTTAACAAAGAAATTAGCGCGACTAAATAATCTTTTTAGCGCGTCTTTTTCGTCAGCAAAAAGCTGGCTTGTCTTTTGCTTAATCATTAACACAAACTAGTAATCTTTTAATTGCTGGCCAATATTTGTGTTATTTTACTTAAGCTATGTTACAAAAAATTCCTTCTGGTTTTTCGGGTTTAGAGCATCTCGCCACCGCGGTGATTTTGCTTGACTCGGCGCACCGCGTTGTTTACGCCAACCCCAGCGCAGAAATTTTATTCGAGCTGAGCGCAACACAAATCCATCAACATCACCTATCAGCAGTTTTTTTGCATTGCGAGATTTTGCAGCTGGCGATTGATAACGCGCTTAAAAACAATAGCCCGTATCGCGAGCATGAAATTGCACTCAGCACTCTTCGCCAGCATTCGTTTGCCGTTACTTGCACGGTAACCCCGGTAGATATTAATGAGGCGGCGCTGTTGTTAGAGTTTCAGCAAATGGATCAGCAACTGCGTATTGCGCGCGAAGAGCGGATGCTGATTCAGCAACAGGCTAATTCTGAGCTGCTGAGAAACTTGGCGCACGAAATACGCAACCCTTTGGGCGGCCTGCGCGGCGCGGCGCAGTTGTTAGAACACGAGCTGCCAAACCCAAGTTTGCGCGAATATACGCAAGTGATTATTAAAGAAGCTGATAGGCTGCACAGCCTGATGGATAGGCTGCTGGTGCCGCACCGCGTGCCAAAATATGAGCCAACCAATATTCACGAGGTGTTAGAGCGCGTGCGTAGCTTGCTGCTGGCCGAATCACCCAACAACATAAAAGTGCGCCGCGATTACGACACCAGCTTGCCTGAGCTCATCGGCGACCGCGAAAAACTGATTCAAACCGTGCTTAACATTGCCCGTAACGCCGTGCAAGCCATGCAGGCGGGCAAAACAGAACATGCTGAAATTGTGTTTAAAACCCGCGCCGAGCGTCAAGTGACGCTGGCCAAAAAACGCTATCGCGTGGCCATTAAGTTAGAAATTATCGATAACGGCCCGGGCATACCTGTGGATATTCGCGATAAAATTTTCTACCCGCTGGTATCAGGCACCGAAGGCGGCAGCGGCCTTGGGCTTGCGCTAGCGCAAACGTTTATTACTCAACACCACGGCATGATTGATTGCGAAAGTGTGCCTGGCAACACCACATTTACGATTTTGTTACCTGTTGAAAGTTCGGTGATGAAGCATGCCAATATTCAGCAATAACGCGTAGGAGCGAATTTATTCGCGATTTATAAATTGCATATCGCGAAAATTCGGTCCTACTTAACCATTTGATATTTTAATAGTTGCTTTCAATACCTTTGAAGAGAAATATGATGAAACCAATTTGGATTTTAGACGACGATAAATCAATCCGCTGGGTGTTTGAAAAAGCCTTGGCGCGCACCGATTTAAGCTTTAAAACGTTTTCTAACGTGCCTGAGGCCTTAAACGCTTTGATGCACGAGCAGCCGCAAGTGGTGGTTAGCGATATTCGCATGCCAGGC
>JACMNB010000027.1 GCA_014378845.1 Methylotenera sp. | reverse complement strand
TTGGGCGCACCAAACATCACGATTAGCACCAACAAAAAGCCCGCAAACATGCGGGCTTTTTGTTTAATGTGTGCTGACACACACTAACTTTTATTTGCAGCTCAAGTTAATGATGCCTTTTGAGCATCGCGCCAAGTTTGTTGCTGCTTTTCGTTTAAAAATGTCCATGCAAGAATACGGCTTTTTTTATTGCCTTGTGCCATGTCGATGGTCTTGACGTGTAATGCGCCAGCTTTTTTTAGAGTTTTGTAAAAATTTGGCAAGTTGTTTGCTGCAGAAACCATTGTAGTAAACCACACGCACTGCGCTGAAAATTGTGCGCTTTCTATAATCATATTGCTTATAAAGGCTTTTTCGCCGCCTGCACAATATAACTCTGCACCTTGCCCACCAAAATTACGAGTTGAATTGGGTTGGCTTTTTAGTTGCGCGCTTTTATTAGGCGTTTTTGAGTGCGACAATTGCTGCCATTTTCTGCGCGTGCCTACTTCTGCATCTGCTAACGATGCATGAAACGGTGGGTTGCAGATTGTTAAGTCAAAAAAGTCGTTCAAACCAATCATACCTTTAAAAATATTGGCCCTATTAGTCTGCAAACGAAGCGTTATGCAATCTGCCAGCCCAAAATTTGAATCAATAATTTGCTGGGCATTGTTAAGCGCAATCGGGTCGCAATCGGCGCCCACAAAGCGCCAAGCGTATTCACGCTGGCCAATAATCGGATAAATTAAATTAGCGCCAACGCCAATATCCAACACATTAATTTGAGAGATGTGCGGCGTAACGCCAACATTTTCTACACCCAGCAAATCGGCCACGTGATGCAGGTAATCGGCACGGCCAGGAATAGGCGGGCAAAGATAACCAGCTGGTATGCGCCAGTGTTGGATATTGTAAAAATGTTGCAATAGCGCGCTATTCAGTGCCAGCACTGCTTTTGGATTTGCAAAATCAATCGTGCTGTCGCCATGCTCATTTGCCCTTACAAACAGCGCCAAGGCTGGGCTAGTTTTAATTAAGGCATCAAAATCATAACGTTGCCGATGCTTATTGCGTGGGTGCAGTGCATATTTTTCTGTTTCTATTGGTGCAGATTTTGGGCTACTTTTAGCACGTTTAAGCACTGCAAATGACTGCTTAACCAATGCCATTGACTTCATCTTCTAATACTTGCAAAAAATCATCACCATAACGGTCTAATTTTGCCTTACCAACGCCAGTAATTCTGCTTAACTCAATCAAACTTTGTGGCTTCATATTCAAAATTTCCAGCAAGGTGGAGTCATGAAAAATTACATACGGCGGCACGCCTTGCTCACGCGCTAATTCTAAGCGCTTGGCTTTTAGCGCAAGCCAAAGCGGGTCATCCGCTATGCCGTCATAAGTGGCTTTTGCGTTTGATGATTTTTGCGCTTTGCTAGATTTAACTCTTCCAGTCACTTCTACATCGCGCCTTAACCACACTTCGGTTTCATTTTTTAACACTGGTCGCGCGGCTTCGGTGAGCTTTAAGCCGCCAAAAGCAGCAATGTCGCTTTCTAACAATCCCCCCGCCACTAATTGTCGAAAAATACTGCTCCATTGTTGCTGGTTGATTGCTTTACCAACACCAAAAACGCTTAAGTTCTCGTGTGAAAATTGCGTGACTTTAGCGTTATTTTTGCCCATTAACACATCAATTAAATGCACCACACCAAAGCGCTGGCCTGTACGAAACACCGCGGAAAGCGCCATTTGCGCGGGCTTTGTCGCGTCCCAAGTATCCACAGGGCTGTTGCAATTATCGCACTGCCCACAATCGCCTGCGTGCGCCTCGCCAAAGTAGCGCAATATGGTTTGATGGCGGCAACTTACCGATTCGCAAAAGCCTAGCAGCGCATCTAACTTTTGCCGCTCGACCGCTTTGCGCGCTACTGGCGCATCACCGTTATCCAGCATTTGGCGCATACTCACCACATCGCCCACTCCATAAGTCATCCAAGCGTTTGCAGGCAAACCATCGCGTCCTGCGCGGCCAGTTTCTTGGTAATAGCCTTCCATGCTTTTAGGGATATCTAAATGCACAACAAATCTAACATTTGGCTTATCAATACCCATGCCAAACGCTACCGTAGCCACAATAATCACACCTTCTTCACGCAAAAATCGGCGTTGGTTTGCGTTGCGAATTGTCGCGTCCAAACCTGCGTGATAAGGCAGCGCGTCCCAGCCGCGTTGCTTTAAGTATTCCGCCGTCTCTTCTACTTTTTTACGGCTTAAGCAATAAATAATACCCGCGTCATTCGGGTGTTCGCTTTCTAAAAAAGCCTCAAGCTGCCCTCTGGCATTGGTTTTTGGCAATACGCGGTAGTTAATATTGGGTCTATCAAAGCTCGATACAAATTGCTGCGCGTTTTCCAGTTGCAGACGCTCAATAATCTCGGCGCGGGTAGGCGCATCGGCCGTGGCAGTCAAAGCAATACGTGGCACGTTTGGAAACTGCTCATGCAACACGGTTAGCTTGCGGTATTCTGGTCGAAAATCATGCCCCCATTCCGATACGCAGTGCGCCTCGTCAATCGCAAACAGCGCGATGCCCGTGAGTCGCTCAATTTGTGCTAGCTGTGCCAAAAAGCCAGTTAACATCAGCCGCTCTGGCGCTACATACAAAATTTGTAGTTCGCCATTTACCAGCAAATTACTTACCGCACGCGCATCTTCAGGCGTTTGGCTAGAGTTCAAAAATGCCGCTTTCACATTCAGTTGCTGCAAAGCATCCACTTGATCTTGCATCAGCGCAATTAATGGCGAAACCACAATCGCCACGCCATCGCGCAATAATGCAGGTAATTGATAGCAAAGCGATTTTCCGCCGCCAGTCGGCATTAATACCAGCGCATCGCCGCCCGCGCAAACGTGTTCTACAATGGCCGCTTGTGCGCCTTTAAAACTGGTGTAGCCAAAAACTTCATGCAGAATTTGTAGGGCTTTTACTTGTAGTGAATTTGATGGTGAAATTTGTGCAGACATAACACTATTTTACACGGCTATATAGATTTGTTTGATTGCATTTACTTATTAGTGACGGCCCTGCAACCGCAAGAGTTGCCCCGCAGAATAGACCAGCCGAAGATGTTTATTCATGCGTGAAAGCCAATTTTCATGCGCCTCGCAGGGGTTTACCCTACATTACAATAATCTGCGTTTTGGCGCTGTTTACAGTTTTGAGCAGCAATTTATAGGTCTCTAAATCAAACGTCAATTGCGCCGTTGTTAACTCAATTTCTGCCAGTTCATCGTCATTTTCGGCGCTGCCTAAATAAGTCCAATGTTCAAAAACATGCATTTGCGTCTTATCGTTTTCAGAATTTTTTTCTTTTATAGCAATTTTTCCGGCAAATGGCCAGCTTTTCAATTTGTGTGTAATCAAGGCCATTTGTAGGCGCAAATAATGGGTTTCTGGCGTTTCGCGCCCACAACAAGCGCCTTTGCACTGTTTAATCTGGCTAGCAAAACACGCGCCCTTTACCCAAGCCTCAAGCCCAATTAAGCGCGGGCAAAGCTGATGTGCGTTGGCAATATTGCGTAGCGTTTCGAGCGCTTGGTGCTTGCTTTTAAATGTGCCGTATAAATTGCTTAGCTCAGCTGGGTTAATGTCTTTTTCACGCACTAATTCGAGTAAGTTTTTGGCATTTGCGTCATTAGTTAATTTCCAGCTGTACAGTTGTCGCTCATTTCGCAATTGGCGATTGTGAATGGGCTGGCGCTGTTTAACCAAGCGCGATTCCAGCATCAGCGCACTAAAATCGCCCGCTGTAGTTATCCATTCAATATGTTTAATCTCTTGTGCGATGCGCATTTCTTTAGTGCTGGCGTGGTCACTACTAAAATGGCTCAAGATGCGCGCGCGAATATTTGTGCTTTTTCCAATATAAAGTGGCAAATCGCTATCGCCAAAAAACAAGTAAACTCCGGGCGTTTCGGGCATATCGTCAAGCAAACTGGCATCTAAATGTGGCGGTAACGTTGGGTGATTCATTAGCTGCGCGGCCGCTTTGTTGATTGCGGCATCGCCCAACTCTAATCTGGCCGATTCAATAAATGCCAGCATCACGTCCACGTCGCCCATGGCGCGGTGGCGGGCAATGGTGGTGAGATTATGGCGCTGCATAATCGCGTCTAGCCCGTGGCTTTTATGCTGCGGATACAGTAGACGTGATAATTTAACCGTGCAAATGACTTTTTGGCGTAGTGTAAAGCCAATGCGCTTAAATTCTGATTTAATAAAACCGTGATCGAACCGCACATTATGCGCTGCTAAGACTGAGCCTTCCAGAAAACTCAATAGCGTATCGGCCACATCTTTAAACACTGGCGCATTGGCCACCATATCGTTATTAATGGTGGTAAGTTGTTGAATAAATGGTGGAATTGGCTGTTCTGGATTGACCAGCGTTTGCCAGCGCGCAGTTTCAATGCCATTATCAAACCGCACCAGCGCAATTTCGGTAATGCGGTCGCGCAGCGGTGTGGCGCCTGTGGTTTCTAAATCTAAAAAAGTGATTGAGGGCAGCAAAATAGTGAGCTTTGGGTAAAGCTTAATACTAGCGCTTTTTGATTTTATTATCTAAAAAATAGCAAATAAATCATTAAAGCAAAATATAACAACGCAAAAAATCCTACTATCCAAAACACATTCAGCAGGTTTTTGTTGATGGTTTTTAGTTGCAGTTCTATTGAATCTAATTTTTTGTTGGTCTCAAGGTTTTGTTCCATTTTAATCTGCCTGTAAAATAGTCATTATGATGACGAAAAATATGACCAATTCAAGCGCCACAAATTCAAACTTGCGTGATTTAACAGCGCAGTTTTGCCAAACAGGAACCTTAGATGCAATTTACCTGCGACCGGCGCGCGGCATTTTAGCGCAGCCAACTAATAGGGCTGTAGCCCTTGCTGGGCGAGGCTTGCAGGGTGATAGATCTACACTTGCTGGCAAAATAGATGGCAAGCGCCAAGTGACTTTAATGCAAGCAGAGCATATTGTTGTAATAGAAAAATTATTAAATAAGCCAATTAATGCCGCATTATTACGGCGTAATTTAGTGGTTAGCAGCATTAATTTACTGGCCGCCAAAAGTTTGTTTAAAGACCAAAAAATGCTTCTAACAATCGGTAATATTGTGCTAGAAATTACTGGCCCGTGCGAGCCATGTAGCAAAATGGAAGCGGTATTAGGACGTGGCGCTTACAACGCCATGCGCGGCCATGGCGGCGTAACTGCAAAAGTGGTGGTTGGCGGCGAGTTTAAAGTGGGCGATTTAGTGAGTTGCCAAATTAGCCAGTTAAACCCATTGCCGGTTGTAAGCCGTTTATTTTGATGAAGTTGCAGCATTTTTTCGTTATATTACAACGTTTGTAATTAAAGTTAAGTGTTAACTTAAATTCTGCGCTTGAGCATTTCTTCAGCGTAAATATTCCGATGTTTTAAGCAATCTACGCTATTTTTATCTTCACATT
>JACMNB010000026.1 GCA_014378845.1 Methylotenera sp. | reverse complement strand
ATGTATGTCTGGAAATTCTTTACACCCGTTATGTTGTGCTGCGCCTGCTGCCATGCTCCATATTGAATATTTGTCTTTTGCTAATGGTTTATTAATGCTATCCCCATAGAAGAATTTTTTTTTATCCGCAGTACCCACAACATGAACCAAGTCAACATCGGTCACCTTATTATCTTTTGCCAGCTCACCTAGTTTTATTCTAGCTACCATTTGACAAGAATAACCTGCAAGTGAGCCTAGAATGGTCAGTAAAGAGCCGACGTGTACGCCTTTTGAATCGACCTTTTTAAGTGCTTCTATTATTCGGTGATTGATTTCTTTTGCGCCAATTTTAACCCCTATAAGTGGGTCATCTTTTTTTTGATCTGCAATCGCTCGATGGACTGCTGCAGTAGTAGGATGTTCTGCAGTTTCAAATGTCGCTTCAGGCAATACTGGTGACTTAAAAATATTCAATTTTTTATTAAGTTTTTTATGGCCATAATTCAATTAACCCTTTGTTTGTAAAATGTTTTATACCAAGCCACAAACTTTTCAACGCCCGTTTTCAAAGGCGTATTCGGCTTAAAACCCACCCAAGCATCAAGTGCGCTGGTATCGGCGTAGGTGGCTTTCACATCGCCCGCTTGCATGGGTAAAAGCTCTTTTTGGGCGGTTTTGCCGATTGCGTTTTCTAGCAAGCCGATAAAATCCATGAGTTTTTCGGGTTGATTGTTACCAATATTAAATAGCCTGTAAGGCGCACCAGTATTGGAGCTTGGCGTGGCTGGTTTATCAAGTACACGTATCACACCTTCGACTATGTCATCGATATAAGTAAAATCGCGCAGCATGTCGCCGTGGTTAAACACTTTTATCGGCCTGTCGTTAATAATCGCGTCAGCAAACAAAAATGGCGACATGTCGGGTCTGCCCCACGGGCCATAAACGGTAAAGAAGCGCAAACCTGTCGTTGGGATATGGTAAAGGTGACTATAAGTGTGCGCCATCAGCTCGTTGGCTTTTTTGGTGGCGGCGTACAAGCTGACGGGGTTGTCGACGTTATCGGTCTCGCTAAAGGGCAATTTGCTGTTGCCACCATATACGCTGGACGAGCTGGCATACACCAAATGTTGTGGCTTAATCGCGCGGCAAGCTTCTAAAATATTGGTAAAGGCCACGATATTGCTGCTGATGTAAGCATGCGGATTTTCTAGCGAATAGCGCACGCCTGCTTGCGCGGCAAGGTGGATGACTGAATCAGGCTTTTCTGTTTCAAAAAGTTTTTGCGTGGCTGCTTGATCGGCCAAGTCTAATTTAATAAATTGGAAGTTTTTGGCGTTATCTTGCTTCGCAATCGAGTCAAGTCGCGCTTGTTTCAGGCTAACATCGTAATAGTTATTAAGTTTATCCACGCCAACAACCGTATCGCCGCGTGCCAGCAGTTTTAAGGCCACATGGTAGCCGATAAAACCCGCAACTCCAGTGAGTAAAACTTTCATTATCTTGTCATTAGCTGTTTAAACGCCCAATCGGCTGATATTCAATACCTGCATTTTTTACCACCGCAGGGTCGTATAAATTACGGCCATCAAAAATAATATTGGCTTTAAGCTTTTGTTTAATCAGTAAAAAATCTTGGCTTCTAAATTCTTTCCACTCCGTCACAATCACCAAGGCATCTGCATTGTTGAGCGCTACGCTTGGTGTTTTAGCAAAAGTTAAGCCTGCAACACCATTAAAAATACGTGTGGCTTCATCCATTGCAACGGGGTCGTATGCAGTCACGGTTGCGCCTGCTTGCAATAAATCGTTGATTAAAATACGACTAGTCGCTTCGCGCATGTCGTCGGTATTCGGCTTAAATGCCAAACCCCACACTGCAAAATGTTTGCCTACTAATTCATGCCCAAAGTGCGTTTTAATTTTGTACGTCAATACTTGTTTTTGCGCATCGTTGGCGGCTTCTACCGCATTTAACACTTTTAAATCATAGCCATTATTGGCTGCAGTGCTGATGAGCGCTTTGACATCTTTGGGAAAGCACGAGCCGCCATAACCGCAGCCCGCATACAGAAAATCGTAGCCAATGCGCGGGTCAGAACCAATGCCTTTGCGCACCGACTCGATATCTGCGCCTAAAATTTCAGCCAAATTGGCCAGCTCGTTCATAAAGCTGATACGCGTCGCTAACATGGCATTTGCGGCATATTTGGTGAGCTCGGCCGAGCGCACATCCATGACGACCAATCTTTCGTGGTTACGCTGAAAAGGTGCATAGACAGCGCGCATCACCTCAATACTTTTATCGTCAGCCGCGCCAATCACAATGCGGTCTGGGCGCATAAAATCTTCTACCGCGGCGCCTTCTTTTAAAAACTCGGGGTTTGAAACCACGCTAAATTGTATATCTAATTGTCGCGCGGCGAGTTCTTCTGCAATGGCCGCTTTCACTTTATCGGCTGTGCCAACGGGCACCGTGGATTTATCGACTACAACCTTGTAATTGCTCATGTGTTTGCCAATACTGCGCGCAGCGGCCACCACATATTGCAAATCGGCGGAGCCATCTTCATCGGGCGGCGTGCCAACGGCAATAAATTGCACATCGCCAAACGCAACCGCTTTTTCAACATCTAAGGTAAATTTTAAGCGGCCTGCCGCCACATTGCGGCGCACCATTTCTAGCAGGCCAGGCTCGTGAATCGGGATGCCGCCGTCTTCTAAAATTTTAATTTTGGCTGGGTCAACATCTAGGCAAAGCACGTCGTTGCCCACTTCGGCTAAACAAGTTCCGCTGACCAAACCCACATAACCCGTGCCAACAACGGTAATTTTCATATTAATTGCTTTCTGCTGCCATTTATTTTGTGTATTGTCATATTAATGTGCTTTATGGCAATAATTGCGCAATATTACGCAGCGCGGTGATTTTATTCTCAGTGCAATACACTTGCCAATCACTCACTTCAGTCCAATCACTCAAGAACACAAAGTCAAGGCCAGCGCGGCTTGCCGCTTGGTGATCATATTTGCTATCGCCCACAAATAAAGCAGGAAATTTCAAATTACCGTTGGTTATTTCGCGTGCTAGCACGTCGTCTTTTTTATCGGGTCCGCCAAAAATACCCGCTTCAAATAATTGCCCTAGATTTACATTACCCACCGTACGACGGGAGAAAATTCTGCGTAACTCTGCTTGATCGCCGCCCGAAAGCAGCATCCACGTGGCTTGTGGAGTAGCGGCTTTAAGCGTATCCAAGCCGGCCGCAATCTCACATTGCATTAAAGTCACATCCAATACATCCTCAAACGCCTGCATATATTGCTGCATAATGGCATCGGTGACGGGTTGTTTTACGATTTCTGTTAAGTAATATTCAGTTTTTCCGTTGCGCGGAAAGCTGCCCTTTGCCACATGATGATCAACAAAAGCTTGCGCTTGTGCATCGGTGCCACCCATTTTTTTGGCAACCGCAAAATAAGCATCAATTTTGGTCTGGTTGCTGTTTAGCACCACGCCATCACAATCAAACACGATGGTTTTATAGGCTGATAAGTCTATTTTCAATAGCTACTCTCAAAAAAAATGGCAAAATAAAAGGGCTGCAAGCAGCCCTTATTGTAGCCTAAACTGGCTTTATGCTGGCTGAATAGCACTCGCTTCTTTTGCTAGATTAGTAATATGCGCCCAATCTTTACGCGCAACTGCATCTGCAGGCGTAAGCCATGTGCCACCACACACCACCACATTTGGCAGTGCCAAAAATTGTGGTGCGCTATCAACAGTTACGCCACCTGTTGGGCAAAATTTTACATCGCCAAACGGGCCAGCCAAACCTTTTAGTAAGTTAATGCCACCTACCGCCACGGCTGGGAATAATTTTAAAAAGAAATAATCATCCGCATTGGCCATCATGATTTCAGAGCCAGTTGAAACACCTGGCAGCAATGGCAGGGCAATTTTACGGGCGAATTGGCCTAGCTCCGAAGTGTAACCTGGGCTAACCGCAAATTTACAACCTGCGTCTAACGATGCTTGCGCATCTTTTAAATTGCGCACCGTGCCGCTGCCCATGATGGCATCTGGTACATGTTTCGCAATTTGCTCCATGGCTTGCAAGGCGCAACTTGAGCGCAATGTGACTTCTAACACGCGAATACCGCCTGCTAACAAGGCTTCGGCCATTGGCACGGCGTCTTCAACGTTGTTGATGACAATTACTGGGATAACGGGGCCAAATGTGGCCAGATCTAATGTGTTCATGTTTCTGTTTTACCTGTTTTAATAGTGTTAATTTGAAATCGGAGAGATCTACCCTCTCCCTAGCCCTCTCCCTTAAAGGGCGAGGGGAATGAGCTTGAGAATTTGTATGTTTATAATTGCAGCATCAGAAAATTAAAAGTATCTAAAAGTCTAGGCGCGAACAAAAGATAGAGCGCGGCATCAGCTTTAGTAAACGTTGATAATCGGCTGAGAACAAAGCACTTGAGCGCAGACAGTACGTTTTTGTACGGCAAGCGAAAGTAACGCCGTTATCAGTCGATTTGCAAAGTTTAAAGCCATGTGATTGCGCCTTCTTCGGCAGATAATACATTCCTGCGCATGCCACCAAATAACTCACGCCCAATGCCATGCGAGTTGTGATGACGTTTTGCATCGCTTAATGCAACCGGCATGCGCTCCGCCCATGTATCTTCATCCACCAACGCATTTAGCGTGCCTACTGCGGCATTTAATCGAATCATGTCACCATCGCGGATTTTAGCGATTGCGCCGCCAGCACTGGCTTCTGGACTAAGATGTATCGCCGCAGGAATCTTGCCCGACGCGCCGCTCATGCGGCCATCCGTGACAATCGCCACCATAAAACCTTTATTTTGCAGCACTGCTAGCGGCGGCGTTAATTTATGTAATTCTGGCATGCCGTTGGCTTTTGGCCCTTGAAAGCGCACCACGGCCACAAAATCGCGCTCCAATTCGCCGCGATCAAATGCTTGCAACAACTCTTCTTGGCTATCAAACACAATCGCTGGCGCTTCAATAATATGCCTATCTTCAGGCACGGCAGAGATTTTAACTACGCTGCGACCCAAGTTGCCTTTTAGCAAGCGCAAACCGCCGCTTTCATTAAACGGATGCGCGGCAGTGCGCACAATCGTTTCGTCGCCGCTCTCGGCTGGATATGGCTTCCAGACCAATTTGCCACTTTCTTTTGTCAGTTGTTTGCCGTACTCACGTAAGCCGCCTTTAGCCACCGCGTACACGTCTGGGTACATATAACCGCCCTCAATCAGCTCGCGAATCACAAAGCCTGGGCCACCTGCAGTTTGAAACTCGTTCACATCCGCTTTGCCATTGGGGTACACCATGGCCAATAATGGCGTGGCTTTTGCCAAGTAATGAAAATCTGTCCAGTCAATAATAATGCCCGCTGCGCGTGCAACCGCAACCCAGTGAATTAAATGATTGGTTGAGCCGCCAGTGGCTAGTAGCGCCACCATCGCGTTCACAATCACATGTTCATCTACCAGCTTGCCAATAGGCACAAAGCTGTCTTTTTTAGTGTTTTCAAGCACCATACGCACCGCTTCACGCGTTAAATCTTCACGCATGCCATCGTGCGGATGAATAAACGCTGCACCTGGTACGTGCAAGCCCATGGCCTCAAGCAACATTTGATTGCTATTGGCCGTGCCGTAAAACGTGCAAGTGCCTGCGCCGTGATACGCGGCATTTTCACTTGCCAATAACTCTTCGCGCCCTACTAGGCCTTGCGCATATTTCTCGCGTACTTTCGATTTTGATGTGTTATCTAAACCCGTACTCATTGGCCCTGCTGGCACAAAAACGCAGGGTAAATGACCAAAATGTAATGCGCCAATCAAAAGCCCGGGCACAATTTTATCGCACACGCCCAACAATAAAGCCGCGTCAAACACGTCATGCGAAAGGCCAATTGCTGTGCCCATGGCAATGTTATCGCGGCTGAAGAGTGACAACTCCATGCCCGCCTCGCCCTGAGTAATGCCATCGCACATAGCTGGTACGCCGCCTGCAACCTGTGCAGTTGCGCCCAATTTACGCGCTTCATCGCGAATAATCGCAGGAAAGCCCTCGTAAGGTTGGTGCGCAGACAGCATCTCGTTGTATGCCGTGATAATGCCGATATTGGGTGCTTTTTCGGCAAAAATACGTAATTTATCATTGGCAGGCATCGCCGCAAACGCATGTGCCACATTGGCGCAACCTAAGCGATCCGGCCCTTTTTTGCGCGTGATCATTTCATCAACGCGATGCAAATAGGCAGATCTTGTTGGTCGGCTGCGCTCTATAATGCGCTCGGTAACTTCTATATGAGATTGCTTCATTTTATATAAGACTTTTAATTAATGAACTACCCTGATTATCGCCAATTGAGGCTAATCCGTCAAACGAATGATGACTTAGCAGTCCAAATAAGCAGATATAAGTACGTTAAAAGCTGCAGTCATAATTGACCGATATAGGGCTAATACGTTAGTATCAAGCCATGAAAATCGCCATCATACGCCGCAAATTTAACCCGTTTGGTGGTGCAGAACAATTCATCACCCGCACCATTGAAGGCTTAGGCACGTTTAATATTCAAGCCTCAATCATTGCTGAGTCGTGGACAAAAACGGATGACGCACCAACTTTAGCAGGTCAAGATTGGATTAAGGCTGGCGTGCGGGGGAGCAGTCGCGCGGCGAAATTTTTATCGTTTCAACAATCAGTGGCAGCCATTTTAAGCATGCATAAGTTTGATTTAATTCAGTCGCACGAGCGCTTACTGGGTGCTGATATTTACCGACTCGGTGATGGCATTCATGCGTCATGGGTGGCACGCCTTGCAAAGGTTAGTCCCTGGTATACAAAACTGTGGCTTAAAATTGACCCTTACCATCGCGCGGTGATTCGTACCGAGAAAGAAATGTCCAAAGAGCCGCATTTAACCTATGTCGCCAATAGCAAGCTAGTGCAGCAGGAATTAATGGATTGGTACAGCGTGCCAACTGAGCGAATTGTATTAATTGAAAATGGCATCGATACCAAAGCCTTTGCCCCCGCAATTGACAAAACCTCAGCAAAAGCCAAGCTGGGCTTAAATCCACAATTGCCGACCGTGCTGTTTGTCGGCTCTGGCTTTGCCCGCAAAGGTGCGTTTGAGTTGCTAGAGGCTGTGAAAACCTTGACCGATTTTCAGCTGATTATTGTCGGGTACGACAAACAATTGGCCAAACTTAAAAAACGCGTTAAAACTATGCAATTAGAAAGTAGAGTGTTGGTGACTGGCCCGCAAAAAGACGTAAAACCATTTCTTGCCGCAGCCGATTTGTTTTGCTTGCCATCGCTATACGATCCCTTCCCCAATGCAGTGTTGGAAGCCTTATGCTGCGCGCTGCCTGTGGTGGTGACAGATTCGGTTGGCATTGCCGATGCAATTAAGCAACGCAATGCTGGCGCGCTCTGCGTCAAACAAGCCGCAAGCATTGCAGACGCCTTGCAGCATGTTTGGCAAAATCGAGAGTCGATGTCACAAAACGCGTTAAATTTATCACAAAATTATGACTTAGCCAAAGCCAGCCAACAATGGCTAAGTTTATATAACACCTTGATTAAAAATAAGAAAGAGAGCAGCATTGCGCATTCTACACACTGAAGCATCTAGCGGATGGGGCGGACAAGAGATTCGTATTTTAACCGAATCGCAAGTGTTTCAGCGACACGGTCACGAGTTGTTAGTTGCCGCAGATGCGGACAGCCAAATTGCAAAAAATGCTGCTGCTTACGGTATTAGGGCGTTCCCAATCAAGCTTAAAAAGAAGCGTTTTGCCGATTTATTTGCTTTGCGTAAACTCATCAATCAACAAAAACCCGATGTGATTAATTGCCATTCCAGCACCGATCACTGGCTAAGTGCACTGGCAAGGCTTACGCTAAAACACAAGTTTGCAATTGTGCGCACACGCCATATTAGCGCGCCTGTACACCGCAATAAACCGACGCGCTGGCTTTATAACCAAGGTTCCGAGGCAGTGATGACAACGGGCGTGAGCATTCGCGAGATGCTAATTATCGATGACTTTGTTGATGCAAATAGCGTTTTTTCTGTGCCGACTGGTATTGATACTGATGTTTTCAAACCTGGTGACAAACAAAAACAACGTAACTTGCTAAAATTGCCAAGTGAGCATTATATTTTTGGCATCTGCGCTACCTTGCGCTCTTGGAAAGGACATAGCGACCTCATTCAAGCCTTTAACTTATTGAATAATCCCAGTAGTTCTTTGGTAATTGTCGGTGATGGTCCGCAGTTGGATAACCTAAAAAAATTAGTTAGCGAAACGCGTTATCCACACAATATTCACTTGGTTGGCAATCAGGCAAACGTGCTGCCGTATTTGCAAAGCATGGATTGTTTTGCATTGCCCAGCTACGCCAATGAAGGTGTTCCGCAAGCCTTATTGCAAGCCATGGCCGTTGGTTTGCCCGTAATTAGCTGCCCTATTGGCGGCATTCCAGAGGCCTTGCAAGGCTACGCGCAAGGCAGCTTAACGCCAACTCAAAATCCACAGGCTTTATCAGAGATGATGCGTAAACAGCTTGAGCAAAACAGCGCAGCGCCTAGCAGGCATACACCTTTTACACTGGAAGGCATGTATACCTCGGTTTTATCCGTGTTTGAGTTGGCTGCGCAAAAGTGCGCCCAAAATAACTGATGCTGAAGGTGACTTTATGCGAGCAAAGAATGCAAAGCGTTCATCACAGTTTCTGCATTAATGTCGTTTTGGCAAAAAGGGTTAGCACATTTGCTAGGGCCTAAATCACAGCGCTTCACCCCACTGATATTGCGGCCGAACACGTTGGTCATAGAGCGGCAAGGTATATTTTCTAGAAAAACATTGCTTACAGGTGACAGCTGCCAATATTCGCCATTGCCATGAATGCCCGGATTGCCTTGACCGTAAATCACAACACTGGGCGTTGCTGTTAATTTGCACAAGTGTGCTACACCCGTGTCGGGTGAAACTACCGCATCAGCATGTGCAATCAGCGAAATTAAAGCATCAAAACTCAAGTTACCTTCAGAATCCCAATCTTCCGGTTTTTTAGTAACCTGCTGACTCCATTCCTTTTCGATAGCGGCATAAGTCCAAATCACTTGCATATCATTTGCACGAATTTTTTCAGCCAATGCGCTCCAGTTTTGGGCAGTCCATCTTCGGTTCTCATTTCTAGCGCCAATATGTAAAATTACTTTTTTTACTTGGCTTTGCTTAGCTACATCCTCTTGTATTGATGCATAAAATAGCTGTGAATCAGCCTTGTAGCTAGGCGGGTTATCGCCTACGATTAATGCCATTAACCAATCTGAAACTGGAAGCAGTTTATTAGGTAAGCGAATCACTTGCGTTAAAAATCGATCATGAAATTTAACATCTGGGAATGTAAAACCTACCACTTTTTTAGCTCCAAATGCGTTTGCCCAAACTGACCCCCACTTTTCAAACGGAATATAAGCAGCTTCAAACGGCCCATGTGATCGAGCAGTACGCAAATCAACAATATTTTTTTCATGCCAGCTAATTAGTGTAATTGGCAAATTTAGCTTTTTTAAAATATCAATCGCGTAAGAAGGCGCAGCAACTACGATTTCATGCGAAGGAAAATTGAAAATAGCTTTTTCAATCAAAGACAGCATTAAAATGCAGTCGCCCAACAATAATTGAGTAGGGATTAAGATTTTTTTTGATTTACTTGAGAAGTTCCGCAGGCAATAGCAGTTTAAACTTGCAAAAAAAACCAGCCATAATCGCGCAACCAATCGAGATTGCTTAAATGGCGACTTCATTTAACAGTTCATCACATGCAGATAAAATTTGCGATGCTGGCAAGGCAACAAGACACTGACTGACTTTGCTGCCTGCGCAGCCATCTAAGCCGCATGGCCTGCAAGCAAACGATGGTGAATCGGCCGCCCCAAGCGCAACAACGCGATGTGGTACTTTCCAAGGCGCCCAAATCGCCTCGCCAGTAGGCCCAAACATAGCCACCACTGGTGTTTGCAAGGCACTAGCTAAGTGTATTGCCATCGAATCAATTGACACCAACAAATTCGCGCTTTGCAGCAACGCAGCCGTTTTGCCCAAATTAAAATCTTGGGTTAAATAAGGCGCTTGCTGGCATAAACCAATTAATTCTTGATTGAAGGCGAAGTCGCTCGCTGCGCCACTTAATACAAGCGCATAACCGCGATTATGTAAGTTATCAATCAGCGCCGCCCAAGTGGCATGTGGCAAGCCTTTAAACTTCCAACGTGCGGCGGCATGAATTACGATTAATTTTTTGTGTTCTTTCACTACAGTTTTCAGCCAGTTTTCTACGAACTGCTTATCTGCTTCCGCAACGGTCAGTTGATACGCTGGCGCAAAAGGTTCATTGGAAAGCCCAATTTTTCGCAGCAAATCAACATCTTGCTCAGCAGCTGGCCTGAGCGTTGGTGTGAGTTTAGCTATGTGCTTAAATGAATTAGACCAAAATGCAGGCCGCTTTTTAGATTGCCTCGCAACGCTGACTTTTGCTTTCAAAAGTCGCGCCAACAATGCGCCACGCCAATCATCTGAAAACTGCGCCAACACATCATATTGCTGACTACGCATTACTGAAATCAAGCGCCAATACTCGCGCCAACGTGCAAAGCCTGTTAAATGACGCGGCACAACCAACACATGCCGCACGCGCGGATTCATGGCAAAAATGGCTGCACTTTCTTTAAAACACAGCACATCCACCATAAAATCTGACGGCAAGGCATCAATGGCGGATGTTAAGATAACCGAATCCCCCAAGTGTTTGGTTTTTAAAAAAAGTGCGGTTTTGTCTAATTTCATTTTGCTAAAAAACGCCGCCAGTCGTTATCCTGCTCCAACGCATCGGCCAGCAGCCCAAAAAAGTCAGATTTGGCTTTGAAGCCATCGTTGTAACTAATGCCGCCAATATGCATCCAGCGCTCGTCAATGATTTGTACAGATGCGGCTTGTTGCATGTCTGGTAGCTTAATATTAAGCTGTTCATTTTTTGCAAATCGAATTTGTAATTTATCAAATTGCGAATAAATACACTCCCAATTTCTACCGCCCGTATCCAGTCCTCGTGAAAAATCATACAAAAAATTGAGCGGTTTGTTTTTAAAGGTTTCGTAAGTAAAAATACAATAACCTGCCCATATTGACCAATATTGCGGAAATTTCCCACCTGCTCTGCCATAAAACGGTTGTGTGGCTAATCTTTCTTCAAAATCAACTTTGCTCACAGGAATTAAATCATGGTCAATAAACGCAAATATTTTTGGCTGAATAACATTAATCACATTATCGTAAATCCACGACATTGCCATGCCGTGCGAGCGATTAACGTGCTTGCTGCGGTTCATTGGCAAGGCTAAATATGCTGTGCTATTTTTTTTGCAAACTGCTTCCAACTCGTTTCTGGCTGTGGCTTTGTGCGAATTATCAAACACCAAAACTGTGGTGTTAATCAGATTTTTCTTTGCCATTTGTAGCAACCAATTTAGCGCCCAAGGTTGCTCAAACGCAACCACAATTACAATATTTTTGCCTGCTAAATGATTGTTATCAGCTAAAAACTGTGCAAGCTCAGGCGGCTTTTGTTTGGTGTAATAGTTTAGCCAAATATCATTGCGCACTTGCTTAAAGGCCACGTCTAAGGGGCGCAGCTTTAACCAATCTTTAACTGAAAATTCTGATAGCTTAAGCATTGTTTTCGGGGGATGTTGTTGGTTTTTGTTCTGTTAATAACATCAGCTTTAAATAGCGATAGTAGGTTGTCTCGGCGTTAGAAACCGCTAAAATAAAGCCTATACGACCATCTAAAAAACCCAAGCGCAAAAAATAAGTACGTAAAAACGCCCAAATGCCGTGCAATATCGCGCTGCTAAGTGAAGCGGTTTTGCCACGTGCCGCCAGCTTGGTTGCGCCATCGCTAGAATAACGATTGGTTTTATCCAGCACTTCTTCTAAATCAGTATAGCTGATGTGCAAGATAGGATTCTTCAGTGTTTTAATTTCACCATTAAATATCACATGCTCATGCACAATGTCATCGCTAAATTTGCCTAGCGCATTGGGAAATAGACGTAATACGTAATCTGGCCACCAGCCGCTGTGGCGCATAAATTGGCCGCAATAGCTGGAACTTCTAGGGATTTGATAAGCCACATTTTTAGCATTTAAACTTAATGCTTGTTCAATTTCTGCACGTAATTCGGGCGAAACGCGCTCGTCTGCGTCTATCGACAGCACCCAATCGTGGCTAGCAAAACCTAATGCAATATTCTTTTGCGGCCCAAAACCAGGCCATTGTGTTGAGTTGTGAACGATTGCTCCGTGGGCTTTGCAAATATCCACTGTTTTATCGGTGCTACCAGAATCCACCACTACAATTTCATCAGCCCAAGCGACTGATGCTAAACAAGCTGCAATCGCAGCCTCTTCATTTTTGGTGATGATGGTGACAGAGAGTTTTTGGCGAGCCGTCATGCTATTAGGTTTTGGATTGCGCATGTTGTCTAGCATAAGACAAATACAAACCTAAAAACAAAAACGCCAAAATACCATGCTCGTGATGCAATGTAGTATTCACCGTGCCTACGCCAAACGTGACTAACCACGCGCTAAATGAGCCTGCCCATAAATAGGCCGCAGTTGCGTCACTGCGCGTTAGCGCGAAGGTTTTAACCAACTGCCGCAGCCACGCAAACACCAGCAACAGCAGCACAGAAAGGCCTAAATAGCCACGCTCCACCAAGGCAGTTAAATAAATATTGTGCGAATGCCCAACAAAGTAATAGTCGTCTGGGTTATATACTTTATTGCGGGCTTCGACTGATTTTTTGATGTCTTCTGGCTTCAATAACTTCCAGTTATCTAAACCGATGCCAAGCACAGGGTAAAAGCGGCTAGCCTCTAGAGATACGTTCCATACTTTGTCGCGATATGACAAAATCATGCCTTTTTTCTGCAAATCAATCTGTTTGGTCACAACACTTGAACTTAGTGAAACAGCTAACACTGCAGTAAGTGCTAAAACACCATAAGCAAGCCATTTCATTTTAGCGTTCATACTTAGTACGGTAATGAGTATCAAAGCCATCAAGCTAGCCACACCCAAGGCGCCGCGGCTATCGCCCACAAACAAACCGATCAGCAAAAAGACTGATAAGGCAAGTAAAGTAATCCGCATTTTTGTACTTACAGACTGCCACAAACTTAAGCTAGCTCCTACACTTGCGCCAAAAATAATCGCCAAATAAATAGCCGAGTGATTCACATGACCTACGGAATGCAGCTGCAAATCATGCTTGGTATGCAGCCATAAATACTGGCAAAAACCCCAAATAAGCGGTGGAATAACGCCAATAACCGCCACCCAGAACAGCCAAGCTATTTCAGTTTTGGTGTAATTGGCGCGCGAAATCATCCAACCCACGCTTACATAGGTGACTAATACGCCAAAGCCTTTCCATTCATCACCTGGGGTGATGCCTGCAAACAAAGCGCTTAGAAACGCTGAACCTATGCACAGCAAAAATAGCCAATCCCAAAATTGCCAGCTAGTTGATTTATTGCTGATTTGGCGAAACAAAGCCATGATGACAAAGAATACTAAAAAAATATTTTTGGGTGCTTCTATGCTGGGTAAGGCCAACACCATCAGAGTTAGCAAAGCTAATTCTATGGTTTTGAGCTTGTTTTCTTTTAAAGCAATTCCTAGTTTTAATAGCCCAATCATTCGTTTATTCCAATTCAAATACTTCGATTAATTACTAGTACGCATAATATCACGAACTAAATACAGGCTTTTACGCATCAAGCAAAGCACCTACGCTTTGCAAAACGTTATCGAGACTCGGCGGCTGGCCAGTATCGCCTAAATTTTTAATATTTTCTGACCAATACGCCTCAGTTTTCCAACGTGGCGAATCACAATAAAGCTCAATGGTTGGCGTATTCATCATCGCGGATAAATGCGTGAGGCCAGTATCCACGCCTACTGTAAGCGCGGCGTTGGCAATTACGCCGAACCATTCATTAATATTAAAAGCTGGCGATACGATTGAATTAGGTATTTGCGTGCTTAGGCGCTTGCTCACGGCTTTTTCTTGCGCGTTTCCCCACGGCAGAATCACTTGCTTGCCTTGTTTTGCTAACGCGTTACCGAGTGCAATCCAGTTAGCCTCACTCCATTGTTTGGCGGCGCGGGCGGTGGCGTGAAAAAACAACACATAAGGCTTGTTAAACGGCGTTTCGTTAGTTTGCAAACTTTGTAAAAATATTGGCGGATAAAACTGTGGCTGATTTTTTGGCTCGGGTAGATTTAAGGCTGCAGCCGCCACCCAGCGCGATCGCTCAACCGCATGGCAACGCAGTGGCACTTGCACGCTATCTGTGTAAAACCAGCGCACAAGCGGTTCAAAGCCTGATTCTTCTGTTGCATTGCCAAGCCCAGCAATTGCAGCATTCGGGCTACGTTTTGCCAGCCGCGTAAGCCACGCAGCTTTTAGCAAGCCTTGCGTTTCTATTATTACATCGTATTGCGTTGTTTGAAAATTTTGGCGAAATCCGCGCCACTCTTTGCGCGTTTGGTCACTCAATAAATTCTTTTTCCATCGCCGCATGGCAATCGGAATAATGTTGTCAATACCCTTAAAATCAGCATTGCTAAGTAAAGGCGCTAGCAAGCTCAAATAACTTTCTTCTACCAGCCAATCAATCTTCGCCTCTGGATATTGCGCACGAATATCCCAAACAATCGGCAAGTTATGTAGCACATCGCCCAAAGATGAAAGTTTGATAATGAGAATATTCAATCGGCTTTGTCTTTTAATTGGTTGTGTCTTTTACTATTTTATAGTTTGGCTAATTGGGCTAGTAGTTATCTACCAGTTATAATGCTGCCATGATTAAACAAGCCATAATCAAAACATTATACCGAATTACGCACGGCGTACTTACGGTATTTGCCATGCTGCCGCTGCCAATTATTCATGCGTTTGGCGCAGCATTTGGCTGGCTGGCGTATCTATTTGCCAGCAAACACAAGCGCATTTTAAACAAAAATATTGCCTTGTATCATCCTGTGCAAGATAAAAAAATGCTGTTAAATCATAATATTGCAGAAACAGGCAAGGCGTTTTTTGAAACCTTTCCTATTTGGTTACGCAGTCATGCCTCTGTACTTAGTTTGGTTAAAAATTGTACAGGCTGGCAGCATGTTGAAACGGCCTTGGCTGCAGGCAAAGGTATCATTTTCTTAACCCCGCATTTGGGCTGTTTTGAGATTACATCACTTTATTATGGGGCGCAACATCCAATGACCGTTCTATATCGCGCACCGCGCCAGCGTTGGTTATTGCCGCTTATTGAAGCTGGACGCCAACGCGGCAAAGTGATGCTGGCGCCTGCCAATGGCGCGGGTGTAAAGCTGTTACTGCAAGCACTGAAACGCGGCGAGGCGATTGGCATGCTGCCCGACCAAGCACCATTTGAGGGTGAAGGCGAATGGGTGCCATTTTTTGGCAAGCCAGCTTATACCATGACGCTGGCTAGTAAATTAGCGCAAAAAACAGGTGCGCAAGTGCTAATGGCGTTTGGTGAGCGTTTGCCATATGGCGGCGGCTATCACATCCATATTGCGCCGATTGCTGCAGGCGGTATTGACACACCAGCCCTGATGAATGCGGAGATTGAACGCACGATAGTGCAAAAACCCGCGCAATATTTATGGAGCTACGATCGCTATAAAGCGCGTCACCAAGCGTTGCCGCCAGATTATTTTGGCTAAACTATTTACGGCTAATTTTTTACTGATATGCCTTGAGATTGTCCAAACCAGCCCCATAACTGTGCTTAAGTTCAACACATTAATATCGCACTAATATTATAATAAGGACGCTTTATGACCCAAAACACATCTGAAAACAACAGCGAAGATATCCCACAAAACACTACTTCAGAAGCCGCCAACGAATCAGTTGTTACAGAAGAGGCCAGCGCAGAATTGCAAATTGCTGACTTGCAAGCGCAACTGGCAGAAGCTAAAGCCAGCGTACTTTATGTAAAAGCAGAAGGCGAAAACATTCGCCGCCGCGCGATGGAAGATATTGATAAAGCACGTAAATTTGCGTTAGAGAAATTTAGCAACCAATTATTGGCCGTCAAGGATAGTTTAGATGCAGCGGTATTAATTGAAGCGACCGATGTGCAAAGTTATAAAGATGGCATTGAGATTACCATTAAGCAACTGGCTAGCGTGTTTGAGAAATTTAACATTGCCGAAGTCAATCCACTGGGTGAGAAGTTTGATCCAAATAAACATCAGGCCATTAGCATGCTAGAAGGCGCTGGCGAGCCGAACACGGTAACCACAGTGCTGCAAAAAGGCTACACCTTAAATGAGCGCGTTTTGCGGCCAGCGTTGGTAATGGTCGCCAAATAATTTTTGGCCGCAGATCAACGCCGATACACGCCGATAAAAACCAAACACTTGAAATTATTTAACTAATCACCATCTTAAAAACAAGGTTGAATATTTACACTGCAATGACGAATGACATGAACGGTTTTATCTGCGTTTATCAGCGTGCATGTGCGGCTAATTTAGAATTTAAAAAGGAATAGAATCATGGGCAAAATTATTGGTATTGATTTAGGTACAACAAACTCCTGCGTCGCCGTGATGGAAGGCGGCAAGCCACGCGTGATTGAAAACGCAGAAGGTACACGCACTACGCCATCCATTATCGCCTACCAAGAGGATGGCGAAATTTTAGCGGGCGCACCAGCCAAACGCCAAGCAGTGACTAATCCAAAAAACACGCTATACGCGGTTAAGCGTTTAATCGGTCGCCGCTTTGACGAAAAAGAAGTACAAAAAGACATTAAATTAATGCCTTATACCATTGCAAAAGCTGATAACGGCGACGCGTGGGTAGAAGTGCGCGGCGTGAAAATGGCGCCGCCACAAATCTCGGCTGAAGTGTTGCGCAAAATGAAAAAAACCGCTGAAGATTACTTGGGCGAAGAAGTGACTGAAGCGGTAATTACCGTGCCTGCTTACTTTAACGATAGCCAACGCCAGGCCACTAAAGACGCAGGCCGCATTGCTGGTTTAGATGTTAAACGTATTATTAACGAGCCAACTGCGGCAGCATTAGCGTTTGGTTTAGATAAACAAGAAGGCGATCGCAAAATTGCTGTGTATGACTTAGGTGGCGGTACTTTTGACGTTTCAATCATTGAAATTTCAAACATCGATGGCGAGCATCAGTTTGAAGTACTTTCAACCAATGGTGATACATTCTTGGGCGGCGAAGACTTTGATAATCGTTTAATCGACTTTTTGGCTGATGAGTTCAAAAAAGAAAACGGAGGCCTAGATTTACGCAATGACTTATTGGCTAAACAACGCTTAAAAGAAGCAGCTGAGAAAGCTAAAATTGAGTTATCTGGCGCAACCCAAACAGAAGTTAACTTGCCTTACATTACGGCAGATGCTACTGGGCCAAAACATTTGGTGGTAAAAATTACCCGTGCTAAATTAGAAAGTTTAGTGGACGATTTAATTGAACGCACCATGGCACCTTGCCGCACTGCGATTAAAGATGCAGGCGTAAAAATTGAAGATATTACTGATGTGATTTTGGTTGGCGGTCAAAGCCGCATGCCTAAAGTACAAGAAAAAGTAAAAGAAATCTTCGGCAAAGAGCCACGCAAAGACGTAAACCCAGATGAAGCGGTGGCAGTAGGCGCGGCGATTCAAGGTGGCGTGCTTAAAGGCGATGTAAAAGACGTGTTGTTGCTAGACGTAACGCCATTAAGCTTGGGCATTGAAACCATGGGTGGCGTGATGACGAAAATCATCAAAAAAAATACCACCATTCCAACCAAAGCTAGCCAAACTTTCTCAACTGCAGAAGACAACCAAAATGCGGTAACGATTCAAGTGTTGCAAGGCGAGCGCGAAATGGCGAGCGCCAATAAATCACTAGGTCAATTTAACTTAAGCGAGATTCCGCCAGCACCACGCGGCATGCCGCAAATTGAAGTGACCTTTGACATTGACGCCAATGGAATTATGCACGTGAGCGCCAAAGACAAAGCCACTGGTAAAGAAAACAAAATTACCATTAAAGCGAACTCTGGCTTGTCTGAGGCTGAAATTCAGCAAATGGAAGAAGATGCGATTAAATATGCAGATGAAGATAAAAAATATCGCGAGTTAGTCGATGCGCGCAATGCGGCTGATGGTATGGTGCATTCAGTTAAAAAATCATTAACTGAGCATGGCGACAAGTTGGATGAAGCAGAAAAAACCGCCATTGAAACCGCGATTAAAGAGGTTGAAGATGCACTGCAAAGTGATGACAAAGAAGCCATTGAAGCCAAAACCAATGTCTTAATGGAAGCATCGCAAAAACTGGGTGAAAAAGTATATGCGGCCGAGCAAGCTGCCAATAATACGCAAAGCGCACAACCTGCCCAAGAAGGTGAAAAAACCGTGGATGGCGATGTGGTGGATGCAGAATTTGAAGATGTGAAAAAAGAGTAATAGCAGTCGTTAATAGATAGCCGCTAGTCGTTAGTGTTGCTTGCCAACACTAACGATTTTTGCGTAATAAGCTATCAAATAAACGGCAAGTTACAAACTAACGACTAACGACTACGGACTAACGACTAAAAATTATGGCTACTAAAAAAGATTATTACGAAGTATTGGGTTTAAGTCGTGATGCTTCGGAAGAGGAAATCAAAAAATCGTATCGTAAACTGGCAATGAAGCATCACCCAGACCGCAACCCCGACAACCCAAAAGCCGAAGAACAGTTTAAAGAGGCGAAAGAAGCCTACGAAACGCTATCGGACGATCAAAAACGTGCGGCTTACGACCAATACGGGCATGCTGCGTTTGAAGGTGGTGGCAATGGTGCCGGCGGCTTTGGTGGTGCTGGTTTTGGCGATGCATTTGGTGATATTTTTGGTGATATTTTTGGTGGCGGTCGCCAAGGTGGTGGCCAACGCAACAACGTTTATCGCGGCGCAGATTTGCGTTACAACATGGAAGTATCTTTAGAAGATGCCGCCAAAGGTACCGAATCAAAAATTCGTATACCGGTGCAATCAGCCTGCGAAACTTGCAAAGGCAGCGGCGCGCGCCCTGGTACGCAACCAGTGACTTGTACAACCTGCGCGGGCCACGGCCAAGTGCGCATGCAGCAGGGCTTTTTTTCGGTGCAACAAAGCTGCCCAAAATGTCACGGCAACGGCAAAATGGTAAAAGACCCCTGCCCCACTTGTAGCGGCGCTGGGCGCGTTAAACAAAACAAAACGCTTTCTGTAAAAATCCCTGCGGGCGTGGATGAAGGCGATAGAATTCGCCTTACAGGCGAAGGCGAAGCTGGCGTCAATGGTGGCCCAACGGGCGATTTATATGTGGTGATTCACCTAAAAACCCACGAAATATTTCAACGTGATGGCGGCAATTTACACTGCGAAATGCCGATTAGTTTTAGTACAGCGGCGCTGGGCGGCGAGATTGAAGTGCCCACTTTAGGCGGCTCTGCCAAAATGAAAATACCCGCTGAAACGCAAACGGGCGGCGTATTCAGGCTAAAAAGCAAGGGTATCAAGCCATTAAGGCAATCTGAGGCAGGCGATTTAATGGTGCACGTGGTGGTTGAAACGCCCGTCAAACTTACCGAAAAACAGAAAGATTTATTGCGCGAGTTTGATAGCAGTACGCAAGCCGACGCGGGCAAACATAGTCCAAAAAATAAAAGCTGGGTGGATAAAGCCAAAGACTTTTTTGGATAAATTAATCAAGCGGCTAATAAAACCTAAGACTGGTTAATGAGCGTATGCGCTACGTTTATGCGCCAATGTTAAAATTACAATTGTTTACCTCTGTTGTAATACGTTTGTAACAAACAGCTGATAAACTGCGCACAAGAAAACAAAAGAAAGAAAAAACTTGAAATCTGAATTAATTAAAAGTGCTGTATTAGGAGGTTTAGTGATAGGCAGTCTAGTTGCGCTGACACAAAACGCCAGTGCTGATGCTGCTAATACGGCCAACTCGAGCGCTATCAAAGTCATGTCGCCCACACAGTTTTACGATTTGGTTAAACAAACTAAGCCAAACCAAGTGGCCTCTAATTTTGGCAAGCCTGATGAAATGATTACCTTAAAAAGCGCTGCTGGCGAAGCCAAAGGTGTTGTTTGGGTGTATCACAACGTTGTTGTCGCGCAAAAAAGTCTACGCGATGCGCGCTTTGTTTTAATTAATGGCGAAATGAAATACGTGACGCTTTCTGGCGCGGCTTAATTGGTTAACTGAATGGCTTTCCCCCTCGCCCGCGTAAGCGGGCATTTTTTTGCCTTCAATTCCTTACTTAGTAGGGCCAATTTCCACTAAAATAGCCGCATGCCAAATGTGTTGATTATTGAAGACGAACCCGCAATTGCGCAAACGCTAGTTTACGCTTGCAAAGAAGCTGGCATTGCCACCACGCATTGTTTACTGGGGCATGAAGGTATTAATACTTTGCGCGAGCAAGCATTTGATTGTGTGGTGCTGGACGTTGGCCTGCCCGATATGACAGGCTTTGATGTGTGCAAGCAAATACGGGCTACCGCTAAAACTGCAATCTCGGGCATTCCCATTTTATTTTTAACGGCGCGCAATCACGAGATTGACCGCATTGTGGGCCTAGAAATTGGCGCAGATGATTACGTCACCAAACCTTTTAGCCCGCGCGAGGTGGTGGCGCGCATCAACGCGATTTTGCGGCGGGCGGGCAATAAGCACATAAGCGCCGAAATTAATCTTTTTCAACTCGACGAAAGTGCTTGCCGCATTCAATATCGTGGCCAGTTTTTAGAGCTGACGCGTTACGAATATTTACTGCTAAAAACGCTTATTTTGCAGCCAAAACGCGTGTATTCGCGCGATCAACTGATGGATATAGTATGGGCGCAGGCCGAAAACACGCTTGAACGCACGGTAGATGCACATATTAAAACGGTGCGCGCAAAACTGCGAAAAGTAGATACCGATTCAGAGGCAATTGTGACGCATCGCGGCATGGGTTATAGCTTGTTGGTATGAAAAATAGCTTAATAACCTCCATCACTTCGTCATTCCCGTGAAAACGGGAATCCACTTTGAAATTGATTTTTTGGGTAACAAAAATGGATTCCCGCTTTCGCGGGAATGACGGTAATTTGAAAGTTTTTCACGATAAACAATGTTTGATTAAGCTTACTTCAAACTGGCAACAATGAAAATCAGCCTTAAAATATTCTTAGGTTACTTTGTGCTAGTCGGCCTTGCCGCTTGGTTTGTGCTGACTATTTTTGTGGACGAAGTAAAGCCTGGCGTGCGTCAAGCCATGGAAGACACACTGGTTGACACTGCCAACGTACTGGCCGAGCTGGCGGCGAACGACGTTAAAAATGGCAATATAGTGAACGGCAACTTTGCAAAAAGTTTAAGCCAATATCAAGCACGTGCGGCAAAAGCAGATACCAGCAATGCCAACATCAGTGGCGTGCGCAAACAATCGGCCGATTATCGCGTTTATATTACCAACATTAAAGGCATTGTTCTTTTCGATTCTGCTAATTTGGGTTTAGGCCAAGATTACAGCCAATGGAACGATGTTTACTTAACGCTGCACGGCAAATACGGCGTGCGCTCTAGCCCAGTGGTGATTGGCGACAAGCATAGCGATACGATTATGTATGTGGCCGCGGCCATTAAAGATGGCAGTAAAGTTATCGGCAGCCTCACGGTTGCAAAGGCAAATCGTACAGTACTGCCATTTATCGAGCGCGCGCAAAACAAAATCATCCGCTGGGGCGCGCTATTGTTTGTGCTTTCTATCGCTATTGGCGCACTTTTTACTTGGCGATTTACGCGCAAAATCAACAGCTTGCGCGATTATGCCATTAATATTGCGCGAGGCAAAAAAGCCACGCCGCCCACGTCAAGCAATGACGAATTAAGCGACTTAGCAAAAGCCATGCAAACGATGCGTAGCGAATTAGATGGCAAACAATATGTGCAAGAATCGGTGCAACATTTAACGCACGAGCTTAAAAGCCCTATCACCGCTATTCAAGCCAGTTTGGAGCTGATTTCGCCGAATATGGAACCCGCAGACCAAGCGCATTTTTTAGCGCAAATTAAAACGCAATCTGGCCGCGTGCAGACCATTATTCAAAATATGCTGGGGCTGGCCACGCTGGAGCATCAACAGCAATTGCAGCAGGTGACTTCTGTCAATTTAAGTGCGTTAATTCAAACCCAAATTAAGCATTTAAGCCAAAAAACACATGCTCTGCAAGCCAGCATTGATGCGGCTTGCAGCCCATCGTTAACCATTCAAGCCGATTCATTTCTCCTCGGCCAAGCCATTGTTAATCTGCTGGAAAACGCGCTAGATTTTAGCCCGCCCAATAGCATTATTAATGTTGATGTAATACAAAGCAAACATCATATTTTGATTCAAGTGAAAGACCAAGGCGCGGGGATTCCCGACTATGCGCTTGATAAAGTGTTTGATAAATTTTACTCACTGCCGCGACCAGAAAATTCACCTAACGCCGGCCAAAAAAGTACCGGTTTAGGCCTCAATTTTGTGCAAGAAGTGGCAAAATTACATGGCGGAAAAGTGAGTTTAAACAATCATGCTAATCGCGGCGCGTTGGCAGTATTGTCACTACCAGCATCAATCGTAACAACCTAACGCTGTCATTGCGAGAACGTAGCCCGTTTCCTTGCAACTATAGTTCTCCCAGAAAACAACGTGACACCGTCATTGCGAGGGCAAAGCCCGCGGCAATCCAAGCAATGCGAAGACTGGATTACTTCGTCATTTCATTCCTCGCAAAGACAAACTTAATTAAAGAATTTTTGATTAAAAAAATTAAGCGCAAAAAAAAAATCAAACTTCACACTCACTTCACACAAGCGCATCATCACTTCACGCAAGGCAAATATTCTGCTAACTCCACACAGACAAGGAGTTAATCATGAATAAAGCATTTATCTTTAAAATCATCGGCATGGTCGCGTTAGTGACAGTCATGTCGATTGCGGTGAGTTACGTTAACGGCACTATTGTAGAGCGGCAACGCAATCAAGAAAACGTGAAGGCCGACATCGCGCGAAGCTCGGCGCGCGAGCAAACTGTTATTGGGCCGGTGCTAGTAGTACCTTATGTGCAAGAGTATCCTGAAATGATTGAAGTGAACAAAACTCAGAAAATTGTCACAAGAAGCTATGCTGGCAAAGTTTATTTATTGCCTGAAGAGCTCAGATTAACAGGCGGATTTACCAACGAAGTAAAATCTCTTGGCATTTACAAAGCTTTGTTATACCAGCTTGGCGGCCATATTAGTGGGCAATTTAACATACCAAAAAATTTAGGCTTAAAGTTTGAGCATGACAATACCTGCTTAAAAATTGGCGACCCCTATTTAAGTGTCGGCATCAGTGACACGCGCGGCGTGGCTGGTAAGCCAATCGTTAACTGGGGCGGCTCACCCATTAGCTTTGTGCAAGGCAGCAAAATAGACACGCTGGGCAGCGGCATTAACGCGCCCATTAAAATCTTGAGTAGCGATGAGCAAACAATTGCGTTTGAATTTAAGCTTAACTTACGCGGTACAGAAAATTTTAACTTTACGCCGATTGCCGAAAATAACCTTATTGCGCTAAATTCTTGTTGGCAATCGCCACATTTTTACGGTAGCTTTTTACCTGATGCCGCAACGCAAAAAATAAGTCAAGATGGCTTTAGCGCAAAGTGGGCCGTGTCGTCACTTTCTAGCAACAATCAAGCAGCTTTAATGAGCATGCTAACAAGCGGTGGCAAAGCAGAAAACTTAGAATCCCTATCTGTGTGCTTTATAGTACCCATCAACGTGTATAGCCAATCCGATCGCGCAACAAAATATGGCTTATTATTCATCGGCTTAACCTTCGCAGGCTTTTTCATTTTTGAGATTTTAAAACGCCTACGCATT
>JACMNB010000025.1 GCA_014378845.1 Methylotenera sp. | reverse complement strand
AAAAGGCTCGGCATTATTTTTTACTATTACAACAACTTATTTACTTTTTATCTTTGCCAATTTGGTTGCCGATTACGCCGCCAACAGCTGCGCCGCCTACAGTGCCCAACACGCCGCCGCCTGTTAACACTGCGCCGCCCACAGCGCCAACACCTGCACCTATGGCTGTGCTTTTGTCACGTGACGACATGCCTGAACAGGCAACTGAACCTAGTAAAAAAGTACTTATTAATACACTGCTTGCAATTCGATTAATCTTTGTCATGGTAAACCTTCTCTCGTTTGAATAAATTTAAAAGTTTTCGTACAGTTATTATTATCGTGAATACAATAAAAGGCGTCTGTACGCCAGCGAGCATAAGCTTATTTATTTTGATTTATTCTATTAATTTGTTTTATTGATGTAATTTTCAATATAGGTTCGTTACCGCACAGACGCGTGTTTTGTCAGGCTTTACTATCGCAATGTCAACTGACAGCTTTGTTTGTATTTCAACATTTAATATAAGGAATTATCATGACTAAAACGATTACTAGCGTATTTTTAACAGCACTTTTAATGAGTGTATTTTCAGTTTCTGCTGCCACCACTCCCGAAAATACCGACGACGGCAGCGCAATAGGCACTTCAGACACGCCGCAAATTAAACATCAAGATAAACGTATCGATAAAAGCAGCACCAACAAAAGCATGAAAAGAAACAACCGGATGGGTAGCAAAAGCAAACAAATGAAAATGATGGACACCGATAACGACGGAATGGTGTCACATGACGAGTACATGGCACATCAAGAGCAAATGTTTACTGATATGAATCCTGGTGAAGGCGGCGTAAGCTATAGAAGCTCGATGAACAACAAGCCAATTGGCACAACTACTGGTAAAAGCATGAATGGCAGTGTAGATTTAACCAAAGATGGCCCAATTAATGGTACAACCACAGGTACCAATTAAGCTTAAATTTAATCCACCAATCTATTATTAAGGAGTTTAGATGAAACAGTTAATCAACACTTTATTTATTGCCTCGCTTTCAATTGCAGCGCTTTCGGCATTTGCTGAAGATAAAACCAACACCAAAGATTCTATGGAGGGTTTAACGCAAGAAAGTACTGCCGATAAAACGATGGCAGAGCCGGCAACAGGCAGCATGAAGAAAATGGATCATTACCGCATGTCGCACAAAAACAGAATGAGTAGCAAAATGATGGATACCAATGGCGATGGCATCATTTCAAAAGAAGAATTTATGGCGCATCATGAAGATATGTATAGCAAAATGAAGCAAACCAATGGCGGCGTTAGTGTTAAAGATATGGACGCCGAAATGCATATTGGCACCACTAAAGGCAACAAATTACAGCCAAGCGATACTAAAAATACGCCGCCCGCTACTAGATAATAAGCCTAAATAGTTAGTTTGGTTTAAAAAAAGCGAACATTAATTGTTCGCTTTTTTTATTGCCAAATTGGGTCGTGTGCACCACCAAATAAGCCAAATTAAAAATAATTGGAATGGCAATCTTACAACCAAAGCCCAATACGGCACTTCTGAAAACGCATCAGCATGTTGCAACATAAACACATTTGCTGGCGTCACCGCAATAGTAAGCAGCATTAAGCCGTAACCTGCCAAGCTTCTAACTTGTTTAATCCATATGCCAATTGCGCCAAGTAGTTCACACGCGCCGCTGATATAAACTGCGGCAATCGCGTAAGGAATATAAGGCGGCACAATGCGTACAAACAAATTTGGCTTGGCAAAATGCATCACGCCGCCAATTAAAAACCAAGCAAACACAAATTGCCTGGCTAAAAAACGGCCGTTAGCTTGAAGCTTGTTCATGGTATTTTATTGCCGAGAATATTAATTAAGCTTTTTATTAAAACGCTCTGCTTCAAGCTCAATTGCTTGAATGGCCAAATCGAAATCCATTGATTTATCGAAAAAATAATGCACGCCTAAATCTTTGGCCAAACTACGATAATGCGGATTGGCGTGGTTGGTTAACATCATTAATATGGGCGCATTAAAAGGATAATGCGGTTTTTGCGTGTGTTTAATGACTTCAAAACCATTGCCTTCAGAAAGCTCAATGTCAAGCAACAAAATATCAAATTGTTTTTCGTTTAATAGCGCGATGGCTTTAGATTGTGTGGCGGCCATTCCTTCAACCGATAAATTTTTTAGGTTATTAATGGTTTCAAATAATACTTCGCGCAGTAAAGTTGAATCTTCAACCAGCAACATTTTCATTGGCTTGGCGCTACCTACTTTAATAGGTTTAGTTTTGGTTTTAACTATAGAACTGTTTTCAAATGCTGGCATATTCAGGTATTTTTATACTTTGGGTAGAAATCATTAGTAACAATAACCCGTAATTATGATTAAAAAAAGTCGGATTTGGCTGACATACAACTACATTCAACGATTAAATAGTGCATTTATACTATCAATCCGTTTTTAATCGCATAATAAGTTAAATCAGCATTGGTTTTAAGGCTCATCTTTTCTAAAATGCGCATTCTGTACGTGCTGACTGTTTTAGTGCTGATATTAAGCGCAGCGCCAATATCGGTGGGGCTGATGCCGCCCGCTAATTTAAAAAACACTTGAAACTCACGCTCACTCAAGGCTTCATGCAGTTGCTTGTCGGATGGGTGACTTAATTGATCGGTCATCAGTTCTGCCAGCTCGGCTGATATATAACGCTTGCCATTAGCAATCACGCGAATGGCTTTGATGATTTCGGCTGAATCAGCACCTTTTGATAAATAGCCTTTACAGCCGCTACGAATTAAATTAAGTGCATATTGTGCCTCTGCATAACCGCTTAAAATAAGAACTGGCAAGGTTGGCGCAATGTGTTTTAAATCATGCAAGGTGTCAACCCCGTTTTTATCGGGCATCGCAATATCTAACACCATCACGTCATATTGATTGGTACGTACTAAATTGAGTGCGTCTAGGCCGCTTGCTGCCTCGCCCGTTACTTTTAAATCGGCTTCAAGTTCAATCAAATTTTTTAAGCCTTGGCGGACAATGCTGTGGTCGTCCACTAATAAAACGTTTTTCAAGAAGTTTCCCATTTAATACCCCTATTAACTAGCAAAAAGTGTATTGCAAAACAGTAGCACTTATTGTTAGCTTTGATGGTAATTTTTGTTATAGATTATCTTTACTGGCTAAGTCGTCGTTTGCATCAGCTGTGGTGTCAAAACCTGCTTTAAATACTTGCCAATCGCTTTCAATTTGCTGCATTGATTGATGAAGAATCGGCTGCTTTTGCCAGGAATTGCGAATCGCTAAATAAACGCCAATGGCTAACGCAATCGGAATCAGCATGGTGACGCCTAAAATAATATCCCGATGCGGGCTAGTCCAGGCAGTCGCAAATAACCACATTAAGCCCGTTAATAAAGACAAAATTGCAAATAGTAAAATCAGCATAAAGCCAATTAAACTTTTGACCACGCGATTTATTTCATGGTTAAAATTTTGCTTAAATATCGCGGCTCTGGTTTCCGCCATTGCCGCGATGTTATCTTTCAAACGGTACAAATTTGGTTTGTTAAACGAGTCATAAGCGTTGGTATGCAATTTATTAAAAAACTGAGATTTTAAAAATTGCATACGATTTTTTAAAACAAAAATAGCCAAAAATTTAAGCGCTGTTTTCCACATAATATTAAAAGTTAGCTAAAATTAATTACTTATTAGAATGTGTTTTTGAACCTAAAATATACCCTAGCAACACTCCAGCACCAACAGCCACAGCCAAACTGGCTATCGGTTTATCTTGCACGGTTTGCACTGTGCGATCGCGGCTCACCTCATACGCATGGCTGGCTTCATCTTTAACAATGCCTTTTAATTGATTGGCTTTATCTACAATTTGATCTTTGATATCTGCAATATTAGATGCGCTGGTGTATTGACCTAATAAAGTTTTTAAACTTTCAATAACGCCAATGGCTTGCGCTTTAGTTTCTTCTGATTGGACATGTACCATATTTAACACCTCGTTAGCTTCATCTTGCAAGTCATATTTTAATTTGTCAGTCACGTTATCTACGCCAATTTTGACACCGTCAACCAAATTGGCTGCTTTGTCTTTTACATCCTCTTGTTTATTGATATTAAACATTTTGATTCCTTTAAATAGTTGTTTTGTAGTGAGTTTTTATGGTTTTCTACCCATTAAATACGAAATAATAGTAATCGCCAAAAACACAAAAAATAAAACTTTGGCTATTTCTGTTGCACCAGCGGCAATACCGCCAAAACCAAAAACTGCTGCAATAATAGCAATGACAAAAAACACAACGGTGTAATGCAACATATTAGTTCCTTTCAATTTTAATTTACTTACTATATTATTAAGATTACAACTTGAGCTTAAATCATTGTTTAAATCATCAGCTTGTGTGAAAGTATTTTATAAAAAGAGTTGGTTTTTTATCAGCATAGCTTAGCTGATTTAAATGTCAGAAAGCGCCTACAGCCAAATTGCAATCAACAGGATAATATGCACCTTAATGAAACTAATCACTAAAATTTGGGTTTGGGGCGAGCGCATTATTGCGTTGTTAGGCGGGCGCACTATTGCAATGCTATGCGCCGCATTAATGATTGCTTTTGCATCAGTGATGTTTAGTGATAACTGGATTGTTTCATTTAGCAAACAAGTGGATACTATAAAACAGGTGCGCGAAAATATCGCTGTGCTGCACCAGCTTAAAAGTAACTTGTACGAAGCCGAAAGCGCGCAGCGCGGCTTTATGATTACTAAACGTAAAGAATATTTAACGCCTTTTAATGCCGCACTTGACAACGCCAAAGCCAATATTAAATTTAGCGAGGCATTGGTTAATATCAACGCAACACCACAAAGTAAAGTTTATGAGTTAGAAAAGTTACGCGCGATTAGCGCTATTGTTGAGGCGAAATCGGCTGAAATGTTGTTAACAAATAAGCTGGTAGAACAAAATAAAATTGAAGAAGCGAATCAAATAATCAATTTAGATGTTGGCAAGTTGCAAATGCAAAATTTTGTAGCAACAACCGATGCATTGGTGACGCACCAAACAAATATTGTCGATGATATGGTTAAAAAGCGCCGCAATACGGTAAATCTTGCGCGCGCTTCGGTGATTGGCGGGGCGTCAATTTTAATTTTTCTAGTTGCAATGGTGATTAAGCAATTGCTTAAAGAATTAGCGTTTAAAAGCCGGGCCCAACAACAGGTTTCAAAAGAAAATGCCGATTACGAAGTTAAATTAAAACAGCAAACGCAACTACTGCGCAGTATGGCATTAGATTACCAAGCCGATGTTGAGCGCGAGCGGCAAAAATTATCGCGCGAGTTGCATGATGAATTAGGCAGTATTTTTACCGCAACCAAGATGGATTTGGCTTGGTGCATTAAAAAACTTAACTTAAGCGCACCCGATATTGCAGAAAAGTTAGCCAAAACAACGGGTTATATTAATCAAGGCATTCAATTTCAACGCCACATTGTGCAAGAGTTGCATCCTTCTATGATTTCTACATTTGGTTTTTGGCCTGCATTAACGGCCTTAATTAAAGATGCGGCTGAGCGCAATAAATGGCGCTTAACCCTTAATTTACCGCATCCTACAACGCCGCTTAACGAAACAATTAGCTTGATTTCATACCGTATTGTGCAAGAAAGCCTTAACAATGCTAACAAATATGCCAAAGCCACTGCGGTTAATGTCGACGTAATGCTGGACGACCATTATATTAAACTAGAAATTAGTGACAACGGCATTGGTATAGACATGCAGTCACTTAGCGGCTTAACGCATGGATTATCAGGGATGCGCCACCGTGTGCAGGCCATTGGCGGCCATTTTGAAATGATTAGTAGCCCAAGCGAGGGCGTGTTAATCAGCGCTTTGATGCCCTTAGATGTGGTGGCAAAAAGCGCAGTTGATGTTGAAAGTCAGCACCTTTTATTAGTACAAAGTAGTAGCCATACATTAAATAGTTAAGTTTAATTATTTAAATCTAACTGTTTAAATCTAACTGTTTAAATTTGACACTTAAATCTGAAGCGGCGCGTGTAGGTTTGTGCTGACAACGGATTCAGCAGTTTCACGATTCTTCATCTTGACCACTCCTTGCATAATAACGATTATAGCAAAACACTTTTTCTTGTTTTGTTCATATCATTCAAGGAGTCAATAATGAAAAGGCACCACAATATTAAAGTTAAATCAGTTGCAACCTCCGTTGCTTTTGCTAGTTTGTCAATCACAGCTTTTACATTAAGTACGTTGGCTGTTGCTGCCGTCGATGTCAATAACGATTACGACACATTAAATGGCTGGCAAACTTCGTTGGCCGCTGAATTTTCTGGTCTAGATACTTCTGGTAATGGCTTATTAATGCCTGCAGAGGCCACAAAAGGCAAAGCTTTTAACAAAAAAACATTTGCCAAGGCCGATACCGATAGTGACGGCACTATTGATCAAGAAGAATATATTCAATACAAAACAAGTTTGGGTTCTAAAGATGTGCCATCACCCATGATAATTGAGCCTGGCAGCGCTAGGAGCCTGTCAAATGATAATTTAAGCACTGCAAAAGCAACCATTGACGAGCCTGCGCCCATTATACAAACCGCCGAAACCTCGCAAGCCAACCAAGAACCGGCAAATCGTAAAGTTGGTGAGGTGTTTGACGACGGCGTGATTACCACAAAAGCCAAAGCTGCAATTTTTAATACCCCCAATTTAAAAACACTGCAAATTAGTGTAGAAACCCGTAAAGGCGAGGTGGTGCTAAGTGGTTTTGTGGATAATGAAGCCGCAAAAATGAAAGCCGAAGAAGTGGTTAAAACAGTGGGTGGCGTTCAGTCTGTCACTAATCATTTAGAAGTTAAAAGATAAATTTTTAAAATTGTGGTTGCGGCTTTTAAGTGAGTTAAAAATTTAACTTAAAGTCAATTGCACTCGCGATAATGCCGTTACAAAAATGCCCTACAAGCTAATACCCATCTAGCTTGTAGGGCATTTTATTGCCTGATTATTTTGCCGGTCTAAATACGTGCACCCAACATTAATGGGATAGAAATGAGTTGAAATGTGCGTTTTGCAATAACTCGTTTGTAATGCCGCCCAGTACCCACTCGCGAAATCTGCTGTGTCCGTAAGCGCCTGTTATCACAATATCAGCGTTATATTGCTTGGCGATCGCAATAAACTGCGCTGCATCAGTATCGGCTGCAACTGTAACCACCGCTTGCGCCGCAATACCATGACTTTGTAACCAAATCACCACGCTATTTAAGCGCTTAGCAGCGCCTTCCTGATGGTCTTTTGCGACCATTTCTAACACGATGACTTGCGTCGCCAATTGCAATAGCGGTATAGCGTCGGCGATGGCTCGCCTAGCTTCACGCGACTCTTTCCAACCAACAAGCATGGTGTTTAACTTAAACTCTTCTGGATTAAATACTGGCGCATTGACTGGCACCGCCAAGACTGGGCGGCCCGATTGCATGACAATACCACATGCGTTTGCATAATTTGGGCCTTCATAAAAATCACCAGCAGTAGCGCCAGTGATGATTAAATCAACGCTGCTTGCATGCGCCACTAAATAATCGACGGCAGGCTCCATCGTAATCACTGATAGCCAATCTACAGGTTTTGTATGATCGTTGAAAGCCGCTTCAAACAACGCTTTTTCAGTGTTTATTTTCTCTTCTAACGTAGTTTGCTCACGGTCAAAAAAATCAACCAATTGATAACCTTGTCCATAAATCATGAGCGTTTGTTGGCCAACTGCTACGCCGATGACTGCTGCGTTACAGCGCTGTGCAATTTGCTTGGCCGCGTGCAACACGCCAGCATTGGAATGCCCCAATTGCACATGCACGAGAATTGTTTGATAGCTCATTTGCAACTCCATATCGTTAATCGCGTTTTCTAATTAGTTATCGTAGTTTATCCACGCACCTTCGTCTGTGCGATACTAAACATAAGCACAATAAAATGTGGTTATGTGTGCTGGCAGACAGAAGAGATTAGATAAAAACAATATGATGAAACTAGCTTAAAAAAGCTAATTTAATCGATTAATCGTGAAAGGAACTCAAATGAACTGGGATCAAATTGAAGGTAATTGGAAACAATTTAAAGGCGATGTACAACAAAAATGGGGCAAACTAACAGACGACCAACTGGATGTTATTGCGGGAAAACGCGAACAATTGGCTGGTAAAATTCAGGAAATATATGGCACTGCCAAAGACGACGTTGAAAAAGACTTAACTCACTGGCAATCGTCACTTAATAGCCCGCAGGTTAAAGTAAACAACAATCCCACCATTAAAATGTAATGAGCTAATCCAACAGCTAGCCATTTTAGAAAGGTAATTAATGCCAAAAAGCTTGCTTGAACAGAAACTGTGCTCTGATAAAGTGCCGGACGAGCAATCTTTAACGCATGCCAGTCATCACGTGCCTAGCGGATTTTCTGACCATTTTGCATTGGGTTTTACCAAGGTGTTACGCTGGGCGGCTGATACTTTTTTTGCCAAGCGTTACGGGCATCGCGCTATTGTGCTTGAAACGGTGGCGGCTGTGCCTGGCATGGTTGGCGGCACTATTCAACACCTTAATAGCCTGCGCCGCATGAAAGATGACGATGGTTGGATTCGCACATTGATGGAAGAAGCAGAAAATGAGCGCATGCACTTAATGACTTTTATTGAGATTGCCAAACCTACATTGTTTGAGCGCATTGTAGTGATGGCCGCGCAGTGGATTTTTTACATCGGTTTCTTTTTGCTTTACCTCATTTCATCAAAAACAGCGCACCGCGTCGTCGGTTATTTTGAGGAAGAAGCGGTGATTAGTTACACCTACTATTTACAAGAAATTGATGAAGGTCGTTCACCTAATATTGATGCACCAGCCATTGCCATACATTATTGGAAAATGCCCGCTGACGCTACTTTGCGTGATGTAATTATGATTGTACGGGCTGATGAAGCGCACCACAGAGACGTTAATCATGGCTTTTCTAACCAACTTGCTGGTCTGCCCGTTGATGAGGCGCATGCCGCACCGTACCCCCAACATGCTGATAGTTTGCGTATGGATGCCTAAAAAAAGTAGTTAATTTATTTATGATGCTAAAAGCAAATAATGAGAAATACTGATGCACATTTTGAGCAAGATATTGCCCACTTAACCAGTCATTCATCCAATAATGTGAGGCCGTTAGGCGCAATCAGTAATTTGCAAGATGCCCATCATATAGCTAAATCTACCTATTACAGTAGCGAACTTTATAAGGTGCAAAACAAAGCTCGCGCACATTGCAAATAATGTTGCCGACATTACTACCCATGCCACTGCCCTATACCCAAGAGGTTTCTACCATTGCCCATGTCATTGAATTGGCCATTGCACCCGTGTTTTTAATTACAGGTATTGGCGCATTATTAGCGGTTATGTCGAACAGGTTAGCGCGCATTATTGACAGAGCGCGCCAAATTGAAGCGAAATGGCAAGATTTAAAAGGTTTACAAATTATCGATGCTAAGACGGAATTTGCAAGCTTATCTAAACGTGCCAAGTTAGCCAGTTATGCCATTAACTTTTGCGCTTTTGCCGCTTTAGCCGTTTGTCTATTAATAGCCACTTTATTTGTTGACGCTTTTATTGGCACTAATTTACGCTGGTTTGTGGGCAGCTTGTTTGTGTTAGCCATGTTTTCATTAAGCGGCGGTATTGTGTGCTTTTTGCGTGAAGTGCATATTGCAATGCTAAGTTTACGCATTGGCGCGCCCATTGATGTCGTTTAAATAAATATTGTTTAAATTGGAGTTGTTAATTGATTTGTTGTTGATTGGTTTATTGTTGATTAATTTATTTTAATAATGATTGCTGATTTGATTTTTTTTCAGACCAAATAGACATTAAAAATAAGGTTATCGCCAACACCACCGGGCCAAGAATCAAGCCTGACGAGCCAAACAGCATTAAACCACCCACTAACGATATAAAAACAAACAAGGTATGTTGATGAAGTCGATTGCCTACCAAAATTGGCCGCAACAAATTATCAACCGTGCCAACGACTAGCATGCCCCACAACACCAAAATAATACTTTGCATCCAGTTACCTTCTAAACCTAAAAAAACCGCGGCGGGCAGCCAAATAACAGATGAACCTAACACGGGTATTACAGCCAAAACGCTCATCATCACGCCCCATAATAAGGGCGCAGGCAAACCAAGCCACCAAAACATAAGTCCGCCCAAAAAGCCCTGAACCGCGGCAACGGCAAGTGTGCCGTAAACCGTGGCATGAATCGTGTCATTTAGCTGCTTAAATAATTGCTGAGATTGGGCGCTTGATAAGGGCAGTAAATTGGCTACCTGCTGCTTGGCAGATTGGCGATCGCGCAAGAAAAAAAATAGCAAATAAATAGTAATGACAAAGCCAATAAGCTGATAAATAGACCCTTTAATAAAAGAGCCTGCAGAGTTACTTACCCAAACAGTAAATGTTTTAACAGTTTCAGGCAGATTGATATGTTGCTCAATTTTTTCAACAATTGGGGCAAACCTTGGCTGGGAGTTTAATAAACGTCGCCAGTCGCCGGATTCTACTTTTTTTTCAATTAATTGCGCGCCACTTACGGCTTGTAAAGCCAATTGTTGGCCTACAAAAAGTACTGGCACAATGACCATACCACTAATGACCAGCACAGATAGTAAAGCAGCCAAGCTTTGATATTTTATTTTTGATTCTAGCCAAATTTGTAAGGGTGCAAATAAAACGGCTAAGGCTAAGGCCCAAACTAAAGCGGGTACAAAAGGTAACACCATTAAATAACAAAGATATACCGCCAAACCTGTGGCTAAAAATAATAAAAAAATTCGAGCATTACCGCCCAATAATTCATCAACTGCGTTTGATTTTTGCACGTTATTTACTGCGTTAAATGGGTATATTTTGGATAATCTGCACCGCGCGAGACACTTTCCCACGCTAAAAATTCTGCATTAAGCGTTTTCAACTTAGCTGTGGCCGCCTCAAACGCGTCGTTGCCAAGCAATAAGCGATGCGGCGGTTGCGGCGATTCAACCGCTTTTATAATGGCTTGCACAGCGCGTACTGGGTCGCCTGGCTGCTTGCCAGAAACATCGCGCAACATTTTGCGCAGCTTGCCCGCTGTGGCTGCATAATCGGTAATTTCTTGCTTGCTTTCATCGGCAGATCGGCCTGCCCAATCGGTTCTAAAACCGCTGGGCTCTACCAACATCACTTTAATGCCAAGCGGCTCAACTTCTTGCCAAAGCGCTTCAGATAAACCTTCTACCGCAAATTTTGTGGCATTGTAATAGCCCAAAGACGGTATTGAATATAGCCCTGCAATCGACGATAAGTTCACAATAAACCCTTTTTTAAGCCTGCGCATGTTGGGCAATACCGCTTTTATCATTCGGCTAATACCAAATACATTAATATTAAAAATGTTGTGAATATCCGATTCTTCGCCCTCCTCAACTGCTGCAAAATAACCAATGCCTGCGTTATTAACCAGCACGTCAATACGGCCAAATGTAGCTTCTGCGGTATTTATAGCCGCGTCAATTTGCGCTTGATCAGTCACATCCAACTTTAAAATAAGTGCATTGTCATGGGTTGCAAAACCGTTTAAGTCGTCGGTATTACGCGCAGTAATCACCACTTTGTAGTCATGTTTTAATAATTGCTTCGCCATTTCATGACCAAACCCTGTCGAGCACCCAGTAATAAACCAAACGGGTTTATCTGTTGTAGTAGCTTGATTGGCTGATTGGTTTTTTGTTACTTGCATGTTGACTTATCCTTTTATGTGTACTGTGAAGGTGATAGTTGAGCGTTAGTAATGACAATGTTTAAAACACTACCCAAGAATTAATACCCTTATTATCATCAGCATTAAATGTGATGTCTGTTAGCTAGCGCACAGACCAAAATTTATTTAATGATTAACTTGTTAGAAATGAAGCTCAATATTCACAAAACCAATCTGTCAGCTTCTAAACTGGCCACTTTTAATATGAAGTTTTTTGCTATTAAACATAGCAAACTTGCCTATTTAGCAGACTTTGTTTTTTATGGCGTCGCAATTATGGCGTTAGCCTTAATGGTGATTTTAGATCAATCAAGTTTAAGTGCCCTAAAGGTAGGCTTAATTGTCCTGCTAGGTTTGGTTAGTTGGACACTACTAGAGTATGTGTTGCATCGATTTGTATTGCATCATTTGGCGCCATTTAGTCATTGGCACGCATCACACCATCACGAGCCTAAGGCACTTATTTGCGCCCCCACAATCGTTAGCGCCGCACTCATTGCTGTATTTATTTTTTTGCCCACATTGTTAATTGCAGGTTTACCAATAGCCAATGCGTTTACGTTGGGCGTACTGATGGGTTATTTATTTTATGCGAGTACGCACCATGCAATTCATCATTTGCATACGCAAAGCAAGTGGCTAAAACAACGTAAACACTGGCATGCGCGCCATCATTACAACACCCAAATAGCCAATTATGGGGTTACCACGCTATTTTGGGATTACGTTTTTAGTACAAATTAAAGCTTAAATTACGGCAATATTATGTAGTATTTTAGGAGTCGAATCATGACTAAAGTGGCATCAGTCTCATCTAAACCAGCGCTCATTCCGCTTCAAAAAAAAATCAGTAATCGGCATATTGTTTTAAATTCGCGCCCTACTGGCGTGCCAACCACAGCCAATTTTAGGCTTGAGAAAGGCGCAGTGCCATCGCCAGCCGATGGAGAGGTGCTGCTGCGTACGCTGTATTTATCGCTAGACCCTTACATGCGCGGCCGTATGAGTGATGCTGAATCTTACGCGCCTGCTGTCGGGCTAAATGAGGTGATGGTTGGCGCTACCGTTTCCATTGTTGAAACATCGCGTAACGCCGACTACCAAAAAGGAGAAATCGTATTAAGCGCTAATGGCTGGCAAGAATACGCCTTAAGCAAAGGTCAAGGTTTATTCAAATTAACCAAGGATGTGCCAACGCTATCATTAAATTTAGGCGTTTTAGGCATGCCAGGCTTTACGGCTTATATGGGATTACTCGATATTGGCCAACCTAAAGCCAATGAAACCGTAGTGGTTGCCGCCGCCAGCGGCGCGGTTGGCGCAGTGGTTGGGCAAATTGCAAAATTACAAGGATGTTACGTTGTTGGTGTTGCAGGCGGTGCAGATAAATGCCGATATGTGGTGGATGAGCTAGGCTTTGATGTCTGTTTAGATCACAACGCTGACAATTTTGCACAGCAACTTGCAAACGCCTGTAGTAAAGGCATTGATGTCTATTTTGAAAGCGTGGGCGGCAAAGTATTTGATGCAGTATTGCCATTATTAAACACCAAAGCGCGCATTCCTGTTTGCGGCTTGATTAGTAGTTATAACCATACAAGTTTGCCACAAGGGCCAGACAGATTAGGCTTATTAGAAGGCATTCTGCTGCGAAAACGTATCAAAATGCAGGGTTTTATTATTTTTGATGACTACAGTCAGGGTTACCCAGAGTTTGTAAATCAAATGAGCGCTTGGCTTAAACAAGGCAAAATTAAATTTTTAGAAGACATGACCGATGGCCTAGAAAATGCGCCACAAGCGTTTATTGGCATGCTTAAGGGTAAAAATTTTGGTAAAACAGTTGTACAAGTTTCAGCGTTATAGCATTAAGCTTAGTCTTAATCTGGCAAATAATTTACTAGCCAAAAACAATCCAATTCGCTATGTTGCCTAGCGAACATACAAGCCCTAGCGTTGCAATTAAAATGATTTAAATAAAAATTAATTCGTTTAATCATGGGATGAATGTTGGCCGAAGTAGCAAATCCTAAGCAAAATCATTTACTAGACGCCTTGTTTAAAGCCAAACTCGATCGTTTGTCCCCAAATTTAGAATAGGTTGAGTTGCCTTTGGGCAAAATGATGTGTGAGGCAGGCGGCTTGTTACAACAGGTGTATTTTCCAACGACTTCGATTATCTCATTTTTGTATGTGATGCAAAACGGCGCATCGACCGAGATTGCGGTGGTGGGTAATGAAGGCATTTTAGGTATTTCGTTATTTATGGGCGGCGAAACAACTTCTAGCCGCGCTGTGGTGCAAAGCGCCGGCCATGCATATCGGTTGCAAGCCCAATTATTGAAAGATGAATTTAATCGCAGCGGCCCAGTCAGCGTTTGCTGCTGCGTTACAAACAAGCATTAATCACCCAAATGGCGCAAACGGCCGTATTTAATAGGCATCATAGTGTTGAGCAGCAATGATGCCGCTGGTTATTATTAAGTTTGGACAGGTTAGCTTGCGATGAGCTTACCATTACACAAGCGCTAATCGCCAATATGTTAGGCGTGTGCCGTGAGGGCGTCACAGAAGCCGCTGGTAAATTGCAGCGCGATAGTATTATCAACTATAGCCGTGGCCGCATGACTGTTTTAAACAGAAGCCAATTAGAAGCGCGCAGCTGCGAGTGCTTTAAAGTAGTTAAAGCAGAATTTGATAGGTTGCTGCCAGCCTTACAAGGCATTGCAACCTAATTTTTTTTGCACAAATAATTTGGCTATGTTCGTTAATGCACAGACAGTTTTTTTTGGATGTGGATAATAAAAGATTAGCAATTAAAAATTGTTTTGCAAAAAGGTTAGCTACTGTGCAAAAAAAATTCACGCGCACCAATGATAATCGCACTAAGAACCCTGTTGTCGCAATACAGCAGGCGGTTAGCCATACAACCCATTTGCATGAGCCGGTGATTGTTGACGAACACATTTACAAAGAAAAAATTCGAGCGGAAACTGCGCTTAATTCAATTAGCGATGCCGTTATCTGCACCGATATTAATGGCAATGTTGATTACCTAAATATTGCCGCCGAAAACATCACTGGGTGGCGGCGGGAAGATGCTTTCGGCCGCGCCAGTAATGAAATCTTTAATATCATTAATTCTAATACGCGTTTGCCCGTTATAAACCCTATAGATTGTGTATTGCAAACTCAGAAAGCGCGCGGATTACCGCCTAATACCTTGTTGATTAAACGCGATGGAACCGAAGTTGAAATTGAAGATTCTATCTCGCCCATCCACAATTGGGAGGGCCAATATTCGGGTGTGGTGATTGTGTTCCACGATGTAAGTGCCACCAAAGCCATGGCGAGCAAAATGGCGCATTTGGCGCAGCATGATTGCTTAACAAACCTACCCAATCGCATGTTACTGAATGACCGCATTGCGCAAGCCATTACTTTGGCTAATCGGCATCATAAACAGCTTGGTGTGCTTTATTTAGATTTGGATAATTTTAAACATATTAACGATTCTTTAGGCCATTTGGTAGGCGATAAATTATTGCAATCAGTGGCTAAATGCTTAAAAGAATGCGTGCGCGATAGCGATACTGTTAGCCGCCAGGGCGGCGATGAATTTGTTATTCTATTAGCAGAAACTAAAAATAGCGAAGATGCAGCGCTCACAGCACAAAAGATATTGGATGCGCTGCATGCGGTGCACCACATTGGCAAAACTGAGTTGCATGTGACTACCAGCATTGGCGTGAGTGTGTATCCTGCAGATGGTTTGGATGCAGAAACATTGCTTAAAAATGCAGACACCGCCATGTATTACGCAAAAGAAAAAGGCCGCAACAACTACCAATTTTTTATTGCAGAAATGAACACCCGCGCCATCGAGCGGCTAATTATAGAAAGTAACCTCAAGCTAGCCTTAGAAAAACAACAATTTATTTTATATTATCAACCCAAGGTTAATTTAAGTACTGGATTGATGACCGGCGCAGAAGCGCTACTGCGCTGGCAACATGACGAATGGGGCGAAGTTGTGCCCGATATTTTTGTGCCGGTGGCAGAAGATTCTGGCTTGATTGTGCCAATCGGCCGCTGGGTATTGCGGCAAGCTTGCCTGCAAGCCAAACTTTGGCAAGATGCAGGCCTGCAAGATATCGCCATTGCTATTAATATTTCGGCGCAAGAATTTTTACAAAAAGATTTTGTGGCAGGTGTACGCACAATCTTAAAAGACACGGGTTTAGATGCCCAGTTTTTAGAGCTTGAAATTACCGAAAGCGTGTTAATGCGCGATGCCGAATGCAGTAGAACGATATTGATGCAACTAAAAAAAATGGGCATAAAACTGGCCGTCGATGATTTTGGCACGGGTTATTCTAGCTTAAGTTATTTGCAGCGCTTTCCCATTGATGTGTTAAAAATTGATCAATCATTTGTACAAAATATTGAATCTGCTAAAGACGACGGCATTATTGTCAGCGCGATTATTAGTATGGGCAATAGCCTAAAACTAAAAGTGGTGGCCGAAGGTGTAGAAACAGCCAGCCAATTGGCTTTTTTGAAAGCGCGCCACTGTGAAGAAGGTCAAGGCTACTTTTTTAGCCACCCTTTAACCGCAGAGCAGTTTGCGAAAATGTTATTAACCAACATGCCAGCGTTAGATTTGGTTAATTGAACAAATTATTTGATTAAATCATTGCTTATGTGGCTTAGCGTACAGATAAAACATTGGCAAAGCCTCAATATGCAATAACACCTGCGACAACATTTATCTGTAATGAATCACAAGCGCAACTGGATTTTTAACAACAACATATTTAACAACAGGTTTTTTAACAACTGTATTTTAGGAGATTGAAATGAGCTATCAAGATAACGACACTTTAGGCATGTACAACAGCAATAATGGCAGCGGCCCTGGCCCGCAGTTAATGGGCGCAGACACGCTGATAGGTAACGATGTGTACAGTCAAAACGACGAAGATTTAGGCGAGATTAAAGAAATTATGCTAGATACCGCTACGGGCAAAGTTTGCTATGCAGTGCTGTCTTATGGTGGCTTTTTAGGCATGGGCGAAAAATTATTTGCAGTGCCTTGGCAAGCATTAACATTAGATACTGAAAATGAACGATTTGTATTAAACGTTGATTCGGCAAAATTAGATTCTGCACCTGGTTTTGACAAAGACAACTGGCCAAATATGGCAGATGAAACTTGGGCAAATAGCATTCATAGTTATTACGGTACGCAGTTAAAAAGAACAGATTCAATGCATTCAGGTATGTAACTAGGATTTTCTCCCTCCACGTTCTCCCTAACGTGGCTTAGCCCTCGAAATCAGAGGGCTTTTTTTGGTTCAAATTTTATGAGCCATTCTAGTGAATCGCTCAATTTCAAACATGCCGATTAAAATTTAAGGTGTAATTTGCTGACTATTTTACTAATTTCAGTAGAGCGTTGAAAAGGTGCAGAAACAATCATTAATATAGCGCCGTTTTCAATATTTTTTTGATATTTGGCTAAATCATCATTTAATAGGTTTACGCCAAAAACGGCTGAACCTATTGCAGACAATGCCGCGCCTAATGCCATTAAAGCACCAATTAACACCCATTCGTTAACATGCAAAGATTGCGAGAAACTAGGGAAAAAGAAGTAGGAGATTAACCCTGCTATCAATCCAACAGCGGCGCCAGTGGCAAGGCCTCTTTCTCCGCCATTAATCATATTGGTACTTTCAAGCGTGCTAGCCGGGTGTAGCTTGCCAAGATTAGTTCCAGGTTTAGCCAAAAAGCTGATATTTTTATCGTCAATTCGCGCCAATAACAACGCTTCAGAGGCTTGATTGGCCGTTTGCACATCAGGTAACAAAAATTTTAGTTGTTCGCGCATATTTTCTTTCCAAATATAATGATATAAAAGTTTAGGATTAATCCGTTTTAATTCGCATGCCATCTAAAAGCGACGACATATCATCTGCATGTTCTTCTTCCATCGCCAAAATTTCTTTTATCATGCGCTGTGTGGTTGGGTCGTCATTGCCCAAATACGTAATAAATTCTCGATAACTTTCAATCGCAATACGCTCTGCAATTAAATCTTCTTTAATCATCGATACCAATGAATCTCCAGGCCTATATTCCGCATGGCTGCGACTACTTAAACCATCTGGCGAAAAGTTGGGTTCTCCGCCAAGCTCGGTAATGCGTTTTGCAATACGATCGGCATGCGCCATTTCTTCTTTTGCATGCTGCAAAAACTCACCTTTAACCGATTCGGAGTAAATGCCTTTTGCCATAAAATAATGCCGTTTATAACGCAATACACACACAAGCTCGGTCGCTAGTGCGTCATTAAGCAGTCCAATAACAGCTTCTTTGTCGGCCGCGTAACCAGTTGTGACAGCGCCTTCTTCTACATGTTGGCGGGCGCGCTCGCGCAACATTTTGGTGGCGGTTAATGCTTTTAAATTGCCAGCATTCGTTTTAATGCTCGTGTTATTTTCTGTATTATTATTTGCTTTTGTATCATTCTCATCTGCATTCATTTTTTTTCCTATGCTTTTACATGGTAAATTTGGTCAAGTTCAACACTTTTTAACGGCTTGCTTTTGTCATTAAACTGTTCTATCTCTACTGGTTTATTAACTATAAACAGCTCTTGTTCTTCCATTTTTTGTTGTTGAAGAGTGGGTGTGTAACTATTATTTAAGTCTTTCAATGATTTATCTTTTTCCATATCAGCAGTGTTGTCGCAAAATATTTTTACGCTACCCACAAACGATGCACAGCGAATTTTTTCTGCCTTATATTCAACGATTATATTTTTTTCAAGCGCTTGGTACTTCCTTTTAGACATTGTTTCTGCACTAGCCCAATTAAAAGTGCTAAAGCAAAAAATAAGGGCAAATAACATTACCGCAGCTAGCACAAGGTCGCTTAAACTTAAATCTAATTTAGTCATCGAGGCTCTTCCTTAATGGCTGAAATAGTGTGCAAATTGTTGATTTTATTTTGTCTACAATTATTTAAAATGTTGTTAATCATTAAATTTACATTTTCAACTGTGTCATATTTAATATGATACAAGCCACATTTTGTTTTTTTTAAAAAATGGGTCTTTTGTTTGTTGAGAATTTTCATATTTTGTTTTAAACGCCAAATTAAGTTAAATTGTTTTGTTTGTCGTCGTAATCAATCATGTTTCTAAACATATTTTGAACATCTGCCAATTGTTTTGCTGCTTTTTCTCGTTTAGTTTTATGAGTGTCGTGCTCTGATCCATCTAAATGACCATTCATTAGATCGATGCTACGTAAAGGCCCTTCATCGAATTTTTGATGTTTAAATTTATTTTGTCGTTTGGCTTTTAGCTCTGGCCAAGGGCCGTTATTGCGATCTCGGTGCACGATAGTTCCTTCAAAAAATTAATATTTCGCAGTCAATATAACTACATTTCTAACAAAATTAAGCTTAAAAAAGTTAATGTCCATTTTCAAAACCATCAATATTTTTTTGTTTTTTTTGCCAATCTGCTAATTGATGTTCTGCTTCATCTTTACCAATGCCGTACATCACTTGTATTTTTCCTGCTAAATGCTCGCGTTTTCCAGCAATAACGTCCAATTGGTCATCGGTTAACTTGCCCCATTGTTGTTTCACGTTGCCTTTAAATTCTGTCCAATTACCTTCTATCTGATCCCAGTTCATTTTGTCGTCCTTTCATTACACTTTCATTACTAAATCCCACTACTAAATCCTATGAAGAATTTTAAAATAGTTTGCGCATTGTGTCGGTGTGGTAACGCACATAAGGATATTTTTAGTGCCATCTTTTATGTCGCTAAAAATAGCGCATTGTCTGCGCTTAATATTTCACTTACTGATTGTGATCTTTTTTCAAAATTGGCCGATGCTTGATCCCAATCAACCACAGCCCACCAGGCTTTTAGATAGTCAGGGCGTCGGTTTTCATAGCTTAAGTAATGCGCATGTTCCCAAACATCGTTTAACAAAACAGGCAATAGGTTTTGCATTAAAGGATTATCGTGACCCGTTGTGGTAATCACCTGCAAATTTGCGCCATTTTTTAAGCTGCATACCAACCATACCCAGCCAGAGCCAAATACCTTAGCCCCCTCATCTTCAAATACCTGTTTAAACTCAGCTAAGCCACCAAAATCACGATTAATCGCATCGCGAAGCGCACCTGTAGGCTCGGTTCTGCCACAAGGTTTCATGGCCCGCCAAAACAGGCCATGATTCACATGCCCACCCGCATTGTTGTGAACGGCCGTTTTAATAGAAGTTGGCAAATGATCTAAATGACATAAAAGCCATACAGCCGATTTGTTTTGCAAATCTGGAAATTTTTCCAAAGCCTCATTCAATTTTTTAACGTAAGCGCCGTGATGCTTTTCAAAATGCAACATCATGGTGCGCGCATCAATTGTCGGCTCTAGGGCAGCGTAGTCATATTTTAAAGCGGGTAATTGATGCTTTTTGATGGCTATTGGCGCTGCAATCGCAACACCTTCAAAAACTGGTTGCGGAACTGGTTGTATCGTTAATTCACTCATCATTTGCCTTATTAAAATAGTTTAGTTAATGTGCAAATTAGCTTTTTGATTGTAACTCGTCTGTGCGTTTACCCACACTAAGCCAATATTTTAGTAGGCTAATTTTGAATATAGATAGTTACGCTATTGTGTAAGTCTTTGTAAATAAACTGAATGTAAGTGTGCTAACGAACAGAGGCTTGTTATTTGTTGGCGTATATTTTTTAAAACATTGCAATTGTTTAAATTGATTTAATTCATTTTTAAGCCTTTGTGATTTTTTACAACCCAAAGAAAGCTATTCTGAAAGAAGCCAACTTGACCGCTAAACCAACCACATTTGGCAAAAACCGCTTATTAAATTTGTTGCCCAGCAGCCAGGGCAACCAATTTATTAGCCACTGTGAGGTGGTTGGGCTAAGCTTGGGTGAAGTTATTGGCAATTCGGGAGATTTAATTCGTTATGTGTATTTTCCTACCGAAGGTATTATTTCATGGGAAAAACAAATTGCAGGTAGCCCATCTATTGTGATTTGCCTTATTGGAAATGAAGGCATGTTGAACATGCGATTAGTGTTGGGTGTTGACATTACCCCTTGCCGTGCTGTGGTGCAAAAAGCAGGTTTTGCTTTACGCATAGCGTCAACAGACTTTATCCATCAATTACAATTACTTCCAGAGCTTAATTTATTGGTTAAGCGCTACACATTTGTCACGTACAGTCAGTTATTGCAAACCTCCGCCTGCAATCTTTTTCATGTATTAGAAAATCGCTTGGCAAAATTAATATTATCGTTTCAAGATAGATCGCACTCGGCTGAGTTGCATATTACCCAAGAGTTATTTGCGCAAATGTTAGGTGTGCGCAGAGTTGGCGTTACCAAAGCCGCTGGTTCGTTGCAGCGGAAAAACCTGATTAGTTATAGCCGTGGTAATGTTATTGTGCACAATTCTAAAGGCTTAAAAGCGGTTTCATGTCTTTGTTACGAGGCTGATAAAGAGGCCTACGCACAATTTTTGCATTTAGATGTCATTAAAAACGATGCGTTATTGATAGCGCTAGAAGGACTGCTGTAGTTGATTTAGACGGGTGATATTTAAAACGATCAAGCAAATAAAATGGTTAAGAAAAAACTAACCCTAACAACTATTGAAATTAAAAACTGATACATTCAACAATTTACTAAGGCTAGTTTAAGCTAGTTGATTACTTGGCTTTAAGTCGCATATCATTTTTAACTGAGGTAACACCTTTAATGCCTTTTGCCACTGATGCCGCTTTTGCAATATCCTCTTGTGAATTTACAAAACCGCTTAGTTGCACGACACCTTTAAAGGTTTCTACATTAATTTCAGCCGATTTTAAAGTTGGCTCATTCAGTACAGCCGCTTTTACTTTGGTTGTAATTACGCTGTCGTCAATGTATTCACCTGTGCCTTCTTTTTTGGCAGTAGAAGCGCAACCCAACATCACTGCAAATATTGCTATCCACATAAAACTAAACATCATTTTAAATTGTTTCATTTTTTCATCTCCATAAATTAACTAATAATAGCGGCGGTTTAGCTGCCACTAGTAACGATTCAAAACCGTAACTTGTGTAATTTTGTACTAATAATTTAAAAGCTTCTGTACGGTGGCGTACTTAACTAACTATTTTTTTAGGATATGCTAACCTCATGTTTGATTGTTGCGTAAGGTTGAGGCAATGCTGGTTAAGTCATTAGGTTATTTTGCTGCAGTACTGCAAGTGATTGCGATTTCGGCTTGCTCGTCACTACCAATATTAACGCCCGATATGGCGATGCAAGCGCCAAAAGCCATTCGCCTAGAAAATGCAAACGGGCCAATCAGCAATCAGCAAAGCAAAAAAATAATCGCCAACATTAAAAAAAATGGCGTCGAGACCAATATTTTTGATAAGCATTTAGCGCTTATTTCAAACATAATTGGCAGCCCATTAGTTGTTGGCAATAAAGTGCAGTTATTAGTTGATGGGCCAGCCACTTACGCCGCAATGCTGACTGCAATTGATAGCGCGGTTGATCACATTAATATGGAAACCTATATTGTTGAAGACGATGAAATTGGCCAACAATTTGCGGCCGTTTTAATCGCCAAGCAGCGCAGCGGCGTACAAGTCAATTTAATTTATGATAGTGCAGGCTCGCACAATACCCCAAAAGCGTTTTTTAATTTGCTTAAAGCAAGTGGTATTAATGTGTTGGAATTTAACCCCATTAACCCCTTAGATAAACGTAAAGATTGGGAGTGGAATCAACGAGACCACAGAAAACTGCTGATTGTGGACGGAAAGATTGCCTTTTTAGGCGGCATTAATATCAGCAGCGTCTATGCGAGTGGTTCATCGGGTAGCAGGCCATCTAAGGCATCAAAACAATCTAAAGATAGTGAAAAAAAGATGCCTTGGCGCGATACGCATTTGCAACTGGCAGGGCCGGTGGTGGCTGAGTTTCAAAAATTATTCACGCAAACATGGCAACAACAAAAAGGTGAGCCGCTGGCTGCAAAAGCCTATTTTCCAGTGTTATCAAATCAAGGTATTGAAGTAGTACGCGCCATTGGCAGCAACCCAGATGAAGCGTATAGCCAAATTTATGCCACTTTGTTATCAGCCATCAACAGTGCAGAAACGCAAGTTTTTTTAACCAATGCTTATTTTGTGCCAGATCCGCAATTGCTGACAGCCCTTAAAGAAGCCGTTAAACGTGGCGCCGATGTGCGGCTCTTGTTGCCCGATAAAACCGATTCTAGCTTGGTATTTTACGCATCGCGTTCTTATTACGATGAGCTATTGCGTGCTGATGTAAAAATATACGAGCACCAAGCGGCGCTGCTGCATGCCAAAACGGCGTTAATTGACGGCGTTTGGTCAACGGTTGGCTCCACCAACCTTGATTGGCGCAGTTTTGTGAATAACCAAGAGATTAACGCAGTGATGTTGGGGCAAGATTTTGGCGCGCAAATGCAAAATCAGTTTGAAAAAGATTTAGCTTCGTCCAAACAAATCACCTTGCAAGATTGGCGTAAACGCTCACTTGGCGCGCGGATTAAAGAGCAATCTGCCCGTTTATGGGCGCGTTTACTTTAAATATTATGATGACCTTTTTAGATTGGAATTTTTGATGCATTATTTAAACAAAACACTATTTAAGTTAAATAAATTGTTATTAAAGCTAAAAAATGTAACCCTAAAGATAATCATTTTAAGTACCATTTTAATGCCTTACGTTTTTTATAACCAAGCAAGTGCAAAAGATAAGCTTGCTGCAGAAGGTTTTGTAATCGCATTAACTGGCCAATACAAAGCGTTAGCTAGCGAGTTGCAAAATAATCAGTTTAAGCGCCCATTGGTGCTTAAATCCAACGAATCGCCCGATTCTCTTAAGGGTGAAATTTATGCGGTATTAGATTACCCTTTTGCAGAAGTGAATAATGCGATTAATAATCCAGACCATTGGTGTGATGCTTTAATCTTGCACATCAATGTTAAGTATTGTCGCGCCGTGACCAACAATTCAGGCACCGTATTAAACATGAATCTTGGTAAAAAGTACGATCAACCATTGGCTGAAACGTATAAAGCTAAGTTTAATTATGAAAGTATAACCACGGCGGCCAATTATTTTTCTGTAGAAATGAAAGCAGCCGATGGGCCTTTAGGCACAAAAGACTACCGCATTTGGGTTGAAGCCACGCCAGTCAACAACAACCAAACCTTTTTACATTTTACCTATGCCTACTCTTTTGGTTTCACAGGGCGACTCGCAATGAAAGGCTATTTGGCCACTATTGGCAAAGATAAAATTGGCTTTAGCACAGAGCCCAATCAAGCCAATGGCGCGCAAAACTATATTCAAGGTGTGCGCAGTGTGGTTGAACGTAACACCATGCGCTATTATTTAGCGATTGATGCGTACCTTGCCGCGCTAAAAGAATCCCCAGAAAATCAGCAAGAAAAGCGTTTTGATTCTTGGTATGATGGCACTGAGCAATTTGCCAAGCAGCTGCATGAAGTAGAAAAAAATGAATATTTAACGATGAAACGAAAAGAAGCTGAGCGTCAACGTGTTAAATAGCCGAATTTCATAATTGACAGGAAAACCCAGAATGACTTTAAACATGACATTAGAATTACACTGCTTGGCTTGGTCGATAGTACTTGGGCTGGCCCACATTTTAATTGCTGGCAATGCGCGCACAAAAGAGCTGGGATTTAAGTGGAACATGGGCGCCCGCGATGAAAAAACCCAAGATTTAAACCCTCTAACTGGGCGTTTATTAAGGGCGCAATCCAATTTTTTTGAAACGTTCCCTCTATTTGCAAGCGCGGTTTTAATCGTTGCCGTAAGCCACGCCTATAGCGTTTATAGTTATTGGGGCTGCCTAATTTATCTTATCGCACGTATTATTTATCTGCCGATTTATGCTTTGGGGGTTCCTGTGATGAGAACAATTATTTGGCTGTGCTCAATTATTGGACTTTTAATGGTGTTGATACCATCCATTACTTGAGTTTTTTGGTGTGCAATTAGCCACCTTGCGTGGATAAACTTGATAGCGCGCGTTGGGCTTAAGCGTCTTCGCCTTTAAGTTCATCATTCCCGGCATGTTTTTTAAGCACGCGGTACAACACAAACGCGCCAATTAACAATAACGCAAACGGCCCAAACCACAGCACTGCGGTTTCGTTATTAACCGGCGGGCGATAGCGTACAAAATCGCCATATCGCGCCACAAGGTACGCCACTACTTCTTGGTCAGTTTTGCCTTCATGCATTAAAACGCGAATCTCTTTGCGTAAATCTTCTGCCAGCGGCGCCGTTGAGTCTGCTAAAGTAGAATTTTGGCACACCAAACAGCGCAATTCTCTGGACATGGCTTTTAAGCGCGCTTCAATGACTGGGTCGTCTGCAAGCGGCTTGGCAACGCCAGCAAAGGCTGCGTTAGCTAATAGTAACAATACAACAAATAGTTTTTTCATAGTGTAAGCCGTTATGTTTGTAGCGCTTTAACCAATGGCAAAATTTTGCTAAAAAAAGCTTGCTCAGTAATCGGGCCAATTTGTTTATAACGAATAATGCCTAATTTATCAATCACATAGGTTTCAGGCACGCCGTACACGCCGTAGTCAATACCAATTTTGCCATCGGCGTCCGTCATAATCTCTTTGTATGGATTGCCATTGGCGTCTATCACTGCTTGCGCTTCTGCATCGGTATCTTTGTAATCTAGCCCATAGGTGGCAATTTCGCTTATTTTGGCCATTTCCATTAACGCAGGGTGTTCTTCACGGCAAGCCACACACCACGACGCCCACACGTTTAGCAGCCAAACTTTGCCTTTCATATCGGCGGTGTTAAAGCGTTTGCTTGGTTCGCTTAATAAGGGCGCGGTAAACGCCGGCGCGGGCTTGCCAACCAATGGTGAAGGCACTTCATGCGGGTCTAAAAATAAACCTTTAAACAAAAAACCGACCGCAATTAAAAATAAAACCAGCGGGATTAAAAATTTGGCAGTTCTTTTCATTTAGGCAATTCAGATATTGTCAGCGTTTTTATCATTGGTGTCATGATGCAAATGCCTCGTGCGCTTCTTGCTCGCCCTCTTTTGAACCTTGACTAAGCTTTTTATTGCGAGCGCGATAACGTTTATCGGCCAGCGCGCAAAAGCCGCCCAAAGCCATTAAAATCGCGCCTGCCCATATCCATTGTACAAATGGTTTGATGTAAATTCGCACACTCCACGCGCCTTTTTCTAGCGGCTCGCCCAGCGATACATATAAATCTTTTATAACTCCTGGGCTAATATCCGCTTCTGTCATCACGCTACCTTGCACAGGATAAAAGCGTTTTTCGGGGTGCAACACGGCAACAGCTTTTCCATTCTTAGTCACCGTAAACGTGCCTTGTTGTGATTCATAATTTGGGCCTTTGATTGTTTGCGTGCCTTCAAAGGTAAAGTTTAAATTGCCAATTTTTGCCACATCGTTAATTTCCATGCGCAAATCTTGCTCTGATTCATAACCTTTAACTAAGGTTACGCCCAAAATAAATACGCCAATGCCCAAGTGTGCAATAAACATACCGTAAAAAGCCAGCGGAATACCTTTTAAATTATCCACTAAGTTTGGCGTTGCCGCGCTGCGCGATTTAACGCGGTTAGCCAGCAAAATAAGGCTTGTGCTACCCACCCAAAACGCCAAAAATACGCCAACAACCACCATTAAACTCATTTTACCCATGATAAACGGCACCAGCACAGACGAAATGACGCTAATGACGGCCGCCACTTTTAAGCGCGCGCCGATTTCTGGCAAGCTGGCTTTTTTCCATTTGGCTAGTGGCCCTAAACCCATTAAAAACAAGCCTGGTGCCATAATCGCTACAAATACCGCATCAAAATACGGTGGGCCGACGGAGATTTTGCCAGCGCCAAGTGCATCCATTAATAGCGGGTACATGGTGCCAAGCAGCACAGAACCTGCCGCGGCAACCAGCACTACGTTGTTGGCTAATAGCATCGACTCGCGCGACACCACATCAAACTTTTCGCCCAAACCAACCTTGGGTGCGCGCCACGCAAATAATAACAATGCGCCGCCGATCACTACCACTAAATAGAGCAAAATAAATACGCCGCGCCGCGGATCGGTCGCAAAGGCGTGCACCGATGTCAGTACACCAGAGCGCACTAAAAAAGTGCCCAGTAAACTCAAAGAAAACGCGCTGATGGACAGTAATACGGTCCACACTTTAAACGCGTCGCGCTTTTCAGTCACCGCTAGCGAGTGAATGAGCGCAGTGCCGACTAGCCACGGCATAAACGAGGCATTTTCGACTGCATCCCAAAACCACCAGCCGCCCCAACCTAGCTCGTAATACGCCCATTTGCTGCCAAAGGCGATGCCCAGCGTTAAAAATACCCACGCCACCGTTGTCCACGGCCGCGTCCAGCGCGCCCAAGTAATATCAAGCTTGCCATCTAAAAGTGCCGCGATGGCAAACGCAAATGCGACAGAAAAGCCCACATAGCCCATGTAAAGCACGGGCGGATGAAACACCATGCCCGGGTCTTGCAATAATGGGTTTAAATCGCGGCCATCTAATGCGGCGGGAATCAGCCGCTCGAATGGGTTTGAGGTAAAAATAACGAACGCCAAAAAACCAATACTGACCATGCCCATAACGGCAATTAGCCTAATTTTAAATGTTTGTGGCAACGCTTCAGCATATATTGTTACTGCCATTGTCCACAAACCTAGCATAGAAACCCACAGCAACATAGAACCCTCATGGCCGCCCCATATTGCTGCTAATTTATACATTATTGGCAATTGCGAATTTGAAGTAGACGCAACGTAAAGCACCGAAAAATCGTCGACATAAAACGAATAATCTAAGCTAATAAATGCAATAGCAATAAACAAAAATTGCAGTCGCGCCGCGGGCACGGCCACATTGGCCAACATGGGTTTATGCTGCCAAACGCCAATTAGCGGTAGTGTACCTTGCACAATAGCAAAGCAAAACGCCAAAATAAGAGAAAAATGGCCTATTTCTGGAATCACATCGTACCTGCTTTCATTTTTGCATCGCTAGCGGCTTTAAGCGCAGCGGCGGCTTCTGGCGGCATATAGTTTTCGTCGTGCTTGGCTAGCACTTGGTCGGCCTCAAAAATGCCCGCTGCGCCTAGTTTGCCTTCTGCTACTACGCCTTTACCTTCTTTAAATAAATCAGGCAAAATGCCTTTGTAAATCACTTGCATGGTTTTTGCGGTATCGGTAACCCTAAATTGCACGCGCAAGCCATCGGGCAAGCGCTTTAAGCTGCCGTTTTCTACCAAGCCGCCAATACGAAAACTGCCTGTTTTGGGTGCTTGACCTTTTTCTACTTGCGTAGGCGTAAAGAAAAACACCAAATTACTTTTGAATGATTGGGTGATTAATACCGTCGCGATGACCAATAAAATGAGCCCTGCTGCGATTAAACTAAATCGTTTATGTCTTGCTTTCATAACTGCCTTGCTTTCATCACTTAAATGCTGATTAAATGGCTTCTTGTTTCACTGCCTGCATGATTCTTTGGCGGCGGCTTTGTAGCATCAATAGCTCAATTGCCATGCAGCAAAACGTGATGCCAAACGACCCCCACACGTAAAAAGCGTAACCACCCATTGCTAAAAAATCTTTGACACTATGCCATTGCATGCTTTTTCCTTCGTCTTTATCTTAAGGTAAATCTTTATCTTATTTAATCTAGCCGTAACATGGCTGCTTTGCTGTCACGCTCTAAAATTTCTGCCCGCACGCGCATCAGCACCACTGCGATGCTATACAGCCAAAAACCAATCGTCATCACCAGCATGCCTTTAAGCATCACTGCCGCCATGGCAGGCGCTTGCGTTAAACTAACCGATGCGCCTTGATGCAAGGTGTTCCACCATTTAACCGAAAAATAAATAATCGGCACGTTAATCGCACCTACAATTGCCAAAACTGCACTGGCTTTATCGGCGCGGTTTTTATCGTCAATCGCCGCTTTTAGTGAAAAATAGCCAATATACAAAAATAACAAAATTAATTCAGACGTCAAACGCGCATCCCACACCCACCATGCGCCCCACATGGGCTTGCCCCATAGCGAGCCAGTGACTAAAGCAACTAGCGTAAACATTGCGCCAGTCGGCGCGATTGCGGTCGCCATCATGTAACTTAGCCGCGCGTTAAGCACTAGACCTAAGCCCGCGTATAGCGCCATGAGCAAATATAAAAACATCGAAAACCAAGCTGCTGGCACATGCACAAAAATAATGCGATAACCTTCACCCTGTTGAAAATCGGTTGGCGCAACCAGCAAGCCCAAATACAAGCCATACGCAATTAAAATTGCCGCGCCTGCCGCGCACCAAGGAATTATTTTGCCCGCAAGCGGATAAAACGTTTTTGGCGAGGCAAATTGCAGCCAATTAAATTTTAATCTTTGCAAATCGGTTTTTGTATCAATATTTTTCATTCAAATGCCTTGCGATATTTTAAATCTTTACTTGATTATTGATTACCGCATTTAATAAATACATAGACGAACAGCTTAAGTTTACTCTAACGCAATGCTTAGGGCTGCGGCTGACGCCAATGGCGAAAATACTAGCGCCATCGCCAATACTGCGCCTAATAGCGATAATGCGCCATTTGCACTCATGCCAATCGAAACTGCGTTAACCGCGCCTGCGCCAAAAACCAGCACCGGAATATACAGCGGCAACACCAAAATCGCAATCAGCACGCCTGTACCACGAATGCCGAGAGTCAGCGCGGCGCCAATACTGCCAATTAAACTTAATGCCAGCGTACCCATCAAGAGTGAAAGTGCTAAAGTTTGCAGCTCTGCCCCGCTTAAATTAAATTGCACGCCAATAAGCGGCGCGACTAGCACCAAAGGCAACCCCGACAGCGCCCAATGCGCCAGTATTTTCATCAATACAATCAGCACCGTTGGTTGATTCGACAGCATAATCTGCTCTAAAGTGCCATCGGCATGGTCGCTGGCATAAATGCGCGATAACGATAGCATGCACGATAACAGCGCCGTTACCCACAACACGCTTGGCGCCATCGCTTTAAGTAGCTTTGGATCGGCGCCTGAACCCAGCGGAAATAAGCTGGCCGCTATAATAAAAAAGAAGAATACCGCCGCCACATCTGATTGGCGGCGCAATGCCACGCGAATATCCCGCGCTAACACCCGATAAAGTACGCTCAATGTGCTTAACTTTTTTTTCATTAATTTTTTAGATTATGGTTTGGTTTGTCTAAATCTTCTAGCCGCAATTGCACAAAATTGGGTGCATTAATCAACACTTCTTGATGCGTCGTCATCACCACCACGCCACCAGCATTAGCAAAATGTTCAATCTTTTGCTTTAGCAATTCAGTCGCAGCCACGTCCAGCGCGGTAAATGGCTCATCTAAAATCCACAATGGCAAATTTTGCAACCAAAGCCGCGCCAATGCCACGCGGCGCTTTTGGCCTTGCGATAACACGCGTGTGGGCAAATGCAGAGCTTTACCCAAACCCAACAATTTCAGCACCTCGCACGCATGGGCAAAGTCAAAGCTATCGCCCGTTAAAGCGAGGGAAAACTGTAAGTTTTCTAAGGCGGTTAAATCTTCTTTAATGCTGGGCAAATGGCCAATGTATAGAATATTTTGATGAAAATCTTCTGCTAACTCGTTAATATTATTGCCGCACCAATTTATAACGCCGGAATAAGGCTTAGATAAACCGCATAGCATGCGCAGCAATGTGGTTTTGCCAGTGCCGTTTGCACCTTGCAAGTATAAAATCGTGCCGTTTTTTAACGAAAAATTAAGCTGTTTAAACAACAAACGCTCGCCGCGCACTGCGCTTAAATCGTTTGCTGTTAGCTCAAAATTGCTTGTAGAAAATTTCATTAACGCCTAAAAATAATGCATTTGAATGATGCGTGCATTGTACACGCTAACACTTAAGCGAATAAGCCAACACTCCAACATTTAGTGTTTCAACAAGCTTGCGGAATATTCATCACTTTTTTTCTAGTTTTGCGCAAGTCTCCAAAAATACCCAACAAAATCAATACACTAATGGGCCAATTTTTTTGGCATAAAACCTGCTGTCATTCAGTTATCACTATTATTGATGAATGCTATTCATGAAAAAACTGACTAATTTAACCAACAATACAACCGACAGCTTGGCCGTTTATGCAGAATTTTTAGCCCGTTGCCGACAAGTAATGGGCCCGATTGATTTAGAAAAATTGGCTTATGATAATGAATATAAGACTGAATTTTTTAACCGAGTAAAATTAAGTGAAGATGACCAACTATTTCAGCTGGCCGCGCAAGTTGACCGTAAACTTAACGAAGAAATGTTTGGCGCGCACTAACAACTTTCCACTTGGCTTCTGAAATACTTCGCTTAAAATGCTCATTTTAAGCAATCTGAGTTTTTTGCGCTGGCGTTAAATGTGGCGCCAGCACTTGCAACATTTGCGAGAATATTTTAGCGTTACCCGCCACAATATTGCCCGTTGTTAACCAACTTTCATTGCCTTGAAAATCGCCCACAATACCGCCAGCCTCTTGCACTAACAAGCCACCTGCAGCGATATCCCAGCTTGATAAATTAAGCTCAAAAAAACCGTCAGTAAAGCCTGCCGCAACGTAGGCTAAATCTAACGCGGCAGAACCTGGCCTGCGTAGGCCAGCGGTGCTTTTAATCATATCTTTAAACATCGCCATGTAAGTATCCAAATGCGTAAAATCGCGAAACGGAAAGCCTGTGCCAATCAAACTTGTTTGCAATTTGCCGCGATTGGCAACGCGAATGCGTTTATCGTTTAAAAACGCGCCGCGGCCTTTGGTAGCGGTAAATAAATCATTGCGCACGGGGTCGTAAATGACCGCCTGTGTGAGCACTCCCTTTTGCTGCAAGGCAATCGATACGCAGTATTGCGGAAAATTATGCAAAAAATTAGTAGTGCCATCTAGCGGGTCGATAATCCAAATATTTTCGGCGTCTTTATTGGTGTCGCCAGACTCCTCGCCCAAAAATCCGTGGTCAGGATAAGCGTATTTAATGGTGTCAATAATTGACTGCTCGGCAGTATGATCAACTTCTGATACAAAATCGTTAAAATTTTTGGCAGTAACCGTCAATGCGCCAACGTCGTTAGAGCCTTTGTTGATGATTCGGCCCGCTTCGCGCGCGGCTTTTACTGCAATACTGAGCATTGGATGCATGTTTGTGGTCTTTACTAATAGTCAATCATTCGATAATTGCGATGGCAAATCGCGGCGTTGCAAATACAAAAATACTTTGCTGTACTCAATATACTATTCTTCAGTATTTTTGTCTTTTGCGCCTTGCGCTTTATCCACCGCGCTATATGTAATACAGAGGCCGACTTACCGCCATGTGCGTGATGGAAAAACAAAAAAACAATGTTAAAGAACTGTTAAAATAGCATTTTAGCATTAATAGGCGCTTCTATAAACTCCCTCGCCCGCGTGCGGGAGACAAGTGGGAAGACTGAAAGCAGTTAATTTTTAATGAGTAATCAATCAATTTTTGACAATATTCGCATCGTACTTTGCCAAACCAGCCACCCTGGCAACATTGGCAGCACCGCGCGCGCCATGAAAACCATGGGCTTTAAGCACCTTTATTTAGTACAACCAGCAAAATACCCTAACGAGCAAGCAACCGCCATGGCGGCAGGCGCGGACGACGTATTAGATAATGCGATTGTGACGCAAACTTTGAGCGAAGCTTTAGTGGGCTGCGGTTTTGCCATTGGCTTAAGCGCGCGTAAACGTTATTTAAGCCTTGAGACGGTTAATGCACGTGAGGCTGCCCTGCAAGCCAATGATTATGCGGCTACCCAGCCAGTGGCTATTGTATTTGGCACCGAAATGAGCGGCTTAACCAACGCCGAGCTTGATTGCTGCCAACTGCTGGCGATGATTCCAGCGAATCCCGAATATTCATCGCTCAACCTATCAATGGCTGTGCAATTAGTGTGTTACGAATTAAGAATGCTCAGCCTTGCCAGCGCACCAAATTTGCTAAGCAGCGCGCCAACTGACAAGGCCAGTTTAAACCTGCTGGCAACCAATGAAGAATTAGAGCGTTTTTATGCACACTTAGAAGAAACGTTGTTACATATTGGTTATCTTAACCCAAAGGCGCCAAAAAAATTGTTTGAACGCATGCGCCGTTTATATAGCCGCGCCCGCCTAGAAAAAGAAGAAATTAATTTGCTGCGCGGCGTGCTAACGTTAACGCAAGCACCGCGCAAACACAGTAAATATTAATCATTTAATTTTTTGATTATTTTACTTTTTAAGCACTTCAAGCTTCACACGCGCAGTACCCGAGCTACTAAGACCGATTTGTTTGGCTGCCGCTTTCGACAAATCGATAATTCGCCCTTTTACAAACGGACCACGATCGTTAATGCGCACGACCACACTTTTGCCGTTTCGCAAATTAGTGACTTGCACTTTGCTGCCAAAAGGCAGAGTTTTATGCGCCGCGGTTAACGCATGATGATTAAATTTTTCGCCGCTGGCAGTGCGCCTTCCATTAAATTTACCACCATAAAATGAGGCTAAGCCAATCATTTTATCAGGCAGTTTATTGCTATTGGCTTTAGACGCATGCTTAGCGTGATGATTTAGCTGTTTTGCATGCACAATCAGTGGCATATTCAAAACAGAAACCATGATCAAAACTAAAACTTGATGAATTGTTTTGTGCAATGTTATTTACCCTACTAAATTAGTCAACAATTAGTGCTTGTGGCATAATAGTGCTTTATAACTTAATTTCAATAAATGTTTAATCATCTAAAAGAAGATATTTCAATTGTGTTTGAGCGCGACCCCGCAGCGCGTACGCATTTTGAAATTCTCACCACCTATCCTGGCGTGCATGCGCTTATTATGCACCGCTTTTCACATTGGCTGTGGAAAGCCCGATTCTATTGGCTTGGGCGCATGTTTTCGCACATTGGGCGTTTTTTAACCGGGATTGAAATTCACCCAGGCGCGACCATTGGCCACCGCGTATTTATCGATCACGGCATGGGCGTGGTGATTGGCGAAACCGCCATTATTGGCGATGATTGCACGCTGTATCATGGCGTTACCTTGGGCGGAACCTCGTGGAACAAGGGCAAGCGTCACCCAACCTTACAATCTGGCGTGGTAATTGGCGCTGGCGCAAAAGTGCTTGGCCCAATTACCATTGGTAAAAACGCCAAAATCGGCAGCAACGCTGTGGTGGTGAAAGATGTGCCTGAAAACGCCACCGCGGTGGGCATTCCTGCGCGTATTTTGGAAGAAGAAAAAGCAAAAGCGGCCGCGCAAATCGCCAAATTTAGCGCCTATGCGGTGGGCGGCGATGATGATGACCCATTAGCAAAAGCCTTGCAAGGTTTGCTGCAACACGTTACCAAGCAAGACGCAGATTTACAAGCCCTTAAAACGCAAATAGCGCAAATGGCAGATGCTGATGGCGAAGTGGCTGAAGCATTTGGAGCGAAAAAAAATATTATTTAAAGTTATTTTTAAACCGCGCACAAAAGCCAAAAACTAACACCCTGCCGTCATTCTGAGGGCGGCTAAAAATCCAGTAAACATCAAACAAAGTAATGGATTCTTCGCTACCCTCAGAATGACGGGCTTAAGTAAGATTTATTAAAAACAATCATTGAACTAAAGCCAGTTAATAATTGACTAAATTAGTAGGTTATTATAGAATGCAAGGATTATGAGACTCACCACCAAAGGCCGTTTTGCTGTCACTGCGATGCTAGACTTAGCGTTGAATGAAGACGTGAAACCTGTCACGCTGGCTGGCATCAGTGAGCGCCAAGCTATTTCTTTGTCATACTTAGAGCAATTATTTTCGCGCTTGCGTCGCCAAGGCTTGGTGACTAGCGTGCGCGGGCCTGGCGGCGGTTATCGCTTGGGAAAACCGCATGCACAGATTTCAGTTTCGCATATTATTACTGCGGTGGACGAGCTTATTGATGCAACGCAATGCGGCGGCAAAGAAGATTGTCATAGCGAGGGCCGCTGCATGACGCATGATTTATGGGCATCTCTCAATAACAAAATTTTAGATTATTTATCTGGCGTTACACTGGCAGAATTAGTTGAAAATAAACGTCAAACTGATGCTGGCAATGCTGTTGATAATGCGAGCGAAATTAGCTTTACCCCGCGCAAAACTTGCGCCGCACCTTTAGTTGCTGAGGAAGTAACGGCTTAAAATGTCACCAGTTTATCTTGATCACAACAGCACGACTGCGCTTAAAACAGAAGTGCTCGAGGCGATGTTACCGTTTATGGTGCATCAGCATGGTAACGCGACGAGTCAACATAGCTTTGGCCGCACTGCCCGCGCCGCTGTTGAGCATGCGCGCGAACAAGTGGCCGCCGCAGTGGGTGCCTATGCCAATCAAATTGTGTTTACCGCCAGCGGCACTGAGGCTAATAATTTTGCCGTGCGCGGCATTTGCGCTAATTTGCAGCCAGCGCAAATTTTAACCAGCGCAATTGAGCATCCATGCGTATCGCGCCCTGCACTTGCCATGCAAGCTGGCGGTTATAAAGCACTTAGCATTGCGGTTGATTCTAACTGTAGTATTAACGCCGCGCACTTGCAAAAACTGTTGCAAGCCCCCACAAATCTAGTATCGGTAATGTTGGCAAACAACGAAACTGGCGCGATACAAGACATTGCAAAAATTGCCGAATTGGCGCGCGAACACAAAGCGTATATGCATACCGATGCGGTGCAAGCGCTAGGTAAAATACCAGTCGATTTTTTTGCATTAAACGTGCATGCCATGACGGTTTCTAGCCATAAAATTGGCGGGCCACTGGGCGCGGGCGCATTGGTGTTAGATAAACGTATTGATATTCAACCGCTGCTATATGGCGGTGGGCAAGAGCGTGGTTTACGTAGCGGCACAGAAAATGTGGCAGCAATTGTGGGTTTTGGCGCGGCTTGCGAGCTAGCCATGAATAATTTAGTTGCGTTTGATACCCAAACAGAAAGCCTGCGTAAACATTTAGAGGCTGGTTTAAGCAAGCTAAACGCAGTCATTTTTGGGCATCACGGTTTACGTATCCCCAACACGAGCTTTTTTGCGTTTAACAATTTAGATGGCGAAACCTTTTTAGATGGTGAAACTTTGGTGACTGCGCTAGATAAAGCAAGCTTTGCGGTTGCTAGCGGCTCTGCCTGTAGCAGTTATAGCGGCGAACCAAGCCATGTATTGCTGGCCATGGGTGTACCAGAAGATTTAGCAAAAGGCGCTGTACGCGTGAGTTTTGGAATGACCAATACGCTTGATCAAGTGCAGCATTTTTTAAAAGTGTTAGCGCAAGAAGTAGCAAGATTACGCAATTTGATAGCCATTGCCGCATAAGTACTGGTAAGAACGAATTTATTTGCGAAAAAATGTATCGCGAATAAATTCGCTCTTACAGAAAAGCAAGATTGATATTGAAATAAGTTAAAAGATTTTTAAATAGAAAGCAATCAATGGAAGATAGAAACCCAATTTATTTAGATTACTCCGCAACAACGCCAGTTGACCCGCGCGTGGCAGATGTGATGATTCCGTATTTATCTGAGCATTATGGCAACCCTGCTTCGCGCAGCCACCCTTATGGCTGGACGGCCGAAAAAGCCGTTGAAAACGCTCGTGAAGAAGTCGCTAAATTAGTCGGCGCAGATCCGCGCGAAATCGTCTGGACATCGGGCGCGACTGAGTCGAACAACTTGGCCATTAAAGGTGCGGCGAACTTTTATGCCAACACCAAAGGCAAGCATATTTTAACCATTGCAACGGAACACAAAGCGGTAATTGACGCGGTGCGCGAGTTAGAGCGTCAAGGCTTTACCGCCACCTATTTAGAGCCTGAGCCAAATGGCTTGGTTGATTTAGACAAGTTTAAAGCGGCCATTCAGCCCGATACAGTTTTAGCCAGTGTAATGATGGTAAATAATGAAATTGGCGTGATTCAAGATATAACCGCAATCGGCAATATTTGCCGCGCCGCAGGCGTGATTTTTCATGTGGATGCCGCGCAAGCCACGGGTAAAGTGGTGATTGATTTAGAGCAACTGCCTGTTGATTTAATGAGCTTTAGCGCGCATAAAACTTATGGCCCAAAAGGCATCGGCGCGCTGTATGTGCGCCGTAAACCGCGCATTCGCATTGAAGCGCAGATGCACGGCGGCGGTCACGAGCGCGGTATGCGTAGCGGCACATTAGCCACGCATCAGTGCGTTGGCATGGGCGAGGCGTTTAGGTTGGCACGATTAGAAATGGCGACCGAAAATGAGCGTATTCGTATGCTGAGGGACCGCTTACTGACTGGCCTGCAGGGCATTGAGGAAACCTATGTAAATGGTGACCTTGAACACCGCATTCCGCATAATTTGAACATTAGTTTTAATTATGTTGAAGGCGAATCGCTCATTATGGCGGTGAAAGGCATCGCGGTTTCTAGCGGCTCTGCTTGTACATCGGCCAGCTTAGAGCCAAGTTACGTATTGCGTGCTTTGGGCCGCAGCGATGAGTTAGCGCACAGCTCAATTCGCTTTAGTATTGGGCGATTCACCACTAAAGAAGATGTGGATTACACCATCGATTTGATGAAAAGTAAGATTGAAAAATTAAGAGAATTATCCCCACTTTGGGAAATGTTTAAAGACGGCGTGGATATTTCCAAAGTCCAGTGGGCAGCACATTAATGTAGGAGCGAATTTATTCGCGAAAATGATGTATCGCGGATAAATCCGCTCTTACAAAAAACTAAAGGAGTAAGAATCATGGCATACAGCGACAAAGTTTTAGATCACTACGAAAACCCTCGCAACGTTGGCAGTTTAGATAAAAACGACCCAAATGTGGGCACTGGCATGGTGGGCGCACCTGCTTGCGGCGATGTAATGAAGTTGATGATTAAGGTTAATGATAGCGGCATTATTGAAGATGCTAAATTTAAAACCTATGGCTGCGGCTCGGCTATTGCGTCTAGCTCATTGGTGACTGAATGGCTTAAAGGCCGCACCATTGATCAAGCTTACGCGATTAAAAATTCTGAAATCGCCGAAGAATTAGCGCTGCCGCCAGTAAAAATTCACTGCTCTGTATTGGCAGAAGACGCGATTAAGGCAGCGGTAGCCGATATTAAAGCCAAGCAATTGGCAGCAAAAGTAGCCGCTTAATTTAACGGTAGGAGCGAATGTATTCGCGATTTGCAGATTTACTTATCGCGGATAAATCCGCTCCTACAATCAAACGGAAAAGCATTATGGCAATTACACTCACACAAACTGCGGCAAACCGCGTCGAAAAGTTCCTTAGCAATCGTGGCAAAGGCATTGGTTTACGCTTAGGCGTTAAAACTACCGGCTGTTCTGGCATGGCCTATACGCTTGAATTTGTGGACGACATGCAAGCTGAAGACACAGCGTTTGACAGCTTTGGCGTTAAGGTAATTGTTGACCCAAAAAGCTTGGCTTATATCGATGGGACCGAACTCGACTTCACCAAAGAAGGCTTAAATGAAGGCTTTAAGTTTAACAATCCGAATGTAAAAGACGAGTGTGGTTGCGGCGAAAGTTTCACGGTTTAATTTTTTTCCGCAGATAAACGCAGATAGACGCGGATGAACTACTTTAAATTTTTTTCACTACCACAACAGTTTAATGTTGATTTGAGCTTACTAGAAACCAACTTCCGCGCAATCCAATCTGCAAGCCATCCAGATCGTTTTGTGACTTGTACATCTGCCGAAAAAATTGCCTCTATGCAAACCGCAACATTGGCAAATGAAGCGTATTTAACACTTAAAAACCCTGCCAATCGCGCCAAATATTTGTTACTGCAACAAGGCATTGATGCAATTGACGAAAAAAATACGCAAATGGCTGCGGATTTTTTAATGCAGCAACTGGAATGGCGCGAAACCTTGGACGATGCCAAGCATGCAAAAGACCTCGATACGCTAGAAAATTTGCTGGCAGAAATGCAAACTGAGGCCAACATTTTACAAGATGATTTAGCCGACTATTTTGACGAAAAACAAGATAATGTTGCCGCAACTGACACCACGCGCAAACTGATTTTCATCGATAAAGTGTGCGCCGATATTCACAAAGCCATCGAGCATTTAGAGTAAGGCCTACCAAATCACATGTCATTTAACAGCTCATTCAACACACAACTACCCCCTTTCTGTCATTCCGACGAAAGTCGGAATCTAGTGACGTTAAAGACGTTGGATTCCGACTTTCGTGGGAATGACAGACGATTTTGCTATCTACTAACGACTATCCACTAACGACTAAAAATGGCACTTCTACAAATCTCCGAACCTGGCCAATCTACCGCGCCGCATCAACATAAGCTGGCGGTGGGCATTGATCTTGGCACCACCAACTCACTCGTGGCCACCGTGCGTAGCGGTCAGGCGACCGTTTTGCTAGACGAAGATGGCCACGCCTTATTGCCTTCAGTTGTTCGCTATTTGCCAGATGATGGGATTGCATCAAACCAAGTTGATGTCGGTTATGCCGCGCAAGCCGCGCAATCGCTAGATCCACAAAATACTATCGTGTCGGCTAAACGTTTTATGGGGCGCGGCTTAAAAGACATCGATATTTCGCAGCAGCCCTATCAATTCTTAAATAGTGATGCGGCCGAATCAAAACAATTAGTGCAAATTCATACCCGTGCTGGCGTTAAAAACGCCGTAGATGTGTCGGCTGAAATTTTAAAAAGTTTAAAAAAACGCGCTGAACAAAGCCTAGGCGGTGAATTAGTTGGCGCGGTGATCACCGTGCCAGCTTATTTTGACGATGCGCAGCGCCAAGCTACTAAAGATGCGGCGCAACTGGCAGGCTTAAACGTACTGCGACTGCTAAATGAGCCGACCGCTGCTGCGGTGGCGTATGGCTTAGATAATGGCTCTGAAGGCACTTATGTGATTTATGACCTTGGCGGCGGCACGTTTGATGTAAGCATTTTAAAACTGGCAAAAGGTGTGTTTGAAGTATTAAGTACCAACGGCGATAGCGCTTTGGGTGGCGACGATTTTGACCGCCGCATCTTTTGTTGGATATTAGAGCAAAGCAAATGCGCACCTGTAAATGCAAAAGATACTCGGCTTCTACTCACCAAAGCGCGCGAAGCCAAAGAATGGCTAACCGACCATACCAACGCGCAAATTACTTGTAAATTAAGCAATGGCGAGCTGATTGACTTAACTCTAAGCACCAAACAATTCAATGAGTTAACACAAACTTTAGTGCAAAAAACGCTAACGCCAACCAAAAAAGCATTGCGCGATGCCGCGCTCAGTATCGACGATATTAAAGGCGTGGTAATGGTGGGCGGCGCAACGCGCATGCCGCAAATTCGTTTGGCGGTGGCCGACTTTTTTAAGCAAACGCCGCTCACTAATTTAGACCCCGATAAAGTTGTGGCGCTAGGCGCGGCGATTCAAGCCAATACGCTTGCGGGCAACCGTAGCGAGCAAGACTTATTATTGCTAGATGTGATTCCGCTATCATTAGGTTTAGAAACCATGGGCGGCTTGGTGGAAAAGGTGATTCCGCGCAACAGCACATTGCCCATCGCCCGCGCGCAAGAGTTCACCACCTTTAAAGATGGCCAAACCGCCATGAGCATTCACGTGCTGCAAGGCGAGCGCGAGTTGGTAACCGATTGCCGCAGCCTTGCCAAGTTTGAGCTGCGCGGCATACCGCCAATGGTGGCAGGCGCGGCGCGGATTCGCGTAACTTTTACCGTTGATGCAGATGGTTTATTAAGCGTTTCTGCGCGCGAAATCACTAGCAACGTTGAAGCAAATATTATTGTTAAGCCTAGTTACGGCTTAAGTGATGAACAAATGCTAGAAATGCTTAAAAGTAGCTTTGGCGCGGCCGAGAGCGATAAAAATGCACGCATGTTGAATGAGGCTAAAGTAGATGCGCAGAGCTTAACGCAAGCCATTAGAGCGGCGTTGCAGCAAGATGCGCACTTATTAAGCGGAGCAGAGGCTGAAAGTATACACACGCAATTAGCAGCGTTTGAGCAACTCATACTTGGTGACGACGCACACGCCATTCACCAAGCCACTGAAGCGCTCAATACAGCAACAGAAAACTTTGCGGCAAAGCGCATGGATGCTAGTGTGAGCCGTGCGCTGGCGGGCAAAAGTTTAGAGAATTTAAACTTGTAGGAGCGATCTTTAGATCGCGAAAGAGCTGCTGAATATATTCTGATAGATTTCGCGATTTAAAAATTGCTCCTACAAAAACTAAGCCTATGCCAGAATGCCGATATTTTAAAGAAATTAGGAATCAAAATGCCACAAATTATTGTACTACCGCACGTAGAGCTTTGCCCAGAAGGCGCGGCGATTGAGGCCAAAACGGGCGAAAGCATTTGCGATGTTTTATTAAATAATGACATCGACATTGATCACGCTTGCGACCAAGCCTGTGCTTGCACCACTTGCCATGTGATTATTCGCGAAGGCTTTAAAACCTTGAATGCATCAGAAGATAAAGAAGATGATTTGCTGGATAAAGCGTGGGGTTTAGAGCCAAACTCTAGGTTATCTTGCCAAACAATGGTTGGCACCACTGATTTGGTGATTGAAATCCCCAAATATTCCATCAATATGGCTAAAGAAGGCCACCGCTAATATGGTAAGAGCGCAATTCATTGCACGAAATTTTATATCGCTATTTCGCGATTTAAGCCAGCTTTGGGCTTCCCCGTAGAATATATCTGCTAAAGCAGATTATTCGTACGTGAAAAATTGCTCCTACCTACCATATTTACAGCATTAAGCTATCTGGCAAAAACCGCACCACGCCAGTATTTAAATCATAAACGCCGCCCACCACACCAATTTGCTTGGCGGTTAGCATGTCTTGAATAATATCGCTGGTACGAATAATTTGATCGATTTGATATTTCACATTAAGTGCGCAAATCTTTTCTACAAAAGCGTCATTTTTAGATGTTCTATCTTCCGTCACGGTTTTTTCGTGGCGAATAGCAGGCTTAATCATATTGATAATTTCACCAATATGACCATCTTTAAAGTCATCGCAAGCCGCTTTAACCGCGCCGCAACTACTATGACCCATTACCACAATCAGCTTGCTGCCTAAGTATTTGCTGCTAAATTCTAAACTACCTATGCATTTATCTGACGCGATATTGCCCGCCAAACGTACACTAAAAATATCACCTAATGCCTGATCAAATAGCAACTCTACTGGTGCGCGTGAATCGCTACAGCTTAAAAAAGACGCAAAAGGCTGTTGCTCTGCATTGGCAATTTTGATGATATTTGAATGTTCTCGATGGGCTGAACGATTGGTTACAAATCTTTCGTTGCCTTCGATTAAAATTTCTAACGCTTGTTGTGGCTTAATGTTTGCACGGTTAGTGTTTGGGTGTGTGTACATAAAATCTTTATCTTCTATTTAATTATATTAATATTATAAATGATATGAGTTTTTAATCTAAAAATCTTATCATGCTATTCGCTTAATAACATCTCACTTTGTTGTAATAAAAGTTCTGATAGGGCACTCGGTTGATATTGTTTTTTGGTGGTAATAGCATAAAAATTTTCAAAAATATTAGGCAAAGTAGCATACTCTTCCAGCTCTCCTCGGCTAATTTCATCTCGCACTACCACTTTTGGTAGTACCGATAATGCGCCAGAATCACGCGCTAATAAACGTAGCATGGCCATATCATCTACTTCAGCAAGAATATCTGGCTCAAATTGCCATTGGCCACACAGTGAATCAAAAGCAGCGCGAATCTCACTTTGCCGACTGGGTAGCAGCCAGCGATAATTTTTAAAGTCTTCGGGAAAATGAGTACCGTGTTGTTTATCTGGCGGCCCAATTACCGATACTTGCTGCCGCGCAATTAATTGGCAACGCCACTTATTTTCCGCATCGCTTTGCACACTAATATTGGAAAGTACTATATCTATGGCATGCGTTTGCAGGCGATACAATAAATCATCCAGCCTGCCAGATTGCATGCTAATACTGACAAGGCTTCTAGGTAATAACGGCGCTACAAACGCTTCAAGAAAATTTCTAGATAATGTGGAGATTGACCCAATGCGAATTAGTTGACGATGAGATTGCTTGCCTTGTTTTAAAAAGGCCTCCAGCTCCTCGCCATTGCTAAAAATTTCGTTGGCATAGCCCAATACTATTCTGCCTGCCTCTGTCAGTGTTAGCGTTCTGCCCATTCGGTCAAATAATCGGGTATCAGACACATCTTCTAATTGCTTAATTTGCATAGAAAGCGCCGATTGAGAAACATGCAGTTTTTTTGCAGCTTGCGTTAAGTTGCCTACTTTTGCCACAGACCAAAAATAGTAAAGATGATGATAATTAAGTCGGCTCATATCGTTAGTATAAACGTTCTTTAAAACAGATTGAATAGCTAAGTTATAACTATTTTACTTAGTTTTTTAATTATTTAATAATGTGCATTAAATAATTAAGGAAATTTCTATGCGCTATCTTCAAGAGTTAAGTCAATTATCAGTGCTTGCAGTGCCAGTCATTTTTACCTTATCGGCAATGTTAATTTTATTTCAAAAAAATACTAAAGACGTATCTTGGCGCTGGTCATTTTTGGCAGTTTGGCTTAGTTTAGGCGCAACAGTAATCGCCAGCATAAGTCATTTATTATTAAAAATTAATCACGATATTATAGAAAATAGTATTTTAAATCATATAGTTAGATTCATGCGTGTAGAGTCATTAAGTTTAATTATGCTGTGCTTAATTACCATTGTTGCACTGGTGATTATTAGATTTTCAAAAAACTACCTCAACCAAGAACCAAGAGAAATGCAGTATCAATATTGGTTTATGCTAACGCTGGCAAGCGTATCTGTGGTGATTACAAGCAATCACTTTGTCATTTTTTGTATGGCATGGATTGGTATCAGTGTTAGCTTACACCAGCTACTGATGTTCTACCCTAATCGCCCACGCGCCGCGCTGGCAGCCCATAAAAAGTTTTTGATCAGTCGCTTGGCAGATGTCTGTGTGATTACTGGCATCGCGCTTTTATATCACCTTCACCATACTTTTTTCATCTCTGAGGTGCTTACGTATTATCAACTAGCCTTGCAACAACCTATGCAGCCAGCCAATCACTTAAGTCAGTTAGCTGCTGTGATGTTTGCGATTGCTGCGATGCTCAAATGCGCGCAGTTGCCACTACATGGCTGGCTAATGCAAGTGATGGAAGCACCCACGCCTGTTTCTGCGCTCTTACATGCTGGCATTATTAATATGGGTGGATTTTTGATGATTTTATTGTCGCCGCTAATTTTGCAAAGCCTCATTGCACAATGGCTGTTACTGATTGTAGGCGGCATTACAGCAATCGTTGCCAGTTTAATTATGATGACGCGCATTAGCATAAAAGTGATGTTGGCATGGTCTACTTGTGCACAAATGGGCTTTATGCTGCTTGAATGCGGGTTGGGCTTGTACGAGCTAGCCTTGCTACATTTAATTGCCCATTCATTTTATAAAGCCTATACATTTTTAAGCTCGGGCGATGCGGTGCGACACTATCTGCAAGAAAATTTGGCTAAAAGCCATGTTGCGCCAACAGCTTCACCTAGGCCTCTACAATGGCTAACAGCATCTGCATTAGCCGTGCTTTTAGTTAGCCTGTTATTTTTAGCGACGCAAACATTTGCCAATAATCAGAATGGCTTTTTAGCCATCGCCGCTATTGTCAGCATTGCTATCACCATACTACTCAGTGAAAACTTATTAGGCCGCACAAAAATAATACCTATTGGCCTAATGGCATTGGGCGTTGTGCTGCTTTATGTTGCTTGGCACGCGCTATTTAGCAATCTGCTACCTCATAGTATTTTGCAACCAGCGTTAAATGGATTGATGCTTGCTTGGGTGTTGATACTGTTTACTACCCTATTTTTTGGGTACATCACTTTACGCTATCACCCTAATAGCAAGTTTGGCCAATGGCTATACCTTAATTTGTACGCTGGATTTTATCTTGACGAATGGGCTACCAGAATCACCTTAAAAGTATGGCCAGTGAAGCTGCCAGCGCGTCACTTAATAATAAATTCAGCAAATAAATTCAATAAATAAATTCAACCATACCATTCAACCTTTAAAAAGGCTTTTCTTGATGAGTAACCTGAAACAAAATACACAAGCAAACATGCTGACTACGCAGATGAAAGATGCGATTGATAAGGCATGCGCTGCAATTGCACCAACTTGGCCGCTTGATCAATTTATTGCAGTAAACCCTTGGTGGGAGATGACGGACCAACCCATCGAAGCCGTCTCGGCCAAGCTAAAAACGCTTGCCAATATCAATTGTTTAATGCCAAGTGACTATTACTTAAGTGGCTGGCAAAACAACACTATTCTTAAGACACATATAGCTAAAGCCGCTAAAGAGCAACAGCTTGATGTAACTATTGAAGCACTTGTAAATCGCTTGGAGTTTAAATCTTTAGCACTTAAATCTACCGATAATCAAATTAAGCTGCTCAGTGATTTATTAGACGACACACGCGATCTAAACCATGAAATGTCTTGGCACGATGAAATTAGCCAGCAGATTAGTCAATTTTGCGCAGCTTATTTTAACCAAGGCAGCATGCTGCAATTTCCATCACAAACTGGTCTTTACCAAAGCTGGCTGTTAATGGTGAGGCAAGACGTCGGCATTGAAATTTTAATGGGCGTTAAACATTTATCATCAGTATTTAAAACCCTGCCCAACACACCTGAGCAACTAATCGCACTCGCGATTAATGAGCTGGGAGTAGCAGAACATGCTATCACGGATTATTGCCATGCCTTGTTGCTAAACACCAATGGCTGGGCTTCTTGGGTGGCTTATCTACGCTGGCAAGACCGACTTAACGGTAAAGAAAATGTGTTGATGAATGAGCTAGTGGCTATTCGTATGGCATGGGCGTTGGTGATTTGGCGGCATTGTGAATCTGCCGAGTTAAAGCAAGCTTGGCACAACAATTTACAAGCTTGGCCAGCCATGTTGGCAGCCAACTTGGCAGCACAAAAATTAGATTGGTGTTGGCAACGCGCAGCAGAAATCGCTTATCAAGAAAATTTGCAAAAGTCTCTACTAAATACTGAAACAAATAAAATACAACAACCCATTTTGCAAGCTGCTTTTTGTATTGATGTGCGCTCAGAAGTATTTAGACGCGCCCTAGAAAAACAAGACAAAAATATTCAAACCATTGGTTTTGCAGGTTTTTTTGGCTTGCCTATCGAATATCAGCCTGCGGGCAGTGAAATGGTACGCCCACAATTACCAGGTTTGTTAAAGCCTACTATTCGTGCGCAAGAGATTAATTTATCAACCAATACAAGCGCCAATAAACGCCAGAATAGGTTTGCTAATATCGCAAGTTGGCATCGATTTAGTCGCTCTGCCCCCGCTACATTTACCTATGTGGAGGCGACTGGCATTTTTTATGCCTACAAACTACTTAAAGCCAGCTTATTTCCATCAAATAATCAGCATCCTATTAATGCGCTAAATGCCAAGAGCCAAGCCACATTTGCACTAACAAATGAAGCGGGCGATTTAAGCCTAGACGATAGAAAGAATCTAGCTGCAGGTATTTTGGGTGCAATGTCGCTAACCCAACACTTTGCACCCATTGTGCTATTAATTGGTCATGGCAGCGAAACCTGCAATAACGCCCATGCTGCAGGTTTAGATTGCGGCGCATGCGGCGGGCAGACTGGTGAAGTGAATGTACGCATAGTGGCCGATTTGCTCAACACAGCTGATATTCGTGCAGTATTAGCGCTGGATGGCATCATTATTCCTGCGCAAACACGCTTTTTGGCAGGGCTTCATAACACCACATCAGACAATATTACTTTGTATGACTTAAAAAAATGGCCTGTTGATAGTGAGCGCATCAAGCAAGTAAACACATGGCTTGAAGCGGCTAGCAGCCTGGCAAGAATCGAAAGGTCTACAAAGTTAGGCATTAGCACAACCAACGAGCAAACGACTGAAAGCGCTATTTTAGAGCGAACTAAAGATTGGTCACAGGTTCGCCCAGAATGGGGGCTGGCCAACAATGCCAGTTTTATTGTGGCGCCACGCCATCGTACAGCGCATTTAAATTGTGAAGGTCGAAGTTTTTTGCATGATTACAGCTGGCAAAACGACAAAGACTTTAAGGTGCTGGAGCTGATAATGACTGCGCCAATGATTGTGACACATTGGATTAACCTACAATATTATGCATCGGTAACTGATAACCTAAAATATGGCAGTGGCAATAAAGTACTGCATAATGTGGTTGGGGGCAATATTGGCGTATTTGAAGGCAATGGCGGCGATTTACGCATTGGACTATCCATGCAATCTTTACATGATGGTAAACAATGGATGCACCAGCCGCTCCGGCTTTCAGTGTATATAGAAGCGCCACAATCGGCGATACAAGACGTTGTTAATAAGTATCAGTTTGTCAAAAATCTAATTGATAACAACTGGCTTTATTTGTTTAGCCTAGATAACACAGAACAGGTAGGCGCGATAAAGCAAATTAGTCGCTACTATCAAGGTGATTGGAACAAAGTCTAGCGTAAGGAATTATCTGTGGCAATAAAAAAGCCCGCTACAAGAGCGGGCCTAAACATGCGGCTGCAAACCGCATTGGTGATTACATTAGAACATCCACTGCGCACGCATTAGCACTGCTTGTTCATCATCGATACGCTTATTGTTAAGAACCACACCGCCAGTTGCGCCGCCTATCACATCACTAAAGTCTGTTTTAACATAGTTCAGCATAAAACGCATGTTAGAGTTCGGTAAGAATTTAACACCTGCCGTATAAGCTTTAGCTTTTGCAAAACCAGCGGCTTTAGTTGTAATGCTTGTATCTGCACTACCAACGCCTTGGCCAACACCAATCGAATTATAATCAGATGCGTCAAATTGACTATACCGTAGACCAACTTCCCACGCTCCGCCACTAAATGTTGAAGGATCAAAATCTTTAGTCGGTTTAATTGCACCCATTGCACCATTTTTGTAGCCATCAGCATATTTTTCACCAGTAATCGTCCACAAACCTTCCAAATACCAGTTAGCCGTGTCTAAATTATAGCCTCTAGCCAAAGTGTCAAATTTATCAGTCTGCTTCATCCATTCAGCTTGCGCTTTAAATTGGTTGTAGGCGAACGCACCTTCTAAACCAATTCGTTGACGATTGCTACTATCAAAATTTGTTGGGCTATTTTGAAAACTAGGCGCTCTAAAGAAAGTCGCACCGCGAGATTCAGTACGTCCGCTAGCACCAACACCACCTTGTGGTAAATCGCCATCAGAAAAAGACACACCTAGATGTGAAATCATTTCTTTCTTACCCATAATTTCAGCAAAGTTAACTGTAGCGCGTGCTACAAACTCTTTACCATCTTCACGTATATCTGATTCGGCTGCACGAGTTGGGCCACCGTTGAATGCACCCAATTGGTAAGTGACCCCGGTAGTTGGTACACCATGCACCATTGCACCAATTTGCTCATTGGGCGCTAAAGCATTAACAAAAGAGCGCTCCATAAAATCAATATTGTTAGAGCTAGTTAATTTTTCCAAAGTCATTGGTGCTTTAAATACGCCAAAACGAAATTGTACCGGTTGCCACCAAGCCACATTTAAATAGGCCTGATCTACAATGGTCAAGTTGGTTGCACTACCACCATTGTTTGCCGCCCCAACCATATCTAGTGATAATACTGCATCATAATAGTTTTTATATTTAGCCTCAAAGCCAATACGGGCACGACGAATATCAAATGTATCAGCACCAATATTGGTTGGATTAGCCGTCACTACTGAGTTTGTAATACTTGTTGCCGGCAGTAGTGCAGGATTGTTTGCACCATCATTATGATCAAAAATACGATAATCAGCATGAATGCGGCCAGCAATCTTGGCTTTAAAATCGCCATCTGGACTTTCAAACATTAAGCCATCTTTAAATTTTGTTGCAGGCGTTTTGGCTTTAGTGCCTTTTTCTAGCTCACGTGCATTAATTAAAAGTGCACCTTCTTCTTCAGTCAATACGCCTTTGGCAATTAGCGCATTCACAATATCGTCTGTTGTATCGGCAAAAGTATTTGCGCCAAAGCCCAATAATGCCGTGCCTGCTAGTGTTGCAGCCACTAATTGTCTTAGTTTGTAGTTCATTTCATAATCCTCGGTTAGAACGTTTTGGTTAAAAATTTCAACAGACGAATTTTGAGGCAGTTATGTGACAATTTGATGACACAGAACTATTTTTAGATAAGCCGAAGCATATTTACAACAATAAAAAAGCCGTCTAAAAAGACGGCTTTTTGTAGGAGCGATTTTTAAATCGCGAAAGCAATGTTTGAATGGCCGCCACCGCCTTCGCGATTTAAAAATCGCTCCTACCTAAACTAAGCTTCTGCGCGCATATGCGGAAACAAAATCACATCGCGAATGCTTGGCGAATCGGTAATCAGCATCACAAGCCTATCAATACCAATGCCACAGCCACCCGCAGGCGGCATGCCATACTCTAGCGCACGAATAAAATCCGCATCGTAATACATGGCCTCTGCATCGCCCGCTTCTTTGGCTTTCATTTGCGCTGCAAAACGCGCGGCTTGATCTTCGGCATCATTAAGCTCGCTAAAACCGTTTGCGAATTCTCGACCTGTGATAAACAGCTCAAAACGCTCGGTGATTTCTGGGTTTTTATCACTGGCGCGGGCTAGCGGCGAAACTTCTACTGGGTAATCGATAATATAAGTCGGCTGCCACAATTGCGCCTCGGCGGTTTCTTCAAACAGCGCCAATTGCAATGCACCTAAACCCGCATGGTCGAATGGTTTGCTGCCATGTTTTAGTATCTCGGCACGTAAAAATTTGGCATCATTTAATTGTTCGAGCGCATATTGCGGGGCATATTTTTGTATCGCGCCCACAATGGTTAAACGCTCAAATGGTTTGCTTAAATCAACCTCTTTGCCATCGTAAGATATCACCGCTGTGCCGCGCGCAGCAATGGCCGCAGCGCGTATGCAATCCTCGGTAAAGGTCATTAACCAGTGGTAATCGGTATACGCTGCGTAAAATTCCATCATGGTGAATTCTGGATTATGGCGAACGCTTAGGCCTTCATTGCGAAAGTTGCGGTTAATCTCAAACACGCGCTCAAAACCGCCCACCACTAGGCGTTTTAAATATAACTCGGGCGCAATACGCATAAACATTTGCATATCTAAGGCATTGTGATGCGTGATAAACGGCTTGGCCGACGCGCCGCCAGGAATCGGGTGCAGCATTGGCGTTTCTACTTCTAAAAATTCTTTTTGAATCATAAAGTTGCGAATAGCCGACACCACTTTACTGCGCGCAATAAATGTGGCGCGCGTTTCTTCACTGGTAATTAAATCCACATAACGCTGACGATATTTCACCTCTTGGTCTTGCAAACCGTGAAATTTCTCTGGCAGCGGACGCAGCGATTTTGCAAGCAAACGCAGCTCGGTGACGTGAATCGATAACTCACCTGTGCGCGTTTTAAACAAGCGGCCAGTGGCACCTAAAAAGTCGCCCATATCCCAATGTTTAAAAGCTTCGTAAACATCCTCGCCCACTTCATCACGCGCAATGTAAAGCTGAATACGCGCACCTGCGTGTTCACCACTGCCATCTTGTATGGTGGCAAAACTGGCCTTGCCCATGACGCGTTTAAGCATCATGCGCCCCGCCACTGTGGCAGAAATGGCTTGCGGGTCTAGCGTTTCTTTATCTAATTCAGCATATTGTTTTTGCAGGCTATCGGCTTTATGCAAGGGCTTGAAATCATTGGGGAAAGCCACGCCGTTTGTGGCAATGCGCAAAGCAGCCAGCTTTTCGCGCCGCTCGGCGATTACGTGGTTTTCGTCAATTAATGGCATATTATCTTGTTCACTCACACTTAAACTCCCTGTTTCAAACTCACTTGTATAAACGGATCCAAATCGCCATCTAGCACGCCTTGCGTATTACCTATCTCTACATTGGTGCGTAAATCTTTAATGCGGCCTTGGTCTAGCACATAGCTACGAATTTGGTGTCCCCAGCCGATATCAGTTTTGGCATCTTCTAGTGCTTGCTTGTCTGCATTGCGCTTGTTCAGCTCCAAATTATATAGCGCGCCCTTTAGCATATTCATCGCTTCTTCGCGATTACGGTGCTGGCTGCGGTCATTTTGGCATTGCACCACGGTGTTTGTTGGCAAATGCGTAATACGCACAGCCGAATCGGTTTTGTTAATGTGCTGGCCTCCCGCACCGCTGGCACGATAAGTATCGATACGCAAATCGGCAGGGTTGATGTCAATTTGAATGCTGTCATCGACTTCGGGGAAAATCTGCACGCTGGCGAAGCTAGTATGTCGCTTGGCATTGCTATCGAATGGCGATTTTCGCACTAAGCGATGAACGCCGTTTTCAGTACGTAGCGTGCCGTAAGCATAATCGCCATTCACCTTAATGGATGCGCCTTTAATGCCTGCCACGTCGCCATCAGACAGCTCTAGCACTTCTACTTTAAAGCCTTTGCGCTCGCAATAACGCAAGTACATGCGCAGCAACATATTGCACCAATCTTGCGCCTCGGTGCCGCCGCTGCCTGATTGAAACTCGACAAAGCAGTTTGCACTGTCCAACTCACCTGAAAACATGCGCTTAAATTCCATGTCGGCGATTTGTGTTTCAATTTTTATTGTGTCGGCATCTACACTTAATAGCGTGTCATAGTCACTCTCTTCACGCGCCATTTCAAACAGCTCTTGGCTGTCTTTTATGCCAGCTTCAAGGCTTTGCAAATTAAGCACAACTAATTCAAGCGTGCGTTTTTCTTTACCTAATTTTTGTGCGCTTGAAGCGTTGTCCCAAATTTTGGGGTCTTCTAATAAGCCGTTTACTTCTTCTAGTTTTTGACTTTTGTTGTCAAAGTCAAAGATACCCCCGAAGCGCGATATAACGCTCGCTTAAATCGGCAAGGCGGTTGGTAATAATATTGAGTTGTTCGGCTTCCATAATGATTGCTGCCAACTAAAAACAGCATTATACCGCAAAGCTATAGTTGCTATCGCTTAGCCATGTATGAAGATTAATTTAGGATGCCAATATGATTTAGCTGCACTTGCAATTCGCTTGGATTATTAAATACGTGCGCGGGCAATGCTAAAAATGCTTCGATTCGTTTACGCAAAAGTTGGTAGGCCTTTTCAAAGCTCGCATTGATCTCTTCTTCCGTACCGGTTGCTTTAGCGGGGTCATCTACGCCCCAATGTACGCGAATTACTTTACCTAAATAAGCTGGGCAGGTCTCGCCAGCCGCATTGCCGCAAACCGTAATCACAATATCTGGCACTAAAGGCAGGTTATCCCAAGATTTACTAAAGTAGCCATCGGTTGCAATGTCTTTACTTTTTAATAAAGCAATCGAGCGCGGATTTACTTCGCCTGTCGGCTGGCTGCCTGCACTTATAGCATGCATTTTGGAAGGTGCTAAATGATTAAAAGTTGCCTCAGCCAAAATAGAGCGGCAAGAATTACCAGTGCATAAAAATAAGATATTCATCAATTATTCCAAACGATTTTTTTAGATATTTTTTTTAGATTTTGAAATAGTTAAAACCGTACAAACCAATAACACCGCCAACAATTGCGCACTGACAAAACTGATAATATAAATTGGCGCAATGCCGACAAAGGTATTGGTTAAGCTTCTAGCAAGCGTAACAGCTGGGTTAGCGAAAAAAGTAGACGAAGTAAACCAATAACCTGCTGTCACCGTCATGGCTACTAGCATAGCAATTTTCTCTTTCGAATATTGCATTCCTAAGCGAATCACAAAAAGCAAAATGAGTGTTGATACAAACTCGCTAATCCAAATGCCTACGCCTTGCCTAGGCTTAGTAGAAGCTTGAAGAATGGGCAAGTTAAACAAAATATGCGTCAACCAAACACCAGCGATTGCGCCAGTGATTTGGGCCAAAATATAGCTAGCAAGCGCACGGGTACTCAATGTGTCATTTTGCCACATCATAATACTAACAACTGGGTTAAAGTGCGCGCCAGAGATTGGCCCAAGTAAGGTAATTAACACATACAAACCACAACCAGTGGCAATACTATTGCCTAGCAAAGCCACCCCCGCATTGCCCGCGCCTAATGTTTCACCCATGATGCCAGATCCAGTAACGATTGCTAACAATAGAGACGTACCTGCAAGCTCTGACAAAACTTTGTACATGTTTAAGTTTATCCTAAAACTAACAATATTTATGTAAAATTGTAATTATAACTGGCTAAATCTGAATGAAATTTGTTTTATGCCAATCTTGATTTTGTCACAATTCTGTCACAAAAAATTTATACAATCTTCATTAATTCTTGTAGGCAACAATCACATTTCAACGTTAATGTGTCTACTACAATAATGTTGTAGGTAAAACAGGAGTTATTTATTTTTATGGAGATATTAATGCAAACTAAGTTTGTTAAATCATTATCAATCGCGGCTATTTTAGCCTCTACATTCAACATTCACGCTGCTTTAGCGGCGGATAAAATCATCAAAATTGATGGCTCTAGCACGGTTTACCCAATTACTGAAGCGATGGCTGAAGAGTTTCAAAAAGTACAAAAAGTAAAAGTAACAGTGGGCGAATCTGGCACTGGCGGCGGCTTTAAAAAGTTCTGCCGTGGCGAGACGGATATTGCCGATGCATCGCGTCCTATCAGTACAAAAGAAATCGACGCTTGTAAAGAAGCGGGTATTCAATACATTGAGTTACCGATTGCTTACGACGGCATTACTGTTGTGGTAAACGGTAAAAATGATTGGATTAAAAGCATTTCAGCTGATGATTTGAAAAAAATCTGGAATTCTTCTAGCGTGAAAAACTGGAAAGATTTGAACCCAGCTTACCCAGACCAAAAAATCGGCTTATACGGCCCAGGTACTGCATCAGGTACGTTTGACTACTTTACTGAAGCCATTAACGGCAAAAAAGGTGCTAGCCGTACTGATTACACACCGTCAGAAGATGACAACGTGTTAGTGCAAGGCGTATCGGGCAATAAAGGCGGCATGGCGTATTTTGGTTATGCTTATTATGAAGAGAACAAAGACAAGCTACGTGCTTTACCTATCTCAGCCAAAGCAGGCGCACCTGCGGTAATGCCTTCACCAGAGTCAATTAAAGACGGCACTTATCAACCGCTATCGCGCCCTTTGTTTATTTATGTAAACGCAACCGCGGCTGCGTTTAAGCCAGAAGTTAAAGCGTTTGTAAACTTCTATCTAGACAATGCGCCTAAACTAGTAACTGAAGTGAAATACGTTGCACTACCAACCGAAGATTACACTGCGGTTAAAGCGCACTTCAAAAAAATGAAGCCAGGTACAGGCTTTAATGGTACGCCAGAAGTAGGTGTTAAAATTGTAGATTTACTAGGTCGTATTAAATAGATAAGTATTGCTAAAAAGGAGCGGATTATCTGCTCCTTTTTTTGCGCGCTTTTTTTGTTGTGCCGCTACTGCGTGTAGACCTCAGTTATTTTTTTACTAGGTAAGTTCATGAATACTTGCACTTCAGCTACAATTAGAGAATTGTCATCAATATGAATACAGTTGCACCCAATATGGCGAATAAAGCACTCAACCAGCCTGCTAATTTAACGATTAGTGCTAGACTCGCTAAAAATGTGAGTCGCAATATTAAAGAGCGCATCATTGAATTTATTTTGATGCTGGCCGCTTTATCTGCAGTGGCAACCACGCTCTCAATTGTGGCCATTTTGCTTTACGAATCCTTAAGTTTTTTCAAAACCGTTTCTGTTGTAGATTTTTTTACCGACACGCAATGGACACCACTATTTGACGACGCGCATTACGGCATATTGCCACTGGTTTCTGGCACACTTACTACATCAGCCGTTGCGCTGGCGGTAGCGATTCCCATCGGCACTATCGCTGCGATTTACTTATCAGAATTTGCCAGCCACAAAACACGTGAAATTGTAAAACCAATACTAGAGCTGCTTGTGGGCGTGCCTACGATTGTATTTGGCTATTTTGCTTTACTGTTTTTAACACCGCTTTTACAAAAAATATTCCCAGAATTGCCAGGCTTTAACATGTTAAGTGCAGGCATTGTGATGGGCATTATGATTGTGCCTTATATTGCATCTGTATCTGAAGATGCCATGCGCGCCGTGCCAATGAGCATGCGTGAAGGTAGCTATGCCATGGGCGCAACGCGCTTTCAAACGGCGCTTCGCGTGGTTACACCCGCCGCCGTTTCAGGCATTGTTGCGGCTTATATCTTAGGCATTTCACGCGCTGTGGGCGAGACCATGGTAGTGGCTGTTGCAGCAGGCCAGCAGCCAATTGTTAGCTTTAACCCAATGGAAGGCGCAGCAACGATTACCGCTTATATTGTGCAAGTAGCGATGGGTGATTTGCCACAAGGTAGCATTGGTTACCAAAGCATTTTTGCGGCTGGTCTTGTGCTGATGGTCATGACGTTATGTTTCAACATTCTGGGCCACATGGTGCGCAAACGCTATCGTGAGCATTACTAATATGAGCGGTAATATGACACCTGAAACCACCAATACAAAAGCAGCCGTACTTGAGAATCTTGACGCCGTGCGCGCCATGATTAAACGTCATAAACTGAACGATTATATTTTTTCTTTAATTGGCTTGCTAGCCTTAATGCTGGCACTGCTTACACTATTGACACTGTTTACCGATTTAGTAATGGACGGTCATCAGAAATTTACATTAGACTTTTTAACCAGCTACCCCTCACGTCGCGCTGCAAGTGCAGGCTTGCTATCAGCATGGGTAGGGTCTGCTTTGGTGATGCTGGTCACTTTTTTAGTGGCTGTACCGATGGGTGTTGCAGCAGGCTTGTACTTAGAAGAATATGCCCCTAAAAACTGGTTTGCCGATTTAATCGAAATTAATGTTTCTAATTTGGCTGGTGTGCCTTCAATTGTATATGGCTTGCTAGCGCTTGGATTGTTTGTCTATATTTTAGATTTAGGACAAAGTATTCTGACTGCTGGCTTAACTTTGGGCTTATTGATACTGCCAATTGTGATTGTCTCTACACGTGAATCCATCCGCGCTATTCCTGTTGCGATTCGTGAGGCGGCTTATGCAGTGGGTGCAACCAAATGGCAAGTGGTGTATGACCATGTGCTTAAATATTCTTACGGGGGTATTTTAACGGGTGTCATTATTGGTATGGCGCGCGCACTGGGTGAAACAGCGCCCATTATCACCATTGGCGCGCTCACCTTTATTTCGTTCTTGCCGCCTTCACCTGTTACAAGTGCGCCACCTTTTATTAGTTTTGAGTGGTTAAGCTCGGGCTTTACGGTGCTGCCAATTCAAATGTTCAACTGGTTATCGCGGCCTGACCATGCCTTTCATATTAACGCTGCGGCCACAGGCGCACTGATTATTGTGGTGACATTACTAATGAACGGCACAGCAATTTATTTACGTTATAAGATTCGCAAAAATATTAAATGGTAGAAACTAAATGATTACCCCAACAACCCCAATCAAAGCTGAGTCACGCGATCTTAACTTTTTCTATGCAAATGGCATGCAAGCGCTTAAAAGCGTTAATATGCCGTTGTATGAAAATAAAATTACCGCGCTGATTGGCCCATCTGGCTGCGGAAAATCGACCTTTTTGCGCTGCTTTAACCGCATGCATGATTTGTATCCTGGTAACAAATACCAAGGCCAAATTGTGATGCAACCCGATAACACCAATATTTTAGAACACGGTGTTGACCCGATTGAAGTGCGCATGCGCATCAGCATGGTGTTTCAAAAACCAAACCCTTTTCCTAAATCAATCTATGAAAACGTGGCGTACGGTTTGCGCGTTCGCGGTGAAAACAATAAGCGCAAATTAGATGAAAAAGTAGAGGAAGCGTTAAATGGCGCTGCGCTATGGAACGAAGTTAAAGATCGTCAGCAAGATTTAGCGTTTAATTTGTCGGGCGGCCAACAACAACGTTTGTGCATTGCCCGCGCGCTGGCCACAGACCCGGAAATTATGCTATTTGATGAGCCTACCAGCGCGCTAGACCCAATCGCAACTGCCAATATTGAAGAGTTAATGAGTGAATTGAAGCAAAAATTGACTATATTGGTGGTGACGCACAATATGCAACAAGCCGCGCGGGTGTCTGATTACACGGCTTATATGTACCTGGGTGAGCTAATGGAATATGATGATACCAACACAATTTTTACGCGCCCAAGCCGTAAAGAGACCGAAGATTATATTTCTGGCAAATTTGGCTAAAAAAGCAATAAAATAAGTAAAAAAGGAATAAACAATGCAATCTGAACACATATTTAAACAATACGATGCCGAGCTTGAGGCGGTGCGCGCCAAGGTTTTAGAGATGGGCGCACTGGTTGAGCAGCAAATTATTGACGCGCTAGAATCGTTAATAAGCGGAAACCAAAAACTTGCCAAAAGCGTGATTAAAAAAGATCATCTCGTAAACGGTTTAGAAGTACAAGTGGACGAAGATTGTAGTCATATTATTGCACGCCGCCAGCCAACCGCAGGTGATTTGCGCATGGTATTAATGATGATTAAAACCATTACTGATCTTGAGCGCATTGGTGATGAAGCGACTAAGATTGCGCGCTTTGCACTAAAAGCTTCAGAAAGCACACAAAAATTAACGCCAAGATTTGTTGAAATTAAAGCCATGGCAAGCACAGCGCGCAATATGTTGCACATGGCGCTTGACGCGTTTGCGCGATCTGACGCGACTAAAGTAATTGCAATTGCGCGTATGGATGAAGAAGTGGATGAGCAATATCAAGCCGCCATTCGTCAGCTGATTACTTTTATGCTGGAAGATCCGCGCACCATTTCTATCTCGTTAGAAGTCTTATTTTTGGCCAAAGCGGTAGAACGCATTGGCGACCATGCTAAAAATATCTCAGAATACGTGGTTTACATGGTAAAAGGCAAAGACGTGCGTCATATTAGTATGGAAGAGATGGAAGAAACCGCTAAAGATTAATAGCTGGTTTTACCCTAATACAATCTCAAAACGCTAGCGTTTATCGTTCTTTCAAAAAAGCCTGTTGATGCACATCAGGCTGTTTTGCTTTTACGCTCGCGTGAATTATGTCAGCATAAAAGGTAACCATACGCTCTGCTTGCCTTAAAGCTGACCATTTACTTTGCGCATAAGCGCGTCCGTGCTCCCCCAAAAGCTTGCGATATGCAGGGTTCGCCAACAAATTGCGCACCTTTTGCACAAATATTAGCGCGTCTTCTGGCGCAATCAGCGCGCCCTCGCCTTCAATCAATATTGACGCAGTGCCAAGTTCGGCAATCGCGACAACTGGTGTGCCTTGCGCCATTGCTTCTAAAAGCACCAAGCCTTGCGTCTCACTTTTAGAAGCAAATACGAAAATATCTGCCGATTGATAGCAGGCATTTAATTCTTTTTCGCGGTCTAAATAGCCAATAAATTGCACATTTCTTGTTATGCCTAACGAGTTTACCGCCGCGCGTAAACTGGCTTCTGCTGGGCCTTCGCCGGCAATCACAAACAACACTTCTGGCATCATTTCACTTAGCTGCTTAACCACATTGAGTAAAAAATGAATATTCTTTTCAAACGCGACGCGGCCCACATATAACAACATCGGCCTGTCTAAAGCGATGCCATATTGCAACCTAAACGCATCACCATTGGCTTCACTAAAACTGTGGGTTTGCAAACCCGTTGCAATGACTTCGGCCCGCGCCTTAATGCCGTAGCTGCGCAGCACGTCTAGCATTGGCCTTGATGGCGCCACAATTGCGTCCACCTGATTACATTGCCTTTTAGAAATATAACGCGCCAAGCCGCGCGCGGCCACGCTTGGAATCCAAGGCAAGTAATGATGCAAATAATCCTCAAAAAAAGTGTGGTAAGTTTCTACCACCGGAATGTGCAATAACTTGCCTAATTTTAAACCTGCGTAATGCGCAATAAAAGGCGTGTGAATATGTATTAGATCGAATTGTTGGCCTTTTAAGCTGGGCAATAGCGCCAAAATTTCGCCAACTTTCATCAACTTATCTTCAGGGTCAAAATAAATATTGCGCGCAGGCACGCGCGTTATCCAAGCTTCATCTATTGTCTTAATACCATAATCGGGGGCAATCAAATGTACGGTATGCCCAAGCAACTGTAGTTGCTCGGTAAAGGTACGTATTGAAGTTGAAACGCCATTAACGCGCGGAAAGTAAACATCCGAGATCAATAAAATTTTCAGTAATATTTTCATGGGCTTAGCTCATATTTCGACAAGCCATGCTAAAGGTTAAATATGACAATCACATGACTTTTTATGCACGGTTTCATCAAACGTTCATGCATTTGTCACGTTTTATTCATCATCGCGTGCAACAGTACGCTTATGAAAAAGTCTTCTATAAAACAGACCTATATCAAGCTGCTATGGGCGTTTCCGCTTGTGTTTTATGCAATGGATGCGAATGCTTGGGGATTGTATACGCACTTATTTTTTTCGCAGTACTTACTGCTATCCACACCGTTATTAGACCCAAAAATTCAAGCTGCGATTAATCGGTTTCCAAAGTTAGTATTAGCAGGTGCTTGCTTACCCGATTTAGCCGTAGTGGCTAAGGCGTTTAACAGCACGCACCATTGGCAAAAGGCAGAGCAAATGATGCAAAATGCCACTACTCATGAAGAAATAGCCATGGCCGTTGGTTACAACAGCCATTTGTTTGTTGATGTGATTGCGCATAACCATTTTGTGCCTGCGCATGAGGCTAAATGGGCGCATATTAGCTGGTTAAATAAAAGCGCTGCTGCGCACATTACCTCAGAATGGGCGATGGACGCCCATCTTGATAAGCAAATAACCCATTGCCCGCACCACCTTATTTTGAGCAATATAGATGTGTTAAGTGAGTTTATAGCGCCTTATTTTGAGGTTAGCACCGCGCACGCTAAACGCCAATTGCGATTTTTGGCTTGGGCCGATGGTTTACTGCGCGTGACGCAACTTTCAACAATCATGCTGTGGGCGCTTAAAATAAGTGATAGCGAGTTTGTAAAAAACTGTGACTATTATGTGAGCAAAACCAGCCATGCGCTTGCTAACTTTGAACAATCATTGCAAGGCAATTGGCCCAGCTGGCAACCAGAACTGAATCACTTTAGCGCAGCAGAAATGTTAATTTGGCGTGAGCAATGCTTACAAGATTTAATTAAGCGCTTAGCTACGCCCCTTCATTTTTACGCAGCAACAGCAAAGCAATCTAATGGAATTAATTAATCAAATAAATTGGTTAAATCGATTCGCTAATGCTATTAACTAGTGATAGCCAACAATTGAAATGACAATTGCGCGAGCAAGTAGCCAATCGCCGCGCCCGCCAGCACGTCGCTTGGATAATGCAAGCCTAAAACAACGCGTGACATCGCCACCATCATGGCAAAGGGAATTAAAATAGCTGCCAACTGTGGGTAATAAAATAGTGCGACCACGCTAAATACCACGGCATGCAAGGTGTGGCCAGACGGAAAACTAAAATAATCTAGCGGCTTGCCCGTCACCCACACGTCTTGATGCACTTGCGCCGGGCGTGGCCGATGCGTTTTGCGTTTTAACCATTTGTACAATAGCGTGCCAGTTAAACCCACTATCGCCATATGTAGCACAGGCAGCAGGCCACTTTGCTGCTGCGTTATTAAAATTGCCGCCATTAATGTGTACCAAAACACACCATCGCCTAAGCGACTGACTAGGCGAAACCAGATGCGAACCAGCCTATATTGGCTGGTGTGGCTTACGCTTACGCACAGCGCGCTATCCAGCATGAGCACTCGGCTTAAGTGATTTGTAAGGTAAATTTCAATAGTGTGGCGCTTTTTATTGGGCACTTAACTCTCCAACCAAGGTTGTTGAAGTAGAAATTGTGTCAGTTAAAAATGACTATTTAATGACAAAAAGTGAATTTTTTGTATATAACTAACTGATAAATAACGGTTAATACTGTTTATACAATTTTTAATGTAATGTTAACGATGTTTAATTTTTAGATAAAGCACCATGCATGCCAATATTAATGTGATTGAATTGGCGATGATGATTGGCAGGCTTGCAATATAAAAGCCGTAAATAACCCAACCTGCAACGCCCGCACTAAATAAGCCATACATGGGTAATGATACGCCTGATAAATCGCGCGTTTTAATGGAGTGCAAGACCTGCGGCACAAAAGAAATGGTGGTTAAACAAGCTGAAATATAGCCAATTAAATCGGTTGTGTTCATGATTTAGAACTTTAAAATAGATGTGTTGTTAGCGTTGTTTTTTGTTAAAAAACGGGTTTGAATGTTTTTTGCTTTAAGTAAACTGTTATTTTTTCTTAATGTATATTTTAATATAACTAATTACCATTAAATTATAATCACAAATTATTTAAAACTAAAACGTTAAATCGTAAAATGAGCTCTTTGAATACATAGAGCTTGAAATGAAAATACGTCGTTTAAACCTATAAAAAGCAGACTCAACCAATATTGATGCAAAACTAAACAGCATTAATTCGTCACACGCCGAATTCGGCTTGCCGCCTATAGAACATGACATTACGAATGCCTCAGCGCATCCACTGTTAACCATAGCGAGTTATTTAGTTTTTGCAATACTAACCAGCCTTATTTTCTATTTTGCTTATCAATTTTTTTTGGCAATAACAAACTGAGTGGAGCTGAAATTGTTAGTAACGCTTTACAAAACCCTATGTTTTGGAGCGCAGTTGCGGTAGGACTTTTAGCACAAGTCATTGATGGCGCGCTAGGTATGGCTTATGGAATTACTACCAGTAGTTTTTTGTTAGCGGTAGGCGCATCGCCTTCTATGGCTAGCGGTGCAACGCATTTAGCTGAAGTATTTACCACCGGCGTTTCGGGTGTAGCACAGCTAAAAGTGGGCAACGTCAATAAAAAATTATTTTTTAGCCTATTGATTCCAGGTATTTTAGGCGCATTAGTTTGTCCTTATATTTTAGGTAATATTGATGGCAAAGCGCTTAAACCTTACATTAGCGCTTATTTATTATTAATGGGCTTGTATGTACTCAGCAAAGCCTTTGGGCATTTTCGCCCCAAACGTGAAATTAATACTGCAAAAATCGCCCCACTCGCATTATTTGGCAGCTTTATGGATACGACAGGTGGCGGCGGCTGGGGCCAATTGTCACCACGACTTTGGTGGGTTCTGGTCACGACCTAGAACCATCATCGGATCTGTCAATTTTCCAGAATTTTTTCTCACAGTAACCGCAGCAGCCGCGCTGTTTTCAATACTAGACCACACTGTGTGGGTTATTGTGGCTGGTTTGGTGGTTGGCGGTTTGTTTGCAGCGCCATTTGCAGCCTACATTACTAAACACATCAAGACTAAAAGCTTGTTAATTTTAGTTGGCAGCTTAATAAGCTTGATTAGTCTTTTTAACTTATAAAAAGCTTTTAAGCAGGTGATTTGCCAACACTAAGTATTGATTGTTTCTGCTTGTTTAACCACTGCCGCAATGTCCTCAGCCAGTTTTTGCACCAACTTTGCGTCTTCCCCTTCTACCATGACGCGGACTTTTGGCTCGGTGCCTGAGGCGCGCAGTAGTACGCGCCCCGCGCCGTTTAACTCAACTTCAGCTTTTTTAACGGCGGTTTGAAGTTGCGGTAAGTTTAGCTCTAATTTATTTTTAGTTGTCACGTTTATCAGCACTTGCGGATACAAAACTAGCTCTTTACCTAAGGTTTCTAAGGTTTTGCCGCTTAGTTTTAGCGCGTGCAGCACTTGTAACGCGGCAATAATCGCATCGCCACTAGTGGTTTTATCGAGTGTTAAAATATGGCCTGAATTTTCGCCGCCTAAGCGCCAGCCTGTTTTATTAAGCTGTTCTAACACATATCTATCGCCCACTTTTGCACGTACAAAAGGGATTTTTTGGCTGGATAGCGCGTGCTCCATGGCCAAATTGGTCATCAGCGTGCCAACTACGCCGCCTTGCAGCTCGCCTTTACTGTGCAAGCCACTGGCAATGATATACAACAACTGATCGCCATCAAGCAAATTGCCAGTGCCGTCCACCATCATCACACGGTCACCATCACCATCAAACGCAATGCCTAAATCGGCTTTGTGTTCTACAACGGCAGCTTGCAGGGATTGTGGATGCGTAGAGCCCGCATCCAAATTGATGTTGAGGCCATTTGGCTTGTTGCCAATCGCGATAACTTCTGCGCCAAGCTCGTGAAACACTGGCGGCGCAACGTGATAAGTTGCACCATGCGCGCAATCGAGCACGATTTTTAGGCCACGCAAATCCAAATGATTCGGAAACGTGCTTTTACAAAACTCCACATAGCGCCCTGGCGCATCATCAATGCGGCGCGCTTTACCCAGCTTGGCTGATGGCATGCACGCCATAGGCTGCGCAAGTTCAAGCTCTATCGCGTGTTCAATGGTGTCATCCAGCTTTAAACCAGCGCTTGAGAAAAACTTAATGCCATTATCTTCAAATGGATTATGCGACGCTGTAATGACAATGCCTGCTTGAGCGCGTAAGGCTCGCGTTAAATAAGCCACTGCGGGCGTAGGCATTGGGCCTGTTAGCAATGTATCAACACCCGCAGCCGTCAAACCTGCCTCTAATGCGGCCTCTAGCATATAGCCCGAAATGCGCGTGTCTTTACCGATTAGCACGGTTGGCCGCGCACCTGCGCTTAAGTGGCTATTTAAGGCTAATACGCGGCCAGCCGCATAACCCAAGCGCATCACAAAATCGGGCGTTATCGGCGCATCACCAACGCGTCCACGAATGCCATCGGTTCCAAAGTATTGTTTAGTCATTTTTGCCTATTTTTTTAATTTTATTGTTGAATTGCAGACACTATTTTTAAGGCATCTACTGTCGCTTTAACATCATGCACCCGCACTATTTTAGCACCGTTCAATGCTGCAATCACATTGGCTGCAATGCTGGCGTACAGCCTAGCATCCACATCGTTGTCAGTTAATTGACCTAAAATGGATTTGCGTGAAAGTCCCACCAATAGGGGCTGACCAAGCGTAGAAAACTGATGCAAATGCTGAATGAGCACTATATTGTGTGCCCGCGTTTTACCAAAACCAAAGCCAGGGTCAAGCACAATGCGGTCTTTGGTGATGCCGGCATCAATACAGGCTTGCTGACGTGATTGCAAAAACGCAATCACCTCGTTGACGACATTATCATACTGCGGGTTAACTTGCATGGTTTGCGGCGTGCCTTGCATGTGCATTAAACATACGCCAGCGTTGGATTTCGCCACCACTTCAATTGCGCCTTCTTCTTGTAAAGCCCGCACATCGTTGACGATGCTGGCACCCGCTGCAATGGCAGCTTGCATTACTTGCGGCTTGTAGGTATCGATTGAAATAGGAATATTAACTTTGCTAACTAAAGCCTCAATCACGGGAATCACGCGGCCCAGCTCTTCTTGCAAGCCAACTGGCACGGCGTTTGGGCGGGTTGATTCGCCGCCAATATCCAGTATTGCTGCGCCCTCTTCCGCTAGCTCAAGAGCATGCTCTATCGCCAAATTGCTGGCAGCAAACTGACCGCCATCAGAGAAAGAGTCAGGCGTAACATTCACAATACCCATCACTTTAGGCGCTGTTAAATCGAGCTGAAACTTTCCACAATCAAATATCATGACTAATTATACTACAGGCCGTCATTGCAAGCGGAGCGTGGCAATCTACAGCTTATTCTGGTAATAGTTAGATTGCTTCGCTGTGCTAGCGATGACAAATAAAACATAAAAGTTAAAATATAAATTGAAAATCTCGATCAATAAAAAATAGCGACCAATAAAAAAGGCTAGAAATCTAGCCTTTTTTAAGCTGCAAACTATCAGCTTTTAGTGGCTGGTTGCGGCGCAGGTGTCGATGTGCTGCCACCGCCGCTACTGCTAGTTGGCTTAATTGCCGCTTGCCGCGGTTTTGGTTCGCGTACAGGTATACCCGCCATAATATCGTTGATTTGGTCAGCATCAATGGTTTCAAACTCCATCAAAGCAGCCGTCATCGCTTCTACCTTATCTTTGTTGGTTTCCAGTAAACTTCGTGCAACACCATATTGCTCGTCTAAAATGCGCCTGATTTCGGCATCTACTTTTTGCTGTGTGGCTTCAGATACCGTTTTGCTACTCATACTACCAAAAAAGGAATCTTGCTCGCTACCCGTGTACACCATAATGCCTAAATTATCGCTCATGCCGTATTTAGTCACCATATCGCGCGCTAATTTGGTTGCACGTTCAAAGTCGTTGCTGGCGCCAGTGCTCATTTGGTGCATAAAAATTTCTTCTGCAATTCGCCCGCCAAACAAAATCGAAATTTCTTCTAACATTTTGTCTTTGTAATTACTAATGCGGTCAAACTCAGGCAACTGCCAGGTTAAACCCAGAGCCCAACCGCGCGGCATAATGGTGACTTTATGCACTGGGTCAGCTTTTGGTAACAATTTTGCCACCACCGCATGGCCAGACTCATGGTAGGCCGTGTTGCGACGCTCTTCTTCGCGCATCACCATCGATTTACGCTCGGGGCCCATGTAGATCTTGTCTTTTGCATCTTCAAAATCTTCCATATCTACAGTACGTTTATTACGCCGCGCGGCAAATAATGCAGCCTCGTTCACTAAATTGGCTAAATCTGCACCGCTAAAACCTGGCGTACCGCGCGCTAAAATATCTGCTTTTACATCTGGGTCAAGTGGCACTTTACGCATGTGCACCAATAAAATCTGCTCGCGGCCTTTAATATCGGGCAAGCCAACCATCACTTGCCTGTCAAAACGGCCAGGGCGTAGTAAAGCTTTATCCAGCACGTCCGCCCTATTGGTTGCGGCAATAATAATCACGCCGCTACTCGCTTCAAAGCCATCCATCTCTACCAATAATTGGTTAAGCGTTTGTTCGCGCTCATCGTTGCCGCCGCCAGTTCCTGCGCCGCGGCTGCGGCCAACTGCATCAATCTCATCAATAAAAATAATGCAAGGTGAGTTCTTTTTGGCAGTTTCAAACATATCGCGTACGCGCGCTGCGCCCACGCCCACAAACATTTCGACAAAATCGGAGCCTGAAATACTAAAGAATGGCACTTTTGCCTCACCCGCAATCGCGCGGGCTAGCAAGGTTTTGCCTGTACCTGGCGGGCCAACCAACAATACGCCGCGTGGAATACGGCCACCTAATTTTTGAAATTTAGTTGGTTCTTTTAAAAAGTCAACGATTTCTACCACTTCTTCTTTCGCCTCATCGCAGCCAGCCACATCAGCAAACGTGGTTTGGTTGTTGGTTTCGTCTAATTGACGTGCTTTACTTTTACCAAATGAGAAGGGACCGCCGCCTTTGCCGCCGCCCTGCATTTGGCGCATAAAGAAAATCCAAACGCCGATTAATAAAATCATCGGAAACCATGACATGAAAATATCCATTAAAAGCGAGCGCTGCGCTTCTGGCTTGGCCTCTACTTTTACGTTGTATTTAAGCAAATCATTCACCATCCACAAATCGCCTGGGGAATAGGTATTAAATTCTGTGCCACTTTGGGTTTTGCCGCGTATCACATGGCCGTCAACCTCAACACTCGCAATGCTGCCATCTTTGGCTTGCTGCATAAATTGCGAGTACGGCATAGTGGTATCAGCTTTGGTTTTACCCATAAATTGCGTGACAAGCGAGCCCAGTACCAACAAAATGATAACCCAAATTGCGATGTTTTTTCCAGTATTATTCACTAGCCCAATCCTTAAATTTAAACAGGGTTTATTTCAAATTAAAACTTTTTTAGCCTGTAACTTTTAATTACTGACTCTATATCTACAGGTTTAAACCAAAAGCTTACACCTTTTTGCTGAATGACCCTATTTACGGCCAATGCCCAGCAAGTACACTTCACTACTACGATCGCGCGAGGCTTTTGGTTTTCGCGTGACTACTTTACTAAAATGTAGGCGCATGGTTTTTACAATTTCGTCAAAACCGGCACCTATAAAAACCTTGACCAGAAAATTGCCATTTGGTTTTAACCAATCTTTACTAAATTCAAGCGCAAGTTCGGTTAAATAGGCTGCGCCTGCTTGGTCTACATCTTTAACTCCACTTATATTGGGCGCCATATCTGCAATTACAAGGTCAACTGGTTTATTATTTATGGCCGCTTGCAGTTGCTTTAAAACTGCCTCATCACGAAAATCACCTTGAATAAAGGTCACTCCCGCTATAGGCGTCATGTCTAAAATATCGAGCGCAATGACTTTGCCATTTATTTCTTGACTGTCCTTTGCTTTTAAACGCTGCACCGCAACTTGGCTCCAACTGCCAGGCGTCGAGCCTAAATCCACAATCGTCATGCCGGGTTTAATTAACTTATCTTTATCGTCAATTTCAATCAGTTTGTAAGCCGCGCGTGCTCTATAACCCTCTTTTTGCGCGCGTTTGACGAATTCATCGCTTAAATGCTCTTGCATCCAAGCTTTGCTGGTGCGCGTGACTTTCAACTTTGCCTTTCAGTTCTGGCTTTCAAATCTACAACCCTGTTTATGATAAAATACAACATTAATTGGAAACTGCAAAACAATGAAATTAACTACGCCTATATTAACTTCGCCTACATTAACGACGGCTACATTAACGACGCCTATATTAACAACTAAGCAAATCGCCCATTTACGTGGCCTTGCGCATAACTTAAGCCCTGTTGTGATGATTGGCAATAACGGCTTAAACGAAAACGTACTCAAAGAAATTGAATTAAATTTAAACGCGCATGAATTGATTAAAATTCAAGTGGCGGGCGATGACAGAGACGCCCGCAAAGCCATGTATGCCGAGATTTGCGCCAAATCGAATGCAATTGCAGTGCATCATATTGGCAAGCAACTCGTGGTTTTCCGCGCGAATGCTGCCATTAAAGAATCGGCGAAAATTCACATTCCAAAACCTTAAGTTAAAGCAGCGTCCAATTTGGATTGTGCTGGATAATCGTCGGCACTTCTTGGCAATTTTCAATTAAAGCGTATTTATTTTCGCGCTTAGTCAATATGGAAATCGGCATTGAAGTTAAACCACCGTCAATCAAAATCCGTACTTCAAGCTGTTGATTTTCAAATGTTTTCAGCTCTTCAATTAAACCAGCTATGGTTTTTCCACAATTTGTGTAATCTTCATTTTGTCTGACTTTCATTTATCTTACCTTAAGCACCACCACAAAACCTAGCAAACACTCCACCAAATACGCAACGCTGGCAATGCCATGCCATTTGCCAAATCGCTCAGCAAATATACTGTGCATCACGTCGCTTGGCATGGCGTCTGCCTTAAGCTGCGCCAAAATTGGCTGAATGCCAAAATGTTCGGCCAACACCAATAACAACATGACCAACACCGCCCAAAAATAGGCTTGCTTTAACGCAGACGTGCTATAGTCCACTAAGCGTTGAATCAGCAAATAAAATGCACTCACGATGCCAATGTATCGCACAATCGTGAATAGTTGCCCCGCCAAATTACCTGCTAGTTGATGATTGTCTGGCAGGGTTTTGAACAATACATAGGCCACAAATCCTATCGCCCATAAGGCGCCAACCCAAAGCGTAATGATAACTAAAGTGATTTTTTGAGACATGGTTTGCGAATAGTGTTTAAGTTGGGTAGCTTAAATATAGGATACTTCAAGCACTTCAAACTCTTTAACGCCGCCTGGTGATTGCACTTCGGCAATATCGCCTTCGTTTTTGCCAATCAATGCCCGGGCGATTGGTGAGCCAACCGAAATTTTTCCGCCTTTTATATCGGCTTCATCTTCACCTACAATTTGATAGGTTTTTGCGTCACCTGAATCCAAATCTTCAATGCGCACAGTGGCGCCAAATACCACGCGGCCTTCTGCATTAAGCGTTTTTGGGTCAATGACAAATAAGTTTGATAGCTTTGATTCTAGCTCGGCAATACGACCTTCGATAAAACTTTGTTTTTCCTTGGCCGCTTCGTACTCGGCATTTTCCGATAAGTCGCCCTGCGCGCGCGCCTCAGCAATTGCTTGAATCACGCTTGGTCTATCTTCACTGCGCAGACGTGCCAGCTCAATTTTGAGCATCTCTGCGCCTATTACTGTGACTGGAATTTGAGTTAATGCCATGCTGCAAACCTTTAATAAAAAAATAAACCACACTCAAGCCTGAGCGTGGTTTTGTGATAATTGTAAATTGTATTTTAAACTAATTTTACGCGCAAGTCTGAGCTTATTTGCATTGTTGACTTTTACATAAAACTTTTGTGCTGATTTTTTATGCTAGTTTTTTATGCAAGTCTTGCAGTGATTCCACATTCAATTCCGACATGTGCGCCATGCCCATACAGGCCGCTTTTGAACCCGCCAGCGTGGTGTAATAAGTCACTTTATTTTGCAAGGCGCTGCGGCGAATTTCGTAAGAATCGGCAACGGCTTTTTTATCCTCAGTAACGTTAACAATAAAGCTAATCTCATTATTTTTAATCATATCCACAATATGTGGGCGGCCTTCTGCCACTTTATTCACGGGCATTACGGTTAAGCCATGCGCGGTTAGTGCTTTTGCGGTGCCTTTTGTGGCCACTAACGTAAAGCCTAATTTATCAAGATCTTGCGCAATATCCACCACTTTTTGGTGATCTTCATTGCGCACGCTAATAAACGCGCGGCCGCCTTTGGGTAACTTGGCCGATGCCCCCATTTGCGCTTTCACAAACGCCTCTGCAAAGGTTGCGCCTACGCCCATGACTTCGCCTGTGGATTTCATTTCAGGGCCTAGAATGGTATCCACACCTGGAAACTTGATGAAAGGGAATACGGCTTCTTTCACTGAGAAATACGGAGGAATCACTTCTTGGGTGACGCCTTGCGCTTTCAAACTTTGCCCCGCCATGCAACGTGCGGCGATTTTTGCCAGTTGCAAACCACACGCTTTAGATACAAACGGTACGGTGCGTGATGCTCTTGGGTTCACTTCTAGCACATAAACCACTTCACCTTGAATTGCAAACTGCACGTTCATTAAGCCTTTAACACCTAGCGCTAACGCCATTTGCGTGGTTTGCGCCCGCAATACGTCTTGCAATGCTTCGCTTAAACTATAGGGCGGTAGCGAGCAGGCAGAATCACCCGAATGCACGCCTGCTTGTTCTACGTGCTGCATAATGCCGCCAATTAACACATCTTCGCCATCGCAAATTGCGTCTACGTCAATTTCCAAAGCATCGTTCAAAAATCGGTCTAGCAATACGGGTGAATCGTTAGAAACTTTTACTGCCTCGCGCATATAGCGTTCTAATTGGCTTTGCTCATGCACAATTTCCATTGCGCGACCGCCCAATACATAACTTGGGCGCACAACGAGAGGGTAACCAATTTCATTCGCGGCAATTAGTGCCGCTTCTGGCGTACGCGCAGTGCGGTTGGGCGGCTGTTTTAGGCCTAAATCTTGAATTAGTTTTTGAAAACGCTCGCGGTCTTCCGCTCTATCAATCGCATCTGGGCTGGTACCAATAATTGGTACGCCGGCTTTTTCTAGTGCGCGCGCTAATTTTAGCGGCGTTTGGCCACCGTATTGCACAATCACGCCAACTGGTTTTTCTATATTGACGATTTCTAGCACGTCTTCTAATGTGACTGGCTCAAAATACAAGCGGTCACTGGTATCGTAATCGGTAGAAACAGTTTCTGGGTTGCAATTCACCATAATGGTTTCGTAACCGTCATCACGCATGGCAAACGCCGCGTGCACGCAGCAATAATCAAACTCTATGCCTTGGCCAATGCGGTTTGGCCCGCCGCCTAGCACCATTATTTTTTGTCTATTGGTCGGATTGGATTCGCACTCAATTTCGTAGCTAGAATACATATACGCCGTATTCGTCGCAAACTCCGCCGCGCAAGTATCCACACGCTTATACACCGGGCGCACGTTTAGCGCTTGGCGATAGGCGCGCACGGCGTGCTGATCGGTTTCTAGCAGCGTGGCTAAGCGACGGTCACTAAAGCCACGGCGCTTTAGTTGATACAGCGCATTTTTGTCTAAATCGGCAATGTGCTTGCCTTTAAGCGCGGCTTCACGGTCGATAATATCTTTAATTTGCGCTAAAAACCAAGGGTCAATTTTTGAAATATTGAAAATTTCTTCATTGCTCACGCCCATACGCATGGCATCTGCCACGTACCAAATACGTTCTGGGCCTGGTTCACCCATTTCTTTGTTGATACGGTCTAAGTCAGTCGAGATTGAATCTAAGCCATCTACGCCGACTTCCAAGCCGCGCAGGGCTTTTTGAAATGATTCTTGGAAAGTGCGGCCAATCGCCATCACTTCGCCAACTGACTTCATTTGAGTGGTTAAGCGACTGTCTGCTTGCGGGAATTTCTCAAACGCGAATCTTGGAATTTTAGTAACCACGTAATCGATACTAGGCTCAAACGAAGCGGGCGTTTGGCCACCTGTGATGTCATTTTTAAGCTCATCCAGCGTAAAACCCACCGCCAATTTTGCCGCTACTTTTGCAATGGGGAAGCCCGTCGCTTTTGATGCCAAAGCAGATGAACGCGACACGCGCGGATTCATCTCAATCACAATCATGCGGCCGTCGTCTGGATTAATCGCAAACTGCACGTTAGAGCCGCCTGTTTCCACACCCACTTCGCGCAAAACTGCTAGCGAAGCGTTACGCATGATTTGATATTCCTTGTCCGTCAATGTTTGCGCGGGTGCGACGGTGATGCTGTCGCCCGTGTGCACGCCCATTGGGTCTAGGTTTTCAATCGAGCAAATGATGATGCAGTTATCCGCTTTGTCGCGCACCACTTCCATCTCGTACTCTTTCCAGCCGAGCATGGATTCTTCAATCAACAATTCTTTGGTCGGCGACGCATCCAAACCACGTTCGCAAATTTCTATGAATTCTTCACGATTATAAGCAATACCGCCGCCGCTGCCGCCCATGGTGAACGAGGGGCGGATAATGGCTGGGTAGCCAATGCTGCCCTGCACTTGCAAAGCTTCTTCCATACTATGCGCGATGCTAGAACGCGCAGAACCCAAACCAATTTTGGTCATGGCTTCTTTAAATTTCTGTCTATCTTCGGCTTTATCGATGGCTTCTTTACTCGCGCCAATTAGTTCAACATTATATTTGGCCAGCACGCCGTGCTTGTCTAAATCGAGCGCGCAATTCAGTGCTGTTTGGCCGCCCATCGTCGGCAATAGCGCATCAGGGCGCTCTTTGGCGATGATTTTTTCAACCACTTTCCATGTTATCGGCTCGATATAGGTCGCGTCTGCCATTTCTGGGTCTGTCATAATGGTGGCAGGGTTTGAGTTCACCAAAATCACTCGGTAACCTTCTTCACGGAGGGCTTTACAAGCTTGCGCGCCAGAGTAATCAAACTCGCAGGCTTGACCAATGACAATTGGGCCAGCGCCGATGATAAGGATGCTTTTGATGTCTGTACGTTTTGCCATAGCTTTTTTATTTAACCGCCGATAAACGCCGATAAACGCCGATGTTTTCTGCGCTTATAACAACTTGGCTTGTAAATTTAATAATTAATTGATGTATAAAGTGTTTCATTTATCTTGCTTTTAGATTTTATCCGTTTTTATCGGCGTGCATCCGCGTTCATCGGCTGCTAATTAGCTTTTTCTTTTTGCATCATGCCAACAAACTGATCAAACAAATAACTCATTTCAGTTGGGCCAGGGCTGGCTTCTGGGTGACCTTGAAAGCTAAATGCGGGCTTATCAGTACGCGCAATGCCTTGCAAACTGCCATCAAATAGCGAGACATGCGTTACTTTAATATTAGCTGGAAGTGTATTTGGGTCTGCCGCAAAGCCATGGTTTTGGCTGGTGATATAAACGCGCTTGGTTTCAACATCTTGCACGGGGTGATTTGCACCGTGATGGCCAAACTTCATTTTCATGGTTTTAGCACCACTCGCCAGCGCTAATAATTGGTGACCTAAACAAATGCCGAATGTTGGAATGCCGGCATCTACAAGGGTTTTAATGGCTTTAATGGCGTAATCGCAAGGTTCTGGGTCGCCTGGGCCGTTAGATAAAAAGATGCCGTCTGGTTTATACTTAAGCGCTTCTTCGGCGCTAGCTTGTGCTGGCAATACGGTGACCTTGCAGCCGCGCGAAACCAACATTCTAAGAATATTGCATTTTACGCCATAATCAAAAGCGACGACATGAAACTTTGAAGTTGGTGCAGCAGCATAACCTTTGCCTAGCACCCATTCACTCTCTGTAAATTCATACGCTTGCTTGCACGAAACCTCTTTGGCTAAATCCATGCCCGCTAAACCTGGAAAAGCTTGGGCTAAACTTTGCGCCTTAGCAACATCAACCTCCCCCGTCATAATGCAGCCTGCCTGCGCACCTTTCTCACGCAAAATGCGCGTGAGTTTACGCGTGTCTATATCAGCAATGGCAACGATATGATTGGCTTTTAAATAATCTGAGAGGGTTTGTGTGCTACGAAAATTGGATTCTAACAAAGGCAGATCACGAATAATTAAGCCCGCAGCATATACCTTGCCCGATTCCATATCCTCGTCATTAACCCCTGTGTTGCCAATGTGCGGGTAAGTGAGCGTAACGATTTGCTTGGCGTAAGATGGATCGGTAAGGATTTCTTGGTAACCAGTCATGCTGGTGTTAAATACCACCTCGCCAACTGTGTGGCTAACCGCGCCAATTGCAATGCCATGAAAAACAGTTCCATCTGCTAACACTAACACCGCTGGAATTGTTGACACGCAAATCTCCTAAATTATTTGAACCGACACGCTACTAGCTAAATGTGCAAAAACTAGATGTGCAAAACGGGAAAAGTTTTTTGGACTCTTCCCGTTTCAGAATTGACGAATTATAGCGGAAACTGAGGCATCATTCAAGCACTAGCTGTTGCACATTTTGTACGATACAACTAGTTAAATACACTCAATAAATTAATGCAAGCTTGTCTAACTATCTGTTTCAGATGCATTATCTCGATAAAGCGCATAGCAACTGCGGCCTTGGAGTTTGGCGGCGTACATCGCATTATCGGCATGGCGAATCAGATTTTTTTCGTTCGTGTCGTGCTCAGGATAAAACGCAAGGCCCACACTCACGCCAATTTTTAAGCTTTTATCAGCCACTTGAAAAGGCTCGGTTAGCACTTTAACTACTTTTTCAGCCATGGTAATCGCCTGCAATTCACTACTTAAGTTAGCAAGCAAAATAATAAATTCGTCGCCGCCAATTCTTGCTACGGTATCTTCAGTTCGCAGCAAACCTTTTAGACGCGTTGCCACGAGCTTTAACAATTGATCGCCAATCGGGTGTCCATGGGTATCGTTCACCGCTTTAAAATAGTCTAAATCTAAAAATAAAACCGCCACAATCTGCCGCGTGCGCGCCGCACTTTTAATGGCTTGCATGATTCTGTCTTCTAATAATCGTCGATTAGGTAGCCCTGTCAGCTCATCATTATTGGCAATTTGGGTTAGCTCGTGTGTAGAATTATATAGCGCTGTAAACTGTTGCTCGCGCTCTTTATTTTTACCCATAAACCATAGTAAAAAACTACAAAAAATAAGCGTAAAAATAACCGGCACTAGGGCTTTTTTAGTGATGCGAGATTGCCAACCAGTAGCGGCTACATCTATATTTAACATCGCAAAATGGAGGCCTTTAAGGGTGATTTTAACAGGCACGCGCACATTCACCCAAGTGCCCCAATGGTCGGTAACTGGGCCTTCTACCAGCGGCGGCTCGTGCAACATTGCACTTTTAAGCGAATCTGTCGCTTCTACAAATACTTCGGCTAATTGTGAAATTTCAGATTCTGGCTGCGGGCTGGCGTCTAACAAAAACTTTACATTGGTTTTTCTAAAGCTTTTTCTAAATACAACAGATAAATAAAATGACAATCGCGATTGGCTTTGCAGGCATCATTTAACTGCACGCGCATGCCGCTTAAATCAGCTAAAGTGATATTGTTTGGATTGGTATTCAGCACGTTTTCAAAAGGCCGCCAATCAATAAAGCGCTCAATAGTATTGGCGTAAGTGATTAAATTTTCACGCATCTCGGCGTCTTCCGAGTGAATAACATAATAGGTGAGTAGAGAGCCAACCAGCAAAGTAAGCGCCAGCAATAACAACTGCCAAGCTTTGGCTTGTTGTTGCAGATTTCGCCAATTAACTAAGCTAAAATATCGCATACTATTTTTGCTAAACTTTCATAGTGGTAATTTTTTGTGAGGGATGTATTTTTTAACTGCCATATTTTTGAGCACTGCATTTTTAGGTGCTATATTTTAAGGCGCTATATTTTTGGTAATATTGAACGTTGATAAATTAATGATTAACTTAATTTAAGCACATCACGCATATCAAACAAACCTACTGTTTTGTGCTGCAAAAATTTAGCAGCGCGCAGCGCACCCAGCGCAAATGTGGCGCGGCTGCTGGCTTTATGGGTGATTTCTACACGTTCGCCAATGCCCGCAAATACCACGGTATGATCGCCCACCACATCGCCGCCACGTAAAGTTGCAAAGCCAATTTTGCCAGCTTCCCGCTCACCAGTAACGCCTTCGCGCGCGTAAATAGCGCAATCTTTTAAATCTTGCCCTAGGCCAGCAGCAGCCGCTTCACCCAAGCGCAAAGCCGTGCCTGACGGCGCATCTACTTTATGGCGGTGGTGCATTTCTACCACCTCAATATCGTAGCCTTCATTTAGTACTTTTGCAGCTTGTTCGACTAGATCAATTAAAAGCGTCACGCCCACGCTCATGTTTGGCGCAAACACAATGGCAATTTCTTTAGCCGCTTTGGCGATTGTAGCTTTTTGCTCTACCGTAAAACCAGTTGTGCCAATCACGTACTTAACTTGTGCTTGCTTGCAGGCTTTTAAGTAGTCTAAGCTGGCTTCTGGCCGCGTAAAATCAACCAGCACATCAGCACCTTTTAACGCAGCGGCAACATCACTAATAATGATTACCCCTGTATTTTTGCCCAACTGCGCACCCGCATCTTGCCCAATTTGTGGGCTATCAGTGCGGTCTAATGCGCCGTACAATTGCAAATCAGCATCTGCTAACACGCCTTCTAACAAAGCATGTCCCATGCGGCCAGATACACCAGCAATAACAACCTTAACGCTCATTATTAAAAACCAATCTTTTCTAACATTTTATCGAAAAAGCTTGGCGCAGCTTCTACCGGCAATGGTTCTAGTTCAGCCGCATTTGGCTTGGTAATAATTTCTGACGCTGACGTGGCAGGCGCTTGCACGGCCTGCGGAAGCATCGCTAGGCTTCGCGACAAATCTAGAGTTTTGTCCATTCTAAATATCAATTGCTCGCCTTTTTTAGGTATTAAAGGCAAACGTTTAAGTGGCCTAGAAAGCTGCGAATCAACTGGCGCAGGCTTTTGCAACAGCAGCTCATTAAAAACAGCGCTTGGCGCCTCAGGTTTTCTTGGCATTGGTTTAATCAGCTGAGGTTTTGTAGGCAAGATTTTTTGTGAGGGCGATTTAAAGGGCTTCATCGACTCTTTGCCAGTGATGACTGGCGGCGTTTTTGTGTCAGTCGGCTGTACTGGTAATGTCTCTGTTTTTAACGGTTCTGTTGCAACAGATTGATTGACAGATTCAGTGTTTGTGCTTTGATTGTTAATATTCTCAGCAGCTGCGCTTTCAGTGCTTGGCAGTTCAATTGGCACGGCAATTATCGATGGCACCTCTGCCGAAGCGGCTTCTGTGCTAGCTGCTGCCAATTTGTCGCCAGTTTCTTCTGCAACTGCCGCCACTGCCATTACTGCCGCTGTCACAGGCGCAGTTGCAACTGGTTGCTTCAATTCTGACTTAACCTCTGCCTTGGCAAGCAATTTTTCATCTTTTTTCCAAAATTTTAGCCTATCCAACACACTCACTTCTTTTGGTTTTGGCTCAACCGTAATAGGCGCGTTAAGTGCATTTAAATCACTCGCATCAGCATCCTTAGCAGCACCTATAGTGCCTTGTGGCACTACGTCACCACGCACTTTGCTGAGCAATTCTTTTTCAAAATCCAAAATAACGCGGCGCTGCTCTACAATTTTACCTGCTTGGCGCATTTGATAAAAATAATCCCAGCGATCTTTATGAAAGCTATCAACAATTAACGGCGTGCCCATAATAAAGCGCACTTGCGATTTGGTCATACCAGGTTTTAATTGCAGCAACATTTTAGATGTCACCACATTGCCCTGTTGAATATCCATTTTAAATGGTTTTAAGGCCGGCCCGTTTGAGCCGCAGCCCGCTAGCAAGGTGCAGCCTAATATAAAAAGAGAAAATGATATTTTAAGCATAGGTGCAAATAAACAAAAAGGTTGTCGCATAATGTGTGGCGAATGACAGATGACTAAATTGACGTTAATATACCACGATGGGTGCAAGCCTAAAACCCCCATTATTATTTGTGAGCACAATCGATGAACCATGATCAAAAAGATTTAAAGAACGCTGGCCTAAAAGCAACACTGCCAAGATTGAAAATTTTAGAGCTATTTGAAAAAAGTACAGAGCGTCATTTATCCGCCGAAGATGTGTATAAAATATTGCTTACAACGGGTGAAGATGTTGGCCTTGCCACGGTGTATCGGGTTTTAACCCAGTTTGAACAAGCAGGACTTTTGCTGCGCCACCATTTTGAAAGTGGCAAAGCCGTGTTTGAGCTGAATGAAGGCAACCATCACGACCATATTGTGTGCTTACAATGCGGCCATGTAGAAGAATTTTGCGATGAAGAAATTGAAAAATTGCAACATAAAGCCGCCACCGAGCGCGGTTTTACCATTCGTGAACATTCTTTATATATTTATGCCGATTGCAGCAAAAAACCTTGTCCGCACAAAAGTTAATTTGGACTGTACGCCGCTTTAACCATAAAAACGTTACTAAAATAATATTAAGAGGAGCGCACTATGTTACGAAAATATTCAGTATTACTGATTTCAGTCGCAATCAGCTTCACCCTCACCGCTTGCGGCACGAACCCTGTCACCAAGAAAAAAGAATTCCAATTTGTTTCTGAAGCTTCTGAAATTAACATCGGTAAACAAAATTACTCGCCTGCGCGCCAATCGCAAGGCGGCGATTATGTCATTGACCCTGAATTAACCGCCTATGTGCAAAGCGTGGGCAACCGCTTGGCAAAAGTGTCTGACCGGCCAGAATTGCCTTATGAATTTACTGTACTAAACGATTCGATTCCCAACGCTTGGGCAATGCCTGGCGGTAAAATTGCGTTTAATCGTGGCCTTTTGTACGAGCTGAATAGCGAGGCAGAATTGGCCGCAGTGCTGGGTCACGAAATCACCCATGCTGCGGCGCGCCACGGCGCAAAAAGCATGGAGCGCGGCATTTTTATGCAAGGCGCCATGATTGCAGTAGGCATTGCATCGCAAAATAAAAATTATGGCAATTTGTTGGTTGGCGCATCTCAATTGGGCGCGCAGCTAGCCACTAGCAAATACGGTCGCGAAGCCGAAAATGAGGCCGACCATTACGGCATGGATTATATGAAAAAAGCGGGCTACGATCCAAGTGCGGCGGTGACTTTGCAAGAAACCTTTGTGCGCTTAAGCGCTGGCAGGCAAAGCAATTTTATTGAAGGCTTATTCGCCAGCCACCCGCCCTCACCCGAGCGTGTGGCGGCAAACCAAGTCTCGCTAACGCGTTTAGGCGCTGGCGGCGACTGGGGTAAAGAAATTTACGCGCAAAAAGTGGGCAAACTTAAAGCCACGCAACCTGCTTATAAAGCCTATGACGAAGGCGTGAAAGCACTCGGCAAAAATGACGCAGCAACGGCCTTGGCCGACGCCAAAAAAGCCATTGCGTTAGAGCCGCGAGAAGCACGCTTTCAAGAGCTGCTTGGCGATATTGAGATGCAAAAAAAACATCCAAATGAAGCGATTCCTTACTATGCAAAAGCCATTCAATTACAGCCCGATTACTTTAAACCGCACATTCAAACGGGCGTTGCGCTGTTTAATTTGGGCCGCAAGGCCGAGGCCGAGCCTTATTTAAAACGCGCGAATGAGTTGCTGCCCACCGCGCCAGGCCACGCGCTGCTTGGCCAAATTGCCGAAGAACGCGGCGATATTGATGGTGCGCTGCAACATTACCAAGTAGCATCAGAATCCAACTCAGACATTGGCAAAGAAGCCTATAGCCACGCCGTAAAACTAGATTTACCGCGCAACCCCGCCAAATACATACAAAGCGGCGCCATTGTGGATAACGCTGGCAATGTATTCGCCGCCGTGCAAAACGACACCAACGTACCAGTTGGCCGCGTGCAAGTGCGAGTGGTGAAATACGACGCGCAAACAGGTCGCGCCATTGGTCAATCTCAGCCAATGATTATTAACGGCGTACAACCTGGCAAACAAAACCAAATTGCCATTGGCGAGCGCGTAAAAACCGCGCAAGAAGCGCAGTTGTATCGTGTGGTGGTTGAGGCGGCGGAATTGGCGAGGTAAGTTTCGCTATAAACTTTAGGTCTACAGCATTTATTTACCACACTTAAATTTAAGGTTAAAAATTAAAATGAAAGCTTTATTACTACTTTGTTTACTGCAAACGCTCACGGTTTTTGCTGCTGACGAAACCACGATTGCAGCTACAAAAAAAAGCATCGGCGCTCAAGCAAAGCTTGAGGTGTTTATAAACTTGGATGGCTCTGTTCGTGATGTGGCAATTAGGCAAAGTTCTGGTCTTATGAGTTTTGACGATTCAGCAATTGATGTATTAAAAAAACGGAAATTTCAACCTAACACTACTAATGGCAATGCCGCAAGTTCATCTCGTATAGTTTTAGTGACTCAGCAAATTGAAGAAAAATAAAGCAAGCGTAGATACCGTTATCCCATGCAAGCCTTTTGATACAATTCCGCATCAAAAGACCTATTAGCCATGTAGCTTGGGTCACTTGTGACCCAAGCGTTGCAATCGCTCAACTAACACCAACCGCGTGGGTTCAAGAACCCACCCTACTTAAACTGTCAATCAATTGAGGAATTATTATGCACAAAAGACCATTTTTATTCAGCTTGGCAATGATTGTGTTGGTCAGCGCGTGCGCCACAGCGCCTAAAGCAGCCAATGCAGATACCGCGCCAGCAAGCGAAGCTGCCGCACCACAAGCTGCGAGTGAATCCAATAAAACCAGTGAAGTGATTAAAATTAGCACCAATGGCAAGTATTCTTTTTATGTCAACGACGTAGAAAACCCTGAATTAACGCTAAAGCGCGGCAAAACTTATCAAATTGAGGTCGATACGCCTGGACACCCGCTGTGGATTAAAAGCAAAGACAGCGTTACCACGGATAATGCTTACAGCGATGGCGTGACTAATAACGGCACTTATAAAGGCACTGTTACATTTGCAGTGCCAGCAGACGCGCCTGCTACTTTATTTTATAACTGCCAATATCACTTAATGATGCACGGCAAAGTTAATATTATCGATTAATTCTACATTTATTTAAGTACTTAACGCTCGTTCGGTGCTATTTTTGAAGCCTATTGCGCCGCATGAGTTTCCTAAAACCTCGTCATTCTGAGTGGGTTTTAAATCCCCTTGTCGCGCCGAGCAGCACAGCGAAAATGGGAGTTTTCGGCGAGGACTGTTTGAGCGCAGAAGCGCGAGTTCCGCAGCCGCCCAATTTTGCGAAGCAGCCCAGGAAATAAGCGGCAGCGGGGTAGCCTTTTCTTTCCCCTATTTCTTTTGGCTAAGCAAAAGAAATAGGGTCGCTAGTCGCGCGAAAGCGACGCTTTTAACTTAAGTTCAAAATGGATTCCGTATCGCGCTACGCTTGTACGGAATGACTAGTGAGGTATTTTTGTGTAACTGGATTGCCGCACTTCGCTCGCAATGACGGCCGAAAGAGTGAGGAAGTTTTAAACGCCCAGCATCTCTTTAGCGTGGCTGCGCGTGGTTTCGGTAATATTTAAGCCGCCTAACATTCTGGCGATCTCTTCGATACGTTCGGTTTTATCTAAGGCTTGAATATGGCTTAAAGTAGCGCCATTGCTTTGCGATTTTGATACTTGCAAATGCTGTGCGGCTTGAGCAGCCACTTGCGGCAAGTGCGTGATGACTAGCACTTGATGCTCTGCACCGAGTTGTTTTAGCAACTGCCCCACTACTTCGGCTACGCCGCCGCCAATGCCCACATCCACTTCATCGAAAATCATGCATGGTACGCTGTCTTGCGCGGCGGTTGTTACGTGCAAGGCCAAACTAATGCGCGATAACTCGCCACCAGAAGCCACTTTATTCAAAGGTCTCGGTTCTACACCCGCGTGGCCTGCTACTAAAAATTCCACCGTTTCTAGGCCATTTGCGGACGCCTCACAAGTTTGCAAAGCAACGCTAAACTGGCCGCCGCTTAAAGACAGCCGCTGCATTTCAGCGCTAATTTTTAGGCTTAAAATTTTGGCAGATTTTTGACGATTTTCGCTTAACTGTTTGGCTGAAACTTGATACAAATCAAGCGCCTGTGCTTCTTGTTTGGCCAGCGCGCCGTCGTTGGCAAAGCCATCCAGATCACTCATTCGCGCCAAATCGGCTGCTAATAAATCGGGCAACTCTTCTGGTTTTACGCGGTATTTGCGGCCAATATTATGAATCGATTGCAATCTGTTTTCGACATCGGCAAGCCGCGTTGGGTCTAGCTCGGTGTTTTGTAAATAGCGGTTTAAGCTGCGGCTGGTTTCTTCTAACGTTATCAACGCAGAATCCACATTATCAGCCGCTTCAATCAAAGCCACATCAAATTCTACCACAGCGGCCAACTTTTGTTGCACTAAAGTCAGCTGGCCGTTTATCGAAGTCTCATTGTCGTCTAACAGCGTCATACAGGCCTGCAACACCGTAAGCAGCCCTGCGCCGTTGGCCAAGCGATTATGTTCTTGCTGCAACTCCGCCCACTCGTCGGCTGTAAAACCTAATTGCTTAAGCTCGCGGGTTTTATCGCGCAGTTCGGCTAACTCATCGGCATAAGCTGCTGAGTTTTTCTCGACTTCTGTACGCTGAAAATTGAGTTTATGCCACATTTTATATTGGTTGGCGACTTGATTGGCTAAATCTACGTCACCTGCAAATTCGTCTAAAATTTGCCGTTGCGTATTGGTTTTAAGCAGGCTGTGATGCGCGTTTTGGCTATAAATATCAATTAAGTATTCGCCCAAATCTTTAAGCTGCGCCGCCGTTGCAGCAACGCCGTTGATAAAACCGCGGCTGCGGCCATCGGCGTAAATCACGCGGCGTAAAATTAATTCGGCTTGATTTTCCAAGCTAGATTCCAGCTCATTTTCTGTAAGCCATGATTTTGCTAACACATTGTTTTTGATGAAAAAGCTAGCTGAAATATCGGCTTTATCTGCGCCTTTTCGCGTCACTGCGCCGTCGTTACGCGCGCCCAGCGCGAGGGAAAGTGCATCGATTAAAATGGATTTTCCTGCGCCCGTTTCACCCGTAAGCGTGGTGAAACCTTGGCTGAACTCTAAATCGAGGCTTTCAACAATAATAAAATCGCGGATGGATAAGGCTTGCAACATGTTTAAACTTTAAAATCTTTCAATTAGGTGATTCCCGCGAAGGCGGGAATCTGGACAAACAACATGCTTAGCTTAATATGGTTTGCCATAAAGGTACTTAAGTCTTTTACTTATATTTTAATGCAAGTTACTCACAGCAAATTGTAGCTTGGCTGGATTCCCGCCTACGCGGGAATGACGGTTGTTATATTTTGTAAGGCAAGCTCTTTTATTTTTTATTTGTCTCGAAACAACAAGCTGAAATCAAAAAAAACTAACCCCAATTCAGTTTATTCCGTAACATCTCAAAATAACAATAATCCGTTGGATGCAGCAGCGCAATGTCTTTAGCCGCGCGCTGCACCAGCACTTTGTCGCCCATTTCTAAAGCCAGCTGAAATTGGCCATCGTAGCTAATTTGCGCGTCGTCCACTTGCACCAAACTGACTTCAATTTTGCTAATACTGCTGAGCACAATGGGCCGATTGCTTAAGGTGTGCGGGCTAATGGGAACTAGCGCTATGGCGTCTAAATTAGGGTGCAAAATCGGCCCACCTGCGGAGAGCGCATACGCGGTAGTGCCCGTTGGCGTGGCTAAAATAAGGCCGTCGGAGCGTTGTTTGTGCATAAACTTGCCATCGATTTCTACCTCAAGCTCAATTAGCCGCAAGCCACTTTTTATGACAATGTCATTCAGCGCAACGCCTTGGTGCACTTGCTTACCCGCGCGAATCACTTGGGCATCTAGCAACATGCGCGTTTCGGTGTGATGGTGGCCAGCTAAAATCCTGTCGATTTCTGCCAGCATATCCTCAGCGCGTAAATCGGTTAAAAAACCAAAGCGGCCGCGGTTAACGCCTACCAACGGAATATTATTATCCATTAAGCTACGCGCCACACTTAACATGGTGCCATCGCCGCCCATGACGATGACTAAATCGACTTGCTCGCCAATCGAATCTAAACTGGCGGTGTTAAAACCCGTTAATTCAGCGTGTTTTGCGGTGTTTTCTTCTAACAACACCTTAATATTGTTGGCTTTTAGGTGGCGCGCTAAATCGGCCAAATCTGTTTGCATCATTTGCAGCGCTGATGCGTTCATGTATTTGCCAATAATGCCGATGGTTTTAAATGGTTTTGCCATGACCGAATTAAATCATAGTTTACGATTAGCTAAAAGTAAAAACGCTATTCGCTAGCAACTAATTAAGGCAAAATGCTAAAGCCGCTGTACGCTACCTTATACAACTTCTTTGGGATGAAGTACAAGGCGGACGGATTATATTGTATGGATAAACGCGCACAAATTTTATTAAAAACATTGGTTGAACATTACATTAGTGGTGGCCAACCCATTAGCTCGCGCACTTTATTGCAGCACAGCGGCTTAGATGTTAGCCCTGCTACCATTCGCAACGTGATGTCAGATTTAGAACAGCTCGGTTTTATCGCCAGCCCGCACACTTCTGCTGGACGCGTTCCTACGCAAAAAGGCTATCGTTTGTTTGTCGATTCGCTGTTAACAGTGCAGCCATTAGATAGCATTGCGGTCAATCAATTGAAAAGCGGCTTAAGTTCGCAGAACCAACATGAGCTAATCAATAGCGCGGCTGATATGCTGTCGCAGCTGACGCAATTTGCAGGTTTGGTGATGATTCCTAAGCGCAAAAACTTATCGTTTAAGCACTTAGAATTTTTACCGCTAACTGAAAAACGCATCCTTGTTATCATCGTCACCAGTGATGGCAATGTGCAAAACCGCGTTATTATTACCGAAAAACCGTATTCGGCCAGCGAATTAACCCAAGCCAGCAATTATTTTAATGCCAATTTCAGCGGGCATACTTTTATTGAGGCGCAGCAAAAACTGCATGCAGAGCTGACACAAATGCAATTTGATATGAACGTGCTGATGAGCGCCGCGCTGCAAGCCAGCAACCATGCGGCTCGTAGTGCAGATGAAAAAGATGGGGTGGTGATTGCAGGGGAGCGTAATTTGCTGCAAGTCGATGAGCTATCTACCAACGTCAACAGTTTGCGCAAATTATTCGAGATTTTTGAGCGCCGCACATCATTAATGGCACTACTTGACAATAGCCAAGCTGCGACAGGCATACAAATATTCATCGGCGGCGAAAGCGGCTATTTACCGCTTGACGAATGCAGCATGGTTACCGCACCTTATGAAGTTGACGGCCAAGTAGTTGGCACGCTTGGCGTCATTGGCCCAACCAGAATGGCCTATGAACGCGTGATTCCGATTGTGGATGTGACAGCGAAATTGTTATCTAGCGCGCTTTCTAACCGTTAACTTGGCTCATCATTAATAGGGTTAACGCTTAAGATGCCGAACTAATTAAATGATAATCAAATGATAAAAAAACCACCACTTTCTAAGTTAATAATTGATAGGTTATTAAAATGAGCATCGCTGACAAAAACTTTCCAGTCATTTGTGTTGGCGGCTCCGCCGGCGGCTTATACGCTTATATCAAACTACTAGAAAATTTACCTTCTAACATGGGTGTTGCCATTGTTATTGTTAATCACGTAAGAACCATGCCCACTTTATTGCATGAAATTTTACCTAAATACACAACAATGCCAATCACTTTAATCACCGAAGATTTAGTGATTGAGCCGAATCAAGTGTATATCATTCCACAAAATAGAGATTTGCATGTTCTTGACGGCAAGTTTCAGCTAAAACCAATATCAAAACCAAGAGGCTGGCCAGATGTGATTACAGTGTTTTTACGCTCGTTAACCGATTATTGGCAGGGTAAGTTAATCGCAGTTATAGTTTCTGGCTATGACGGTGACGGCGCCGCGGCGCTATGCGGCATTAAAGAAGTGGGCGGCATTACCATTGCGCAAAAATTGGCAACTGCCACGCAGCCAGATATGCCCGAAAGCGCGATTGAGAGTGGTTGTATCGATTTTGTGTTGTCACCCGAAGATATTGCAAAAAAGATTGTTGAAATTACTGTTTAAGCCTGAATTAAAAATTCTAAACTTTTGAATTATAAGGAATAGTTGCGCAAGTAATTCATTGAAACGCAACAATTAACCCCTGCTGTTGTGCCAAGCCATTCACTTAAGGTGTTTAAAGCGCATACTGAATCTAACGCAAACTGGACTGCCGCGCGCGATGCGCTCGCAGTGACGCTATAGCTGTGATTGCCAGCGCACTAAACCTTGCATTGACGCAATAGCCGTCAATGCAAGGAAGGATAGTGACATAGCCGTCATTGCAAGGAAGGATAGTGACATAGCCGTCATTGAAAAAAAAAGATAGTGACGCGATAGCCGTCATTGCGAGGAACGATAGTGACCCGATAGCCGTCATTGCGAGGAGCGAAGTGACGCGGCAATCTAGTTGTTGCTTTTCCACCTCAACCTAACTGGCAAGCTATTAAACCGACTCCGCCAAATCAAACTCAACCCAAAAAACGGTGCCTTTTCCCACAACGCTTTCTACGCCTATCGCGCCGCTCATCAATTCTACAATCCGTTTAGCAACTACCAAGCCTATGCCTGTGCCTTCTTCTTTGCTCGACTCTTTGCCAAGCCGATTAAAAGGCTGAAAAAGTTGCGCCATATTGTCAGTCGTTAAGCCTTCGCCTGTATCTTGCACACAAATGCGAACGCGCTCACTACTTTTTTTAACGTAACTCACCAAAACAGAGCCATTGGGTTTATTGTATTTAAGCGCGTTAGATAGCAAATTAACCATCACTTGCTTGATTCTAACGCGGTCAGCTTGCACAAAATAAAGTTCGGAGGCTAGCGGAAACTGCATGTGAATGCCGCGTTGCTGCGCTTGGTGTTCTAACATTGCCTCAGCGTCATTTAACACTTCTGCCAATGATAAATGCTCAAGATGTAGCACAACTTTGCCAGCTTCAATCACCGCTAAATCCAGTATTTCGTTGATTAGCTCTAACAAATACCAGCCAGCCTTTAAAATTTGCTCAACATTTTTTTGTTGCTTAATGGTCGGCGGCGGCTCTGCAGCTTCTATTAATTGGGCAAAGCCCAAAATAGCATTTAGCGGGGTGCGCAGCTCGTGACTCATGCTGGATAAAAATTCTGATTTGGCCAGATTAGCTTTATCGGCAATTAATCTAGCCTCTTGCAAGGCAAATTCGGCCTTTTTTCGTGCGCTAATATCGCTTAACACCACGCGGATTTCTTGCTCTGTGGTTAAACTATCCTCGTTATCATGACTATACGCATCAGCCAGCGTAACGACTAAATTAGCCCAAAATACGCTGAAGTCACTTCTAACTATTTGCAAATCAAACGATTGCGTATCACCGCTTTCCATCAGTTTTTTATGGCTTAAATAGTAAATATCTTGATCTGCTTTTAAAATCAACTTAGACAGCGGCTGTTTAATCAGTGCGCCGCGCGTCATGCCAAGCAAATTGGCAACGGTTAAATTAGCTTGTTGAATTGCACCGTACGCGTTAAGCGTTAAATAGCCAATTGGCGCCAAGTCATACAAATCAAAATAACGGGCACGCACAATATCAAGCGCAACTTGCGATTCGCGCAATTCTTCATTCTGCATTTCCAGCTCAATTTGGTGCACTTGCAATTCGTGCAACAAGGCTTCCGTCGTTTCTGGCGGCAAGCTATTGGGCAACGTTGCATCGGTTTTTTTCCTAAAGCTTGCCTCTGCTCTAACCCTAAGTCTTTGCCAAGTGCTTTCTTTAGAAAACGTGCTTTTAGGCGGCTTAATGGGACTATTCATACTGCTTTTTCACTGACCAAGCGCTCGGTCGTGGCAATTGCATACACGTCGCCACTTTCATTAATTAAAGCGGTAGATATGATTGAAACTTTTAAAATAACGCCTTGTTTGTTGGTGCGCTGGGTTAAATAGGGTTCTAAAATTTCTGCTTGGCTTAATTGTTTTAGTTTTGCTAGGGCTTTTTCGCGCAAATCTTGCGGAATTCTATCGCGCACGTTTATTTTTAAGGCCTCAGCTTCAGTCCAGCCATACATTCTAACTGCGCCAGGATTCCAAGCGAGTGTCTGGCCAGTCATGCTTTGCACCGTAATCGCATCGTGCGCATCTCGCACCACTACCGCCAAGCGTAACAAATCGTTGGCTTTATCTAAGGCAATGCGCGCTTGAATCATTTCTGAAATATTCACAAAAGAAATCACCGCACCTTCAATCACGTTATTAAGTGTGCGGTAGGGCTGAATGCGCATTGCGTACCAACTGCCTTCTTTAGTTTGTACCTCAACCTCTTTTAAAATCAAGGTGTTAAGCACCGATTGCGTATCGGCCACCATGTTATCGTAACCCACTAAGTTAGACACAATATGCGCGACTGGCCGGCCAATATCGCTTAAAATCAAGTTAATAATGGCGCTAACAGCGGGCGTAAAGCGCAATATACGCAGTTGGTGATCGACAAAAACGGTACCAATGCCAGTACCCGCCAACAGATTATTCATATCGTTATTGGCGCGCGATAAATCCACCACTTTGGTTTGTAACTCGTTATTCACAGTCGCTAGCTCCTCATTCACCGACTGCAGCTCCTCTTTTGAGGTTTCAAGCTCCTCATTGGTCGATTGCAACTCTTCATTCACCGATTGCATTTCTTCATTAGACGATTTTAATTCTTCGTTAGAACTTTCTAACTCTTCATGCGTAGATTGTAAATATTCGTCTTTGGCGCGCAGCTCTTGCCTTAGCGCATCAATGCGGGCTTCTGCATCTGCGTCAACCAATTTTTCTTGTAGTTTTGCTGCTAAATTGTCACCGTGTTCGCCTTCAATAACGGGGCTTAGTGCCTCTTCTAAAATAATTAAATAGAGATTGACGTCTAACTTTGCGTTTTTGTTGTTTGCAGTTGCATTTGTACCAGTGCTTAAACCAGTGCTTAAAGCAGCACCTTTAAAGTCTAGACTAGCATTAGCGTCTGCCAGTGCGGGGCAAACCGTTAAATTAACTTTGGTAAAATGGGCGTTTGTTCTAACGTTAATGCCCGCGCAGCGCACCGTTGTTTTGGTTTTAACGGCCGCTAATAAAGTGCTGGTTAAATCGCGGCGCAAACCTTCGCGCGACATTTTTAAAATATTATTAATACCCACCTCGCCAGCGCTCATCTCAAGGTACATGCCTGTTCTACCATGCAGGTACAAAATATCACCGCGTTCATTTACAAGCGCTGTAGCGGGCGCAATTTTTTGCAATAAGGTTTGCTCGGTCAGCCCTTTTAACGATATTTTTGGGGAAACTGCATTAGATTGTGGTTTTACATTGTTTGTCAAAGGCAGTAAGCCTGTATCAAACAAAGGTGGCAGCACGCGACCTAGGCCGTTTCGAGTGGTGCCGCCATATTGCTCTTTACGTTGATAAAACTTCACTTTGCGGTCTAGCACATTAAACAAGGTACTAAAATCGCCTATGCCTTCAGAAGTGCCCAAAAATAGAATGCCTGATGGTTTAAGTGCAAAATGAAAAAGTGGAATCAACTTTTTCTGCAATTCTGTATCCATATAAATCAACAGATTACGGCAACTAATCATATCAAGTTTAGAAAAAGGCGGGTCTTTAATCACATCTTGTTCAGAAAAAACCAGCATATCGCGAATGTTTTTATGAATGCGGTAGGCACTGCCATCGGCCTCAACTGAAAAAAAGCGTGATAATCGCTGCGCCGTTATATCATCCGCAATGCTGGCAGGGTACAAGCCTATGCGGGCGGTGGCAATCGCTCTGCTGTCAATATCCGTTGCAAAAAGCTGTACGTTGAAATTTTTCTTGATTAGCTCTATGTGTTCGTGCAATAAAATGGCAATTGAATAAGCTTCTTCGCCAGTAGAACAGCCTGTTGTCCAAATACGGATGACTGAACCTGCAGGTTTATCTTTAAACAGCGCAGGAATAATTTGCTCTTCTAAGGCTTGAAAAGCCTCAACATCGCGAAAGAATTTTGTAACCCCAATTAACAAATCGCGAAATAAGGCTTCAATTTCGGCAGGTGTTTGTTGCAAGTATTTGACGTAATTATCAATAGAATCAACCTGATGCACCGCCATACGCCTTTCAATACGGCGATTAATGGTGCTGGGTTTATATTGAGAAAAATCGTGCCCGGTTTGGGCGCGTAATAAAATAAATATTTTTTTACTTAAACTATTTGCGTCAGAAGGTGCCGCCATATGATGGCGAGGCAGTTTGCCATATGCATGCTTTGCATAGGCCAATAATTTGGCTGGCATGGCCGCTGGCGGCAGTTCAAAATCCACCAAACCAGTGGCAATCGCGCTGCGCGGCATGCCATCAAACTCGGTTGATGTTAACTCTTGCACCATTACCATGCCGCCTTCACCCTTAATGGCGCGCACGCCCAAGGTGCCATCGCTGCCAGTGCCCGATAAAATGATGCCAATGGCGTGTTCACCTTGATCTTGCGCCAGTGAGCGGAAAAAGAAATCGATAGGCAGGCGCTGGCCACGCGGGGCAGAAGGTTCAAGCAAATGCAGCCTGCCTTTTAAATAAGCCAAATCATAATTAGGCGGAATAATATAGGCGCAATTGACTTGCACAACCATGCCATCGCTTATTTCAAATACTTGCATGGTGGTGTAACGGCTAATTAATTCGGTTAAGATGCTTTTATGATCGGGCGCTAAATGTTGCACCAAGACAAACGCCATTTCAAGCTCTACATTGGCGGGCATTCCAGAGAAAAATTCCTCAAATGCGTTAAGGCCGCCAGCCGAGGCTCCCAAACCAACGATGGGGAACACATTATCTTTAGAATAAGTGTCCTGTGAAAACTCATCTGCGGCAACAGATTCAGGCGTAACAGGTGCAGATTTGGGTTTAGCATTAACAGGTAAAGACTTTATTTTTTTTACAATTTTTTTGGCTGTCATGCTGCTTGCCTCGTTGGGTTAAATACTTTTATCAACTTAATAATCTTCGCCAAACTATTGCGTTTTTTAAGCAGTTTAACGCAGTTTATACCCTTTAGGCGGCTAACAAAAGCCGTTGGCAATTATAGCCAATTTACTCTAAAATGCGCCATGGCTTATCACAACCCCGAACCACCCTTTTCTCATGGCGATCAACTTAAAGTTGGCATTCTGTGACGTCATTGCGAGCGAAGCGCGGCAATCCAAGCTATTTTAATTAAGACCAACTAGATTGCCACGCTGCGCTCGCAATGACAGTTTTGACATTTTTAACCAACTTGAATACTAACTACCGAATGTATGAGCTACTACAACCCCGAACCTGACTACACCCACGGCGATCAACTTAAAGTAGGCATTTTACTTGCCAATTTAGGTACGCCTGACGCCGCAAATTCAAGCGCCTTGCGCCGTTATTTAGGCCAATTTTTAATGGATAGGCGCGTGGTAGAAATTCCGCGTTTTATTTGGTGTTGGATTTTGCATTGCATTATTTTGGTGATTCGCCCAAAAAAATCGGCGGCAAAATACGCCCAAGTTTGGCTGCCAGAAGGTTCGCCGCTGATGGTTCATGCCAAAAAACAAACCACCCTATTACGCGGTTATTTGGGCGAAAAAATTAAATCGCCACATGTGGTAGAACTGGGTATGAGTTACGGCAACCCCAGTATGAAATCGGCCATTGAGTCATTAAAAGCGCAACATTGCGACCGCATTTTGGTGTTTCCACTATTTCCACAATATGCGGCTAGCAGCACAGCTTCGGCCATGGACGCGGTTTGGCGCGTGCTGCTTAAAATGCGCAATATGCCAGGCATCCGCACCATTCGCAGCTATCACGACCACCCCGCCTATATTTCAGCGCTTGCAAAAAGCGTACAAGAACATTGGCGCATTAATGGCGGTAAGCCAACCAAGCTGGTAATGAGCTTTCACGGCGTGCCGAAAGTGCATTTAACCAAAGGTGACCCGTACCACTGTACTTGCCATAAAACAGGCCGCTTATTGGCGGAGGCGCTAGGATTAAGCAAAGATGAATATTTAATTGCGTTTCAATCGCGCTTTGGCAAGCAAGAGTGGCTAAAGCCTTATTTGGCAAGCACTTTAGAAGAATTAGGCAAAGCAAAAACCGCACGTATTGATGTGATTAGCCCAGGTTTTAGTGCAGATTGCTTAGAAACGCTGGAAGAAATTGCCATTGAAGGCAAGGAGATTTTCACCCACGCAGGTGGCGGCGAGTATCACTATATTCCTGCATTAAACGAGAATGAAGCGTGGATTCACGCCATGACAGAAATTGCGCTAGAAAATTTGCAAGGCTGGGTAACGCCAACTTGGGATAACGCGCAAGCAGCAAAAGATAATGAGTTAACCAAAACCCGCGCAAAAAACTTGAGTGAAAGCCAAACAAACCCGAATTGGATTAATGAAGAAACTTTTGGCCCACGCTAATGAGTAAAATAATCGGCTATCAGTTTGGGCGCAATCCAATAAGCGCTATACTTGCATTTTTAGTTTAAAAGCAAACGCATGATTATAATTACTGGCGGCGCAGGCATGATTGGTAGCATGATTGCTTGGCACTTAAATACCAAACTGGGTCGAGACGATTTAGTGATAGTCGATCACATCACGCACGAGGCGCAATGGCAAAACCTTGTGCATCGGCAATATGTGGAGTACCTTGACCGCGACCAACTGATTGATTTTTTAGAAGATAATGACAATGTTGAAGCCGTGATTCACATGGGCGCGATCAGCGCGACCACCGAGACGGACTTCAATAAATTAGTTGAATCGAACATTCACTACAGCCAAGATTTATGGAGCTGGTGCGCAGAATTTGAGGTGCCGTTTTATTACGCGAGCTCTGCCGCTACATACGGCGACGGCAGCGCAGGTTATGACGATGCCTGCATCGACAAGTTGCGGCCGCTTAATGCCTATGGTTACTCTAAACATTTTTTTGACCAATGGGCGCTAAAACAAACGCCAGAAAACTCGCCGCCTGCGTGGGCGGGCTTCAAGTTTTTTAACGTTTACGGCCCCAACGAATACCACAAAGAACGTATGGCCAGCGTGGCTTTTCACACCTTTAACCAGTTTAGCGAAACTGGCACTATGAAGCTATTTAAAGGCACTAACACAGGCATAAAAGATGGTGAACAATTACGCGATTTTGTCTATGTAAAAGACGCTGCGGCGATTGTGTGTAGCTTTGCTCAAAAACCAAATGCAAATAATAACGGTATTTACAATATTGGCACTGGCATTGCGCGCACATTTAAAGATTTAGCCACCAATGTGATGGAAAGTATGGGCAAAGCGCCTCATATTACCTATATTGAAATGCCTGCCGACTTGCAGGGTAAGTATCAATATTTTACCGAGGCTACTGTAAGCAAATTGCGTAAAGCGGGCTATAAAGCGCCCATGACCTCACTAGAAGATGGCGTAAAAGATTACGTGCAAAATTATTTGATGCAGGCTGACCCTTATTGCTAACAGTGCGTCAAAACATTTACCAAAACCCGCTCAACGTGAGCTTGTGGAACCATGCAAAGACAAACCCATTCGTTGTGAGCTTGTCGAACCCATGCAAAGACAAACCCGTTCGTGGTGAGCTTGTCGAACCATGCAAAGACAAATCCATTCGTGGTGAGCTTGTCGAACCATGCAAAGACAAATCCATTCGTGGTGAGCTTGTCGAACGACCATGCACAGATTTTAATTTAAAACATCCTTCGACAAGCTCAGGGTGAGCGGTAAAAAAACGGTTAAAGAAAGTTAGGCGGATAAAATGAAATATATTGACTATTTAAAAGGCGAACACACCGCCCACATGGCGATGTTTAATGCGCTGGAGCCAATTTTCGCGTCGATTTCTAACGTGGGAATTGCTATGCAACAATGCATTAAAAACGGCGGCAAAATTTTAATTATGGGCAATGGCGGTAGCGCGGCCGATGCGCAGCATATTGCCGCAGAAATTGTCGGCCGATTCAAAAAAGAGCGCAAAGGCATGGCTGCAATTGCGCTCACAACCGACACATCCATTCTCACCTCAGTTGGTAACGACTTTGGTTACGATTATATTTTTGCGCGTCAAATCGAGGCGCTGTGTCGGCCAGAAGATTTGGTCATCGGCATCACAACTAGTGGCAACAGCGCCAACGTGGTGCGCGCGATGGAAGCCGCCAAAGCAATCGGCGCCACCACGGTTGGCTTAACAGGCGACATGGGCGGAAAATTAACCGCCATTTGCGACCATAATTTAGTGATGCCATCGTCAGTCACCGCACGTATTCAAGAGGCGCATATCTTTGTGGGACATTCACTTTGCGAAATTTTAGAAAGTGATTAAATTTCCTCCATCGTCATTCTGAGCGCAGCGAAGAATCCAGTGCAATGTGGCAAGCCTTCTGGATTCTTTGCCAAAATAAAAGCCTTGGCTCAGAATGACGAGGTTTTGATAGTTTAGTTTAAAGTGAATCCGCGACCATTTATCACATAGCTTCTAATACAAAGATTTCTAGGTAAAAATGCAACAAAAACTTTTAGACACGGTTAAGCAATTTGGAAGCAGTAAAAGTCACGCGCTAGTGATTGGCGATGTGATGCTAGACCGCTACTTAATCGGCTCTGTCGGGCGTATTTCACCCGAAGCGCCTGTGCCGATTGTATTGCTAAACGCACAAAATGAGCGCGCTGGCGGCGCGGCCAATGTGGCGGCAAATTTGGCGCTACTAGGCATAAAAACGCATTTAATTGGCTGCGTGGGCGACGATTTGGAAGGTGAAAGTTTAGCCAAATTAATTACCGAAACTGGTATTGTAAACCAGTGTTTCACTTCAAAAAATCGCCCAACCATCGCCAAAACGCGCGTGGTTTCTGGCCATCAACAAATGATGCGCTTAGACCAAGAAAGTAGCGCCGCGTTTACAAATGCAGAAACAGATGCTCTGAAAGCCAATATCCATGAGGCTCTCAGACATGCTCCAAAGATAGTCATTTTATCTGATTACGCAAAAGGCTTGTTATCTGAAGTCGTTTGCCAAGATATTATCAAGCAAAGCAACGCGCAAAAAATCCCCGTGTTGGTTGACCCAAAAGGAAGCGACTACAGCAAATATGTGGGCGCGACTGCGCTCACGCCCAACAAAAAAGAAACCGCCGAAGCTTGCAGTACAACCGTGAACGATGCCGATTTAATTGCAAAAGCCAGCGCGCTAAAAGATTGCATTAAATTGCAATTTTTAGCCGTGACGCGTGGTGAAGAAGGCATTACTCTAATCGACGAAAGCACGCACCAATTGCCTGCCACCGCCAAGCAAGTATTTGATGTTTCTGGCGCGGGCGACACTGTGATTGCCACGCTGGCCGCAGGTTTGATGCATGGCTTAACGCCGTTAGAGGCCCTGCAAACTGCTAATTTGGCTGCAGGCGTGGTTGTGGGCAAAGTGGGCACGGTGCCAATTACCAAAACGGAATTAATTGAAGCGCTGCAAGCCGAGCAAGGCAGCGAACAAGCGCATAAAGTATGTGATTTGGCGCAATTATTAGCTAAAGTAAACACTTGGAAAGCGCTAAACCAAAAAATTGTATTTACTAATGGCTGTTTTGATTTGCTGCATGCAGGCCACGTGACTTACCTAGAAGCTGCAAAAAAGCGTGGTGATAAGCTAGTGCTTGGGCTAAATACCGATCGCTCGGTAAGCGTGCTAAAAGGCCCTTCACGGCCTGTGGTGCATGAGAATGACCGAGCGCGCGTGTTAGCCGCGTTAGAAAGCGTGGATGCGGTGATTTTATTTGACGAAGACACGCCTTTAAACTTGATTAACGCGATTAAACCGAATGTTATTGCCAAAGGCAGCGATTACAATGCAACTCAAGTGGTTGGCGGCATTGAGGTGCAAAGCTGGGGTGGAGAAATCGCGTTGATTGACTTTGTTGAAGGCCGCAGTACTAGCAAGCTTATTCAAAAGCTAGAAAACTAGTCAAAAAAATAAATGGCTAAATTAGCTTTTGTAGGAGCGAATTCATTCGCGATTTTTAATATGTTTTCGCGAATAAATTCGCTCCTACAATTTCAACATGACGCAATCAATTAAAATTTTAGTGCTAGGCCCCGCTTGGGTGGGCGACATGGTGCTGGCGCAAAGCTTATTCAAAACACTTAAAGCCAATAATCCCAATTGCATTATTGATGTCGCGGCACCCGCATGGACATTGCCGCTGCTAGAGCGCATGCCCGAAGTTTCAGGCAAAATTGCACTGCCGTTTAAGCATGGCGAATTAGCGTTTTGGCAACGTATTAACTTCGGCAAAAGCTTAAAAAAATCGGGCTACAGCCAAGCTATTATTCTGACAAACTCGTTCAAATCCGCCTTGCTGCCTTGGGCGGCGGGTATACCAACACGCACCAGTTTTTTGGGTGAAATGCGCTATGGTTTGGTGAATGATGTGCGTTCGTTGGATAAAACCAAGCTAAAAAAAACGGTTGAGCGTTTTGTTTTTTTGGGTTTAAAAAAGCATCAATCTTTGCCAGAAATACTGCCAAACCCACAATTAATCTCTAACAAAAACAAAGCAATAGATACTTTAAAAAAATTAGGTATTGCAGAAGTTAATTCAAAAATTTTAGGCCTTTGCCCTGGCGCGGAATACGGCGCAGCCAAGCGCTGGCCAGCGCAATATTATGCGGAAGTCGCCAATGAAGCACTAAAAAAAGGCTGGCAAGTTTGGCTGTTCGGCTCGGATAAAGATGTTGCCGTGGCCACGCAAATCAACCAGCTCACGCAAAATAAATGCCTCGATTTAGGTGGCAAAACCAAACTGGGCGAAGCGATTGATTTAATGTCGCTATGCAAGACGATTGTTAGCAACGATTCTGGCCTCATGCACATTGCGGCGGCTCTAGATAATGATGATGAAAAAGCCAAAAAACTCATCGCCATTTTCGGCAGCAGCGACCCCGCCCACACGCCGCCTATGAGCCCCAACGCGGTGATTGAGTATTTAGCGCTAGATTGTAGCCCTTGCTTTAAACGTGAATGTCCGCTTAATGGCGATGCACATTTGCGCTGTTTGAACGACATCAAACCTAGCATAATTATTAGCCGTATCTAGGTCTTGTTTATATTTAATGCAGCATCTAAATCTATTTTTGACATAGGAATTGCTGACTCCATCACCACGATGAGTGCTATTTTGGGGTCAATGATATTTTTTGACATATCAATAGCTTCTTGAATGGCTGCTGCAAACAGTATCGGCCACTCAGCAGGTTTATCACAAAACTCTTTTAGCATAGGCTGCATTGCAGGCCAAAATTCCAACACAATATCAGCAGGTTTATCAAAGGCTTTTTGCTCATCAGGCACTCTAGGGATACCAAATTGTTTAGAACCTATCGTACTAGTAACATGCTTAAAAATTTCATGTATGTCTGGAAATTCTTTACACCCGTTATGTTGTGCTGCGCCTGCTGCCATGCTCCATATTGAATATTTGTCTTTTGCTAATGGTTTATTAATGCTATCCCCATAGAAGAATTTTTTTT
>JACMNB010000024.1 GCA_014378845.1 Methylotenera sp. | reverse complement strand
GAAAATGTCATAAAAAGACGTTTTGAAAAAGGTCTGCACAACTACCACCATGTTTACAAACCCATTGTAAATACTTGGGCAATGTACAATAATCTAGGCTTAGTGCCTGAAATTATTGAGGAAAACCTAAATGACTAAACAAGCAAATAGCCAGACAATGCAAAAAAAATCACCCAGTGATGAATATAAAGCACTTTTGCGCGCCGCCGAAGCCGCAAAAAAGCAAGCTGAGCTTTTAGGTGTTCCGTACATTACAAAAAATAGTCAGGCAGACAAAGCCCGTGTCTAATAGAACGGTAACGTTGCGTGATGCTTGGCAGAAGTAAGTCTAGAAAATGAAAAGACTACTTAAAAACCCTGTAAAAAGAGATTTGCAGATTTTAAAAGAATCGTACATGGATATCTGGCATTCTAGATTCAGTCATTTTTCACAAATAGGCCTATTAGTTGTAGCAGTATTTGGTTATGTCTACACAGTTCTTCCTGTTTATCAGAAATCACTTTTAGATGAGCAAATCGCACATAAGGAGATAGAACTAACAGCCATGCAGTCAAAGTTAGACAGGATGTATGAGATAAATCGAAGTGATGTGATTAAACGTTTTGTATTTATGTCTAACCGCAAGTGCGGAAGAGCTGATTTACTACCAAAAAATGGCGCAGAAATCTTTAACGAAAAACGCATTAGTCAAAGTATAAAACAAAAGTTAGGTCAATACTTTGATGTGGATATGAACGAATGTCTTGTTGACACTTTAAGTAAGTCAAAAAATCTTAAAGAGTCCCTAAAACCAGAAGACTTTAACTTATTATTATCTCACGTTGAGACTACTAGTATTAAGCTAAATACTCTTAAACTAGAACTACAGGGTAAGTTTGACACTTTCCAAGAAAAAGCCACTTCTAATCCTGAAATTTTAGCGCCATTAAAAAATGAATCCATTTTTTATCGTTTACTTGAAATGTCCAAATCCAGCATGAGTGAAAAAGAATACCAGTCTGAACTATTTGATGCACAAGTTAACCAAGGTTTATTAGATATCCATAATGAATTTACAAGTGCCATTTATAAAGAAATAGCTAGTTTATGGAAATAAAATGGCCCAACACCAAGGGGCATTAATATTCTAAGCAATCATTACGCGCTTCACTAACTACACCGCCGAACTCAGATGAAAAAACACCCTCTACGCAAACTCAAAAAACTCCGCCCTAAAAAAATCAGTGCGTCTGTTGATTCGCCTGTTTACGTGGGTGATATTGACACAACCAATCTCGCCAAACCAACCATTAGCAAAATACTCTACGACGCGGCCGAAATAGTGGAATGCGTGCTGACAGCGGCGGATTTAGCGACGTTTAAGCCTGACCCGAATAAAAAGCTGTGGCTGAATGTGCATGGCGTGCATGATGTTGATTTAATTAAACAAATTGGGGCTATTTTTAAACTTCATCCGTTAGTCATTGAAGATATTTTAAACACCGAGCAGCGCCCAAAAATTGACGAGTTCGACGATTATATCTTTTTAGAAACGCGTAATTTTTATTACGACAGAACCACTATGTCTGCCACTAGCGAGCAGATTAGCTTAGTGCTTGGCCATAATTTTTTACTGACTTTTCAAGAGCGTGCAACTGGCGCGTTTGAGCCTATACGCGAGCGTTTACGTGCTTCGCGCGCACAGATTCGCGAGCTAAGTGTGGATTACTTGGCGTATTGTGTACTCGATAGCATTGTAGACCGCTATTTTAATGTGCTGGAAGATGTGGGAGAAGATAGCGAGGAATTAGAAAACTTATTACTAACCAAACCCAGCATTAACGAGCTGCACAGTATTCATCAATTAAAACACGTGAGTATTGAATTGCGTCGCGCTGTGTGGCCGCTGCGCGAGGTATTAAACAGCCTAATACGCAACGAAAAAGGCTTTTTTAAACCCGCCACCATGCCCTATTTACGTGATGTGTACGACCATACGGTAAATTTTATTGAATCGCTAGAATCTATTCGCGACACTTTAAGCAGCATGATGGATATTTATATGGCCAGCATGAGTCAGCGCGTTAATTTAGAGCTACGCGCGCTGACGGTTGTGACCATGCTATTTATGCCCGCCACGCTAATTACGGGTATTTTTGGTATGAACTTTGACGACATGCCTTGGTTAAAACACAAAGATGGCTTTTATTGGGCGCTTGGGCTTATGTTTAGCATTGCAACTATCATGTTGCTAATTTTTTGGCGCAGACAATGGGTCAGCAGAAGCGTGTTTTCGACTGATGACAGCAATAAATAACACCATTCAATAACATCAATAATTAGCCAAACAATTACTTAATTAGCTGCGGTTGCTTACTTAATTGCCATCGCACTGAGGAAAGTCGGTATAACCTAAACTTCTAAGTTTCTCCTTCATTCCCGCGAAAGCGGGAATCCATTTTTAATCTGTAACATGTATCTCCGCTTTCGCGAGGATAACGGTGGGTCAACAGTTACCCCTTTATGAGCTGCGCATACTTGGCGCGTATCTTCGCTGCTTTAGGTGCTGCAACCGCCAAGCAATAAGGGTTGCCAGGGTTTTTATCAAAGTATTGTTGATGATAATCCTCAGCCGGGTAAAAGGTACTGGCGCCGTTAATCTCGGTAACAATGGGCGCGTTATAAACAAACGCGCTGTTAAATGCTTCAATCGTTTGTTCAGTAACCGCATACTGAGCATCATTTTGGCAAAATACGGCAGAACGATATTGCGTACCCACATCGTTACCTTGCCTGTTCGGCGTCGTTGGATCGTGGCTCACTAAAAATACCTCAAGCAGCGTTTCAAAACTCACTACATCTGCATCAAACGTAATCTTAATGCCCTCTGCGTGGCCAGTATCGCCATTGCAAATGTCTTTATAGTTTGGGTTGAGGGTATGGCCGCCAATATAGCCAGATTCCACTTTGCTCACGCCTTTTAGCTGACTGAACACTGGCTCTGTGCACCAAAAACAACCACCTGCGAAAATTGCAATTTGTTTATTAGTCATGTTGCTTTTACCTTTAAAATGTATGCTGTCAGTTATTTTACTGACGATTTAGTCCTTACAACTTAGTCAATTTTTTTTATAAAACATTACATACCTTTGTAATAAAAAATAGAGCTCTTGACAATTTTTTGGTTTTATCTTTATTCTTATTTTATAATTTAATCATCACATGCCGCACCGCGCTGTAATCTTCAATCGCGTACATTGACATATCTTTGCCGTAGCCCGATTTTTTCATGCCGCCGTGGGGCATCTCAGACACCAGCATAAAGTGTGTGTTAACCCAAGTGCAGCCGTATTGCAGCTCGGCAGATACTCTCATCGCGCGACCGACATCACTTGTCCAAACCGAACTTGCCAAGCCATATTCAGATTCATTCGCCCAACCTACTACTTGTTCTTCGTCATCAAAACGGGTGATTGACACCACAGGGCCAAATACTTCTTTGCAAACAATTTCGTCCGAATGTTTGGCGCCTGCGATTATGGTGGGTTCATAAAAAAATCCCTTGCCTGCGCGGATTTTGCCGCCTGTGGTCACTTCAATATGTTTTTGCGCGCTAGCTCTATCAACAAAGCCCGCCACACGTTCACGCTGCCGTGCAGAGATTAATGGCCCCATTTCTACACCATTTTCTTTTTGCTCACCCACTTTAATGCTGGATACAGCGCTCGATAATTCTGCCACAAGTTTCTCGTAAATCTTATTGCCTGCATAAATTCTGCAAGCAGCAGTGCAGTCTTGGCCTGCATTGTAAAAACCAAAAGTACGCACGCCGTCTACCACCGCCGCCAAATCGGCATCATCAAACACAATCACGGGCGCTTTTCCACCAAGCTCTAAGTGTGTACGCTTCACAGTTTTAGCCGCCACCTCCATAATTTTTTGGCCCGTTGAAATATCGCCTGTAATCGAAATCATCTGCACTTGCGGCTGTGCAATCATTGGCGCGCCAACCGATTCGCCGCGGCCGTTTAATATATTAACCACACCCGCAGGAAAAATATCTGCTATCAGCTCACCTAGTTTTAGCGTAGTTAATGGTGTCATTTCAGATGGCTTTAACACCACCGTATTGCCAGCCGCTAGCGCAGGGCCTAGCTTCCAAGCCGCCATCATTAATGGGTAATTCCACGGCGCAATGCTGGCAACTACGCCAAGTGGGTCGCGCCGAATCATTGACGTGTGACCTGCTAAATACTCACCCGCGAGGCTGCCCGTCATATTACGCACCGCCCCTGCAAAAAAACGAAACACATCGGCCACCGCAGGTATCTCATCGTTAAGCACCGCCAAATAAGGCTTGCCGCAGTTTGCGGATTCAAGCTCTGAAAATTCTGTAGCATTGGTTTCAATCGCATCTGCCAGCTTTAATAACATTGATGCACGGTCACGTGGCGTGATTTTTTTATAGGCTTTAAATGCGGTGGCGGCGGCAGCGACTGCGCTTTCAATTTGCGCAACTGAGGCTTCATTCACTTGGATAATTTCTGCGCCAATGGCTGGATTAAGCACGCTTATTGCCGCGCCTTCACCATTAACAAATTGGCCATTAATCAATAGTTTTGTTTGAATATTTTGCATAATGTTCTCTTAAATTGTATAGCTAAAAATGTTTGTACTGAAAATTTACTTGCTACTACCCGCGATGGTTTCTGTGCCGCGCGTTAAATAATAGGCGGCAATAATCGGCAGCGCGGTTATCAGCATTACCATCATTGCCACCACATTGGTAATAGCCGCATCGCGCGGTCGGGCAAGTTGATTAAGCAGCCATATCGGCAACGTCACTTCATGGCCTGCGGTAAAAATGGTGACGATAAGCTCATCAAACGATAGAGCAAACGCCAGCAAGCCGCCGGCTAACAAAGCGGTGGCCAGCTGCGGCAATATAATACGTTTAAACGTGGTAAAGCCATCCGCGCCTAAATCCATTGAGGCTTCTACCAAGCTGTGTGGCATGCGCCGAAAACGTGCGACGACGTTGTTGTAAATCATCACCACGCAAAAAGTGGCATGGCTGACGACAATTGTCCAAAAGCCCAGCTCAATATTAAGCAAGCTCATGGCCGAAAGCAGTGCGATGCCAGTGATGATGCCGGGTAGCGCGATGGGTAAAATCAGTAGGGTGGTGATGGCATTTTTGCCAAAAAAATTGCGTCTATACAATGCAGCAGCAGCCATTGTGCCCATGATAAGCGCCAGCAAAGTCGCCACTGTGGCCACTTTTAATGATAGTGTAATGGCCGACATGACGTCATCGCGCGCAAATGCGGCGTTAAACCATTTAAGTGTGAAATAAGTAGTATTGCCATCGTGCGCGACAAAGGCGTTGATTAAAATAAACACGATGGGAAAGTGTAAAAACACCAACCCGCCATAGGCAACGGTTTTAAGCCAAATTGGGGGGTTATTGTCCTTAGAGTGCATGAAATACACCTGTAAACTTAACTCCATTCGTGGTGAGTTTGTCGAACGCGTCTAGCAACGTGGTTTTCTTGGTAATTATTAACTTAACACCGTTCGTGGTGAGTTTGTCGAACCATGTTGGCGCATTTAGACTAAAGCACATAAAGTCAGCCCTTCGACAAGCTCAGGGCGAACGGTGGAATAAATTAGCGTTGATTTAGAAAACAACTTTTTAAGCTGCTGCTTTAATTTATAAAGCATCAAAAGCCCCCGCACGTTTCGCCAACGCTAAATAAATAAATATCAACACAATTGGCACCACGGTAAACGCCGCTGCCAGCGGCATATTGCCAATAGAGCCTTGCATGGTGTAAACCATCGTACCAATGTACAAGCCGCTGGGGCCAATGAGTTGGGGGATGATGTAATCGCCAAGAGTGAGCGAAAAAGTAAAAATAGAACCTGCGACAACACCAGGAATAACCAGTGGCAATAACACTTTACGAAAAGTTTGTGCTGGTTTTGCGCCTAAATCGCTTGAGGCTTGCAGCAAATTAGTCGGCACGCGTTCAAGTGCGGCTTGAATCGGCAAAATCATAAATGGCAGCCAAATATAGGTGAACACGATAAAGCGGCCAAGATTAGAAGTGGCCAGCGTATTGCCGCCGATTACCGGCAATTGCAGGGCAGCATTTAATGCGCCTGTTAAACCTAAGTGATTGAATAACCAGTATAAAATTCCTTGTTGCGATAAGATTATCGTCCACGCGTAGGTTTTTACAATATAGCTGGCCCACATCGGCAGCATTAGCGCGATATAGAAAAAACCCTTTTCGCGTGCGCTGCCGTAACGCGTCATGTAATAAGCGATGGGGAAGCCAATGCACGCGCACGCGAGAGTTACCGCAACCGCCATGCTTAAAGTGCGCATTATGATGTCGAGGTTTGTGCTATCAAATAAAAGACGGTAGTTACCTAATGTTAATTCATTAGTTACCGCCATGCTAAAGTCGTCAAAAGTATAAAAACTTTGCCAAAGCAGCGCAAATAACGAGCCCAAATAAACCACGCCAAACCATAATAATGGTGGGGTTAACAGCAACAATAAAAACCAGTTATTTTTGCGGTAAAGCGTGTTAGAAAAAGAGCGCAAAATAGGGTTTGTAATGGCGGTTTGCATGGCTAAATTGATTTGCTTTTGTTTTCTAGCATGACCATATTGCTTTTTAGCCAGCGAACAATTAAATAATTGCCAATTTTTGGTAGTTCAGCTTCGTTGTAATCGGCGCTAGAAACAACAAAAGAAATTTTCTGTGTGCCAGCATCAAAGGTGATTTTGTTGTTAGCGCCTTGATATTGCAAATCAACAACAGTGCCATTAACGGCAAAAGTGTTGGGATGCTTTGCGCCATTGTCGAAAAAAATGTGTTCTGGCCGAATAGAAAATGGTTGATGATTGGCCGTAATTTGCAGTGCAAGCTCGCTATTAATGACGTTTGACGTGCCGACAAAATCGGCGACAAAGCTGGTTTTGGGCTGTCTGTATAAGTTGCGCGGGCTGTCTACTTGCTCGATTCTGCCTTTGTTGAATACTGCAACGCGATCCGACATTGATAATGCTTCGGTTTGGTCGTGCGTGACATAAATAAAGGTAATGCCGAGTTGTTTGTGTAGCGTTTTGAGCTCGTGCTGCATTTGCTCGCGCAGTTTTAAATCCAGCGCGCCCAGTGGTTCGTCTAGCAATAATACGCGCGGCTTATTCACCAAAGCCCGCGCCAATGCGACGCGCTGGCGCTGCCCGCCAGATAACTCACTAGGTTTGCGCTTGCTGTATTCAGCCAGCGCAACCATATTAAGTGCTTCTTCTGCGCGCGTGATGCATGCGTGTTTAGCAATGCCTTTTACGCTTAAACCATAAGCGACATTATCCAGCACGTTCATGTGCGGAAACAGCGCGTAATCTTGAAAAACCGTGTTCACCTCGCGCTCGTAAGGTGGCGCGCCTGCGGCTTCTTGACCGAATATTTGGATGCTGCCAGAAGTGGGCTGCTCAAAGCCTGCGATTAAGCGCAAGCAAGTGGTTTTGCCCGAGCCGCTTGGCCCGAGCATAGAAAAAAACTCACCTTCAGCGATGCAGATGCTAACGTCGTCAACCGCTTTTACGTTGCCGTAATGGCGACTGACATGAGTAAACTCAACGGCGATGATCATGGATTAAACCAAAGTTCTTATAGAAATGTTTTGAAGTTTTCAGCCATGTGCTTCGACGGGCTCAGCACGAACGGAGTTTTTTTAATTAATCTAGAAATTAACCCGTTCGTGGTGAGCTTGTCAAACCATGAATGTCTTGGAAGTGATTTTTATCTTCCACCCATAATCGAAATATAATCTTTCGTCCAGCGGCTATAAGGAACACAACCTTCTTTTAAGCTACATTTGGCTTGTGGTGTGCGCCAAAATTTAATTTGCTCATAACGCGTAAATCCATTATCGGTACAAAAATCGCTGCCGCCTGGCGCTTTGGTTTTGCAAGCTGTTGGCACAACTGGGTTAGAGCCAAACCATTCAGCCACGCCCACTTGCGTAGCGGGCGCAAGTGAGTGTTCTAGCCATTTATAGGCGCAATTAGGGTGTTTGGCATCAGCGGCTAACATGGTGGTATCGGCCCAGCCAGTTGCACCTTCTGTTGGAATGGTTGAAGCAATTGCTTGCTTTTCAGTCTTAAGTGCATTGACTTGATACGGCCAAGCGCTACTTGCCACCACGCCTTCTTTTTTAAAGTCAGTCATTTGCACAGTGACATCGTGCCAATAACGGTGGGTTAAAGTTTTTTGCTGGCGCAATAATTTAAGCACTGCTGCATATTGCTTTTCGTTGAGTTCATACGGGTCTTTAATGCCTAGTGCGGGATTTTTAGTCATTAAATATAGCGCAGCATCGGCAATGTAAATTGGCCCATCGTAAGCTTGAATGCGGCCTTTATTAGGCTTGCCGTCTGGCAGATTTTGCGCTTCAAATACGGTTGCCCAGCTAGCTGGCGCAGTTTTAAAAACCGTGGTGTTGTACATCAACACGTTAGGGCCCCATTGGTAAGGAACGCCGTAATGCTTGCCACCCACTGTGTGCCATGGCGCGCTTTGCAGGCGCGAATCAACCGTGGCCCACGATGGCACAAGGGCGGTATTAATCGGCTGTACTTTTTTGCCTGCAACCAATCTTAAGCTTGCATCGCCTGAGGCTGTTACCAAATCGTAGCCGCCTTTGTTCATGAGCGATACCATTTCATCTGACGTGGCCGCGGTTTTAACATTAACCTTGCAGCCCGTTTCTTTCTCAAAACCTGTTACCCAGTCATATTTTTTATCAGAAGCGCCGTTTTCTAAATAGCCCGGCCATGCCACTACATCTAGCTTGCCTTCGCCCGCGCCAATTTTAGTTAAAGACTCCGCATAAGCACTACCCAGACCTAACGCCAAACCAGTTGCTACAAGATGCTTAATCATATTTGAAATCATTTTAAAACCCCTTTTAAAAGTGATGGCGACATCGATAACTATACTATTTTTTTGTTAACTATTGTGTTTTGTTGACTATTGTAATCGACAACCATTGTTTTCTTAAATTGGATATGCGGCAAGAGCCATTTAGCCAAATGTATTAGAACCACTTTTGCTAGTTTTTAGCATTAACCTTTTAATTCTATTAACGGCAACGCAAAACCTTCTTTGACTTCCTCCATCACAATATAACTACGCGATTCTTGCGCGCCAGGTAGCGAGAGCAATATATCGCCCAATAAATGGCGATAATCGGCCATTTGCGCGATGCGCGCTTTAATCAAATAGTCAAAATCGCCAGATACTAAATGACATTCAAGCACGCTGGGCAATTTAAGAATCTCTTGTTTAAATTTGCCAAAAATTGCACCCGATTTGGTCGATAATTTTAGCTCTACAAAAACCAATAAACCAAGCCCTAGCGCATGCGGGTCTAACCGCGCGTGGTAGCCTGTAATAACGCCCTCTTTTTCTAAATTTTTTACCCTTTCGCCGCAAGGGGTAACTGATAATCCCACCCTCTCGGCTAGGTCTGTAATACTCACGCGCGCATCAGCTTGCAACACACTCAAAATTTTGTGGTCAATTTTATCTAGCTCGCGTACGGCGTGGTTTCTAATTCGCATTGCTATTATTTAAAGTGTAAAATGGTAGTATAAACCTAATATTTAGATAAAATCAGTTGTTTACTGCAATTATTTAAACGTTTAATAATATTTAATAGCCAAATTTAGTTAATGTAAAATACCAATTAGCCATACACTCAACCATCTAATAAAAAGAGAGTTCTGCAATGAAAGTGCTTATTTTAGGGTCTGGGGTGATTGGCGTAACCAGCGCCTATTATTTGGCCAAAAAAGGCTTTGAAGTCACAGTAATAGACCGCCAACCGGCGGTAGGTATGGAAACCAGTTTTGCTAATGCTGGGCAAATTTCGCCAGGCTACTCAGCGCCGTGGGCAGCGCCTGGTATGCCGATAAAAGCCATGAAATGGTTATTTCAACGTCACGCGCCGCTTGCGCTAAAGGCCGATTTTACGTTATGGCAGTTGCAATGGACTTTGCAGCTGTTGCAAAATTGTACGGCTGCGCGCTACAGCATTAATAAAGAGCGCATGATGCGTTTGGCTGAATATAGCCGCGACTGCATTGATGAGTTGCGCCGCGACAATGGCATTGCTTACGAAGGTCGCCAAGGCGGCACATTGCAGGTGTTTCGCACACACAAACAACTAGATGCCGAAGTTAAAGACCTAGAAGTGTTATCACGACTGGGTGTGCCGTTTGAGCATTTAGACCCTGATGGTTGCGTGCTCGCCGAGCCTGCGCTGGCCGCAGTGAAAGATAAATTACTCGGCGGCTTGCGCTTGCCGCATGATGAAACGGGCGATTGCCAATTATTTACCTCGCGCTTGGCTATTGAGGCGCAAAAACTAGGCGTAATCTTTAGGCAAAATGTTGCGATTGAGCGTTTAATCACTCAAAATGGGCAATTAAATGGGGTGGAAATCACTTCTGAAATTGGTAGCGAAACACTCAATTATGCAAGGCAAACAGAAATGCTTTGCGCCGACCAATACGTGGTTGCTTTGGGCAGTTATTCGCGCGGCTTGCTTCAAAATTGTGGTTTAACTATTCCTGTCTACCCGGTAAAAGGTTACTCGCTGACGGTGCCTGTCATGAATATCGCCGCAGCGCCAATATCGACGGTGATGGACGAGACTTATAAAGTGGCAATCACGCGTTTTGACGATAGAATTCGTGTCGGCGGCATGGCCGAACTCGCTGGCTTTGACTTAAGCTTAAACCCGCGCCGCCGCGAAACATTAGAAATGGTGCTAAATGGCTTGTTTCCCAACGCCAGCGACATCACAAAATCACAGTTTTGGACAGGTTTGCGGCCCATGACGCCAGACGGCACGCCGATTGTGGGCCGTGCACCAGCTAACTTTAATAATCTTTGGCTTAATACAGGTCATGGTACGCTAGGTTGGACAATGGCCTGCGGATCTGGCCAACTGCTGGCCGATTTAATGGTTGGCCAAAAAACAGCCATAGCCAGTGACGATTTTGCTTTAAGTCGTTACAATTAGTGATGTCCCGCCCCGCCATCGCCCATATTCGTTTGGATGCTTTTCGCCGCAATTATCGCGTGGCAAAGCAAACGCACGGCGGCAAAGCATTGGCGGTGATTAAAGCCAATGCCTATGGGCACGGCGCGGTGCGCTGCGCTCAAGCAATTGAACATGAAGCCGATGGATTTGCGGTAGCGTGCTTAGAAGAGGCATTGCAACTGCGCCAAGCAGGTATCAAAAACCCAATTTTGCTGCTTGAAGGTTTTTTTGAGGCGAATGAACTGCCCGAAATCGTCAATAGTAACTTGTGGATTGTTGTACACGCACTGTGGCAAGTTGATATTTTACTGGCCACAAAACTCAAAAAGCCCATACAAATTTGGCTAAAAATGGATAGTGGTATGCACCGCGTTGGTTTATCGTCTATAGAGTATCCTTTAGCGTTTATGAGGCTTTCAGGGCATATTAATGTAGAAAAAATTGTCTGCATGAGCCACTTTGCCAATGCGGATAATCTACAAAGTGAACACACTAGCCAGCAGATAGCGCTGTTTCAAAATGCGCTGCAAAATCTATCTATTGAAGCAATTAGCCTGTCAAACTCGGCCGCCATACTCGGTTGGCCTCAATCTTACAAAAACTGGTCGCGGCCTGGCATTATGTTGTACGGCGCAGATCCGCTTTTTGATACAAAAACGCAGCTTCGCGCGGTGATGCAATTAACTAGTCAAATTATCTCAATTCGTCCTATCAAAAAAGGTGAATCGATTGGCTATGGCAGTATTTTTACCGCGCCGCGCGCTACCATTGTTGGCGTGGTAGCGATTGGCTATGCCGATGGTTGTCCGCGAAGCGCAAGCCCACAAAATGGAATAGGCGCGCCTGTGGCAGTAAATGGTATTATAACTAACATCATTGGCCGCGTTTCAATGGATATGTTGTTTGTCGATTTAACTGATATTGCAGACGCAACAATTGGCAGCCAAGTAGAGTTATGGGGCGACACGATATTGGCCAACGATGTCGCCAAGGCGGCTGGAACGATTGCTTATGAGTTATTTTGCAATGTAAAACGGGTGCAATTTAAGTATTCTGACAATTGAAAGATTGCCCATCACCCACACTACACTAACCCTATCCCGCTCGCGGGATAGGGTTAGTGTAGTGTGACATGCGCCTGCCTAAACTTCCTCGCCCGTATGCGGGAGAGGGCTGAGGAGAGGGACAAGTGCAAATTTTTAAAATAGATTCCCATTTTGCGAGCATTCTCTTCGCGAATTGCCTGCCAAAACCATTACTCGGGAATGACGTATAGAAAACAAATTTAATGATTTATTTAAAGGTAAAACCATGAAAATCATCCAAACCCCCAACGCCCCAGCCGCTATCGGCCCTTATTCACAAGCCATTAGTGTGGGTAATTTTCTATTCACCTCAGGCCAAATTCCACTGCGCGCAGATGGTACGCTAAACGAGGGCGATATAAGCGCGCAAACCACCCAAGTATTAGCCAATCTAAAAGCGGTAATAGAAGCCGCAGGCGGCAACTTAACTAGGGTAGTTAAAACCACCGTGTTTATGAAAAATTTAGATGATTTTGCCGTCATGAATAAAGTGTATGGCGACACTTTTGGCAGCCACACGCCTGCGCGCTCTACCGTACAAGTGGCTAAATTGCCGCGTGATGTGTTAGTGGAAATTGAGGCGATTGTTGCTTTGTAAACCTAAACTGAGTAAGCCTAATTATATTTTAACCCTTACTCAAAGTGGCATTTTAAAATTTAAGCGAGCATACTGCAGTTAATGTGATTTATATTTTGTATGAATGGGAAACAAAGCATGAATAAAACGAAGTTAATTAATAGCGGATTTTTAGCGCTTTTGCTAACGAGTTGGCTGTTATCGCCGCCCGCATTTGCTAAAAAATATGACGACGGGGGTGGCAAACAAAAACATCATCAAAAATACAAGCACAACAAGCTTAACGAAAGCAGTGAGGAGCGTAGCGGCGACGTTAACGTTAATGTAGACGTGCATTTTGGCGACCATGAGCGCGTGATTGTGCGCGATTACTATGAAGAAAGTGAACATGAGGGCCGCTGCCCTCCAGGCTTGGCCAAAAAACATAATGGTTGTATGCCGCCAGGCCAAGCTAAAAAATGGAAGAAAGGTTATCCGCTTCCAAGAGACATAGTTTATTACAATTTACCGCCAAGAATTATCATCGAAATTGGTGCGCCGCCAGCTGGGCATAAGTATGTTCGAGTTGCGGCAGATATTTTGCTCATCGCCGTAGGCACTGGCATAGTGGTGGATGCGATTGAGGATTTAGGTCGAATTTAGCTAAGTCTAACTTTAGAAACTCGTGTGGAAAATGTATTTTATTTGCGCACCATAAGGTATTTTACCTTGCCAAATCACATCAATTTTTTTAACTAAAACAAGAGTTTCCCAAGTGCTTTTAAAAACCGCGGCCAATACAAAAGCGTTGCCCACGCCGAGCTAATTGGGATTGCCATATAAGTGGCCAAACTGTCATGCGCTGTGTTGGTGGAAATTGAAGCTGTACCTTAGGGTAGCCTAAAATACATGACTGGTACAGTAGCTAATCCTAATTAAAAAAACAACACATTGTTTTAATTGATTATTATTATTAACAAAAAATACTGATACCGTTAAAAATACCGCAAATACAAATTTTGACTATTTTTTAATCAACTGTATTTAGTGGCAAAAACGGGGTTGTACACGACTAAATTCCAACCAAAAGCGGCTTGCCAAGCTCCACACCACCACCTGTGAAGAACGCGGTTACACAGGTGAATGTAAGCAGTCGACCTAGGTACGATAATCGTTAGACTTGTTACCCGCCTCTATTCGCCAGCAAAATTAATTAATCTCTTTCAACACTTGCTTTGCATTGCGTAATAATTGGTTAATGGCTTTTAGCTGCTGCCTTAGTCCGCCTTTGTAAGCATTGCGTGCGCTTATCGCTTTGCCCTCAACCGTTCGTGCGCCTGTGCTGTGCTGCCACGGTTGCCATTGCTTAATCAATTCAGCTTGTCGTTGTCGTTCTTGCGTTGTCCACTGTCGCATAGTTGCGCTCACTTTTATTTAGGTCGTTTAATAGTTCGTTATTTTGATGTTCAATTGCTTGCGCGTGCGCGGGTGCGCGCGTAATGGTCTCGT
>JACMNB010000023.1 GCA_014378845.1 Methylotenera sp. | reverse complement strand
GCTTGCAACAACAGTTGGCCACGCTCCATGTTCTTTAAACGTTCTAATTGAGGCCGAATAACATCGTACACCATCACCTCACTATTTAAATTAAGCGTTAAATTACGCGCTGCGTTTCTAGCCAAATGTAAAAACTTTTCTACTTCGCTAAATTTGTTTGATTCTGCACGCAGCAACGCAAAAAAGCTGGTTGGTGGAAAGTGCATAGTTTCGCGCTCAGTCAACAATTCATCGGCAAAATGCACATAATCTTGGCTGCGCAGCGCATTAAATAAGGCATATTGCGGAAACGCGGTTTGTATCAATACCTCGCCGGGCTTCTCAGCGCGGCCAGCGCGGCCAGCCACTTGCATTAACTGCGCAAATAATTTTTCACTAGCTCGAAAATCGGGGCTGTACAACGCGCTATCGGTATCCAATACGCCTACCAAGGTTAAATTAGGAAAATCATGCCCTTTAGCCAGCATTTGTGTGCCAATTAAAATATCCACCTCACCCGCATGTACGCTAGCCAGCATGTCAGTTAGCGCATCTTTGCTGCGCATGCTGTCGCGGTCAACTCTGGCGATTCTTGCGTTTGGCAGCAAAGTTTTGAGCGTTTGTTCTAAGCGTTGTGTGGCTTGCCCAACGGGTCGAATGTCGGCATTGCCACAGCTTGGGCATTGCGCGGGTATTTTTTGCTCATGCCCGCAGTGATGGCATTTAAGGCGCTTTTGGCTTAAATGTACGACTAATTTTGCTGAACAGCGTGTGCAACTTGAAGCCCACTGGCACGCATTGCAATGCAGCACAGGCGCGTAGCCTCGTCGGTTTAAAAATAATAAACTTTGCTCGCCACGGCTCAAACGCTCACGCAAAGCTTTTACCAAAATTGGCGATAAACCGTTTTCTGTTGGGCTTTTAGCAGTATCAATACAAAAAATACTGGGTAGTTGCGCGTTTTCAACCGCGCGTTGTTTTAGGCTTAACAGTCCATATTGGCCTTTTTGAGCGTTATACCAAGTCTCTAAACTAGGCGTGGCACTACCCAAAACAATCGGAATATTTAACTGCTTCGCGCGCACCATCGCCACATCACGCGCATGGTAGCGCATGCCATCTTGCTGTTTGTAGCTGCCATCATGCTCTTCATCTATCACAATTAATTTTAAATTTGGCATCGGCGTAAACACACTTAAACGCGTGCCAATCACAATCTTAGCCGCGCCAGAGCTGGCGGCAAGCCAATTTTGCAGGCGTTCACTCTCGCTTAAATTGCTATGTAAAGTCACCAGCGGATATTGTGCTAAGCGGCTTCTAAAACGCGCTTCTAGCTGCGGAGTGAGGTTTATTTCTGGCACTAATACTAAAACTTGAGCTTGAGGGTTTTGCAAAATTTGCCGCAAAATTTGAATGTAAACCTCGGTTTTGCCGCTGCCGGTAATACCATGCAGCAACCACGGTTTAAACGTGTGAGTAAGCGCTAACACTTGCTCAATCGCTTTCTGTTGCTCGTCATTCAAGGTTGGCGCCACATTCGCGCTTGGCATAGAAGCTTTAACTGCCAGCACTTCATGCTCGGCTACCAAGCCTAAACTTTTAAGCTCTAAAATCGCTTTTTTCCAGCTAGAAGAGATAAAAGCGAGCTCCGCACCTCCTAGCATTGGTGCGGCTTGCAGGGCAGTGATAATGCGATGCAAAACAACCTTTTTTGTAGGTGTTTGGCTTATATCTACGTTCGGCAACAAACTATAAGCAAACGCCTTACGCGAAACAGCAGGTTTAAGTTGCCGCAAACGCAGTGGTAGCGCCGATATGAGCGCTTGACCAAGTGGATAATGATAATAATCGGCACAAAACTGCATGAGTTTAAAGCTGGCCGCATCAAAAACCAATTCATCAAAAACATGACTTACAGACTTTAATTTCTCAATCGGAAAATCAGAGCTGTCCGCTAAGCCAACAACCACGCCCACCAAACTGCGCCCCGAAAACGACACGATTACTCGATTACCAATGCGCGCCACAAAATCGCCCGCCAAATAATCAAACGTGCGTTTTAAGGGCACGTCTAATGCAACTTGCAAAATAGGGCATAACAACATGGCGCATAGTGTAACAAAAACCTGTGGCTACATTTATGCAAATTTATAATCAGCAAATTGTAACGAGAGTTTTATTTGCTCTGGGGTTAATTAAAAAGTTCTTCAAGTTGAATTCAGCTATTGGTTTGTTGCTTAAATTGCAAAATCCATTCAGGCAAGTCATGCTCCCTAACAAACAAATATAGGGTTGAAACATTCAGCACTTTTGCCAGCCTTTCGGCAGTTTTATAATCAGGATAATGTTTGCCTTTTTCATAGTGGTTCATCATTGCGCTTGCATTAAACTCTTCAAACTTAGCTGCAGTGCCGAAATTGGTTCGCGAAACCCACAATTAAGCCTCGCCTCGCATGAACGTATCATCATCACAAATTGACAACCAAATGGCGCTTCTGTGGCTCCTGATGGCGAAGAGTAACCAGAGTATGAAAAGTTGTTTCAATGACGTTAAATAACTTTAAAGTTATGCAAGAAGAAATTGAATTTAGAAGTTTTACGGGCGAGGTGCTCTCTCACATAAATACAGCGAAACCCATGTTTGGTCTAGGGAGTGGTGGACATATTGGCCCGCATGGCGGACATGTAGCTGCCGCGCAAGCCCATTCTTCTGTCACTACCAAGCAAGAGTTTTGGTTAAAGCTAGCTGATGGCACTGAAAAGTCTGTTCAACTAAATGGATATGATATTCCACTAAGAGAAAGCCAAAAAATAAGTATTTTAATGGCGCAAACAAAAACTAGCAAAAGCGCTTATTATGTGGCACTTATTAATCTCACTTCTAGTTTGACTCATATAATACATGGCGCAGAGTCAATATTAGAAGAATTGATTGATTTCTATCCAAACAGGTTAAGTTCTTTCCTGATGTTTTTAATCAAATTGATATTCTTTATTGGCTTATTTATTGGTACGAGGGTGTTATATCCCGGCTGAATAGATTTTATTGGCTTTTTATGTACACTTATACTTGGCCTTTTTTCGAATCCTTCAAGAAAATTTGTAAAGCCACTGACTGAGCATATTGCAAATATGACTGCACCATTAAGAGCAAAATAAAATTTGCCAACACATAATGCGCAGTTTATATTAAAAAGCATTCTCTCAATGAGCTAGTTGTTTGGCTTATAACCTGCATATAAAAAGATATTGCGGTTATCAACACGCGCCACAAACTCACCCGCTAACTAATCAAACGTGCGACATCCAATGCGATATTGAGAATTGTTGGAGGCATATTGGTTTTGGCGTGCCATGCGTCTAACTTAGATTTAAAGTCCAGCTTAGGTTAAAATACTGTTTTTAGCAGTTAATGTATTCGAAAGTGTAAAGCTTTGAAGCCTCATATTACCCAATTATTAACCCAAGCGGCAGCGAGTTTAAGCGCAGATGTTACCGTTGAAAGCATTATTCTTGACCGACCAAAATCGGCCGAGCATGGCGATTTTTCTAGCAATTTGGCCATGCAATTAGCCAAGCCGCTACGCCAAAATCCGCGTGCAATTGCAGAGGCTTTAATCGCCGCCTTGCCGAAAAGCGAGTATATCGCCAAAGTTGAAATCGCGGGTGCGGGCTTTATTAATTTCTTTTTAAATGCGGCGTCTCAGCAAACTATTGTGGGCGAAATTTTAAATGCTGGTGATGCGTTTGGTCGTAATGATTCTGGCAAACACGAAAAAGTGCAAGTCGAATTTGTCTCCGCCAACCCCACAGGGCCGCTGCATGTTGGTCATGGGCGCGGTGCGGCGGTGGGCGATTGCTTGGCACGGTTGCTGGACGCGAACGGTTGGGATGTAACGCGCGAATTTTATTATAACGACGCGGGTGCGCAAATTGAAAACTTGGTGATTTCGGTGCAGGCGCGCGCGCAAGGCATGGCAACCGATGATGCGCAATTTCCTGAAAATGGTTATCGCGGTGATTATATTATGGACATCGCCGAGGCATTTTTAGCCAAACAAACGGTGACGGCGGACGACATGATTGTAACCGCCAGCGGCAATGTGAGCGATGTGGAATCAGTTCGTACCTTCTCGGTAGCCTATTTGCGCCACGAGCAAGATTTAGATTTAAAAGCGTTTCAAATCAAGTTTGATGTGTTCTCACTAGAAAGCGCGCTATATAGCACGGGCAAGGATGAAAGCACCGAGCAGAGCCTGATTGCTAGCGGTCATACCTACGAAGAAGGCGACGCGATGTGGCTAAAAACCACCGATTTTGGCGATGATAAAGACCGCGTCATGCGTAAAAGTGACGGGGGCTACACTTATTTTGTGCCAGATGTGGCTTATCACTTGGATAAATGGAATCGCGGTTTTAAGCGTGTGATTAACGAGCAGGGCGCCGATCACCACAGTACGATTACCCGCGTGCGTGCTGGTTTGCAGGCGCTTAATGTGGGCATTCCACAAGCTTGGCCAGATTATGTATTGCACCAAATGGTCACTGTGATGCGCGGCGGTGAAGAAGTCAAATTAAGTAAACGCGCAGGCAGTTACGTAACGCTGCGTGATTTAATTGACGAAGTTAGCTGCGATGCAACACGGTATTTTTTGGCCGCAAGGCGTTCGGACTCGCAATTAATTTTTGATATTGATTTAGCGCGCGCGCAGACCAATGATAACCCTGTTTACTATATTCAATATGCACATGCGCGTATTTGCAGCGTTTTGGCGCAGTGGGCGGGGGATGTTGCTACTCTAAAAGTGGCTGATTTAGCGCCTTTAAGCGCGCCAAATGAAACAAAATTGATGCAACGTTTAAGTGACTATACTGAAGTGGTTAGTAATGCCGCAACCGATTTAGCACCGTACACCATTGCCAATTACTTAAAAGAGTGTGCAGCCGATTTGCATAGCTATTACAATGATACAAAGTTTTTAGTAGATGACTTGCCAACCAAATTGGCGCGGCTTGCATTAATTGCAGCAACCCAGCAAGTACTTAAAAATGGCTTACATTTGCTGGGCGTAAGCGCGCCGCATAAAATGTAAGTGCATGGTTTTATATTAAAAATAAATAAAAGGTTGCTGAGGATGAACAATGAGTAAAGATTACAAACCTGCACCGCAAAGAATCAGCAACAAAGGCAGCCCATTTTTTAGCGGCTTGCTGGTGGGTTTATTGTTGGGCGTGGGCGCATCGCTGGCGGTAACCATGTATTTAAAAGGCGCAGATAGCCCATTTGCAAATAAAAAAATGGGCGCACCAAAATTAACCGCTCAGGAGCATGATGTACCTGCTGAAAAACTGCCCAAATCAACCACACCCGCAGAAAATGCTTTGCCGCAAACTGAAAATCCAGATGTTACAAAGCCTGATAATAAGTTTGATTTTTATACGATTTTGCCCGAAACTGAAAGTACGGTGACCGAGCAGGAAATTAAAAACACCGAAAAATCCGTTAAAAAAGATAGCTACTTTTTGCAAGTGGGCGCTTTTCCCGATGAAGCCGATGCCGACAATATGAAGGCCAAGCTGGCTTTGCAAGGCTTTGAGGCTGTGGTGCAAACGGCGACGATTCCTGAGAAAGGTGTTTGGCACCGCGTGCGCGTTGGGCCATTAAGTGATGTTGATCAAATTAATAAAGTGCGCGGCGATTTGACTACCAGCGGGTTTAATGCAGATTTAATTAAAGTGCATACCGAAACCAAAGCACAGTAATATGGCACATCTAATTTGCGCTGGCTTGAATTAATTGTCATCTTTTGTGGTCAATTACCGTTAATAGCAATGCAAGATTGCAAAAAATTTTAAAATAAATAGGAATGAATAATGAAAATCAGTATTAAAAACGGTTTAGCCGTTTTACTCATGTCGTTTAGCAGTTTAACCATGTCGGCCGCTTTTGCCGATGCGCCAAAAATCGGCACCGATTTTGAAGCGGTTGCACAGCCCATTTCTACCGAAACCCCAGCCAAAATTGAGGTGATGGAGATTTTTTGGTATGGCTGCCCACATTGCTACCATATGGAAGCGCCGCTTAGCGCTTGGGTAAAAAAACTACCTGCAGATGTTTACTTTAAACGCATGCCAGGCTTGCCAAATGCCAGTTGGGCACCAATGGCCAAAGCGTTTTACGCGATGGAAACATTAGGCGTAGGCGAAAAATTGCATACAAAACTTTTTGATGCCATCCATAAAACTAAATCGTTAAACCCAACTGACGAGGCGGCTACTATAGCCTGGGTAACGGCGCAAAGCGGATTAGATAAATTGAAGGTAGAACAAGCGTTTAAATCGTTTAGCACTAGCACCAACCTTAACCGCGCTGCGCAGATTTTTCGCGCTTCTGGTGCAACTGGCGTGCCAAGCTTAGTGATTGATGGTAAATATATAACATCAGCCACGCAAGCGGGCGGTAACGAGCAAGCGCTAAAAGTGGCCGATTATATTATTGGCAACGTACGCACAGACAAGGCCGCCGCCGTAAAAAAGTAAGTACGGCAAAAACTGCCGTTAAGCCCAAAGTTCCGTCATCAGTTAAAGTTTTGCCAAAAAATAGCACCAACTATTAAGTAAATCACCTGCAAACCCGCTAAATAAAACTAGCGGGTTTCTTTTTGGGCATCATTAATTTGCGTTATACTTTTGCAAATGAACATCTTTATTACAGGCGCTTCTAGTGGTATTGGCAATGCAATCGCTCACGAATATGCTAAACGCTACGCTAACACGCAATCTATAATAGGCTTGGTTGCACGGCGTAGTGAGCACTTACAACAGCTGGCAACTAATCTGCAAAACCAATACAACATTAGCTGCGCAATTTATCCGTTGGATGTGCGCGACGCGACTGCACTTGAAGTTGCCGCACAAGATTTTATAGCCCGCTTTGGCGCACCCAATATCGTTATCGCCAGCGCAGGCGTCAGTCGCGGTACGCTCACCGAACTAAAAGAAGACATCACGGCATTTCAAGCGATTTTTGATATTAATGTGATGGGCATGATGCACACTTTTCAGCCGTTTATCACGGCCATGAAGCTGTCAGCGGCAAAAGGAGATACAGCCCAGCTAGTTGGCGTTGCCAGCGTGGCGGGCATACGCGGCATACCTGGTAGCGGCGCTTACAGCGCAAGCAAAGCCGCTGTCATTAGCTATTGCGAAAGCCTGCGTACCGAGATGCAACACTTTAATATCGCAGTTTCCACCATCGCGCCAGGTTATATTCGCACGCCAATGACCGAGCTAAATCAATACAAAATGCCTTTTCTCATGGATGCCGACGTGTTCGCGCACAAATTCGCTAATGCAGTTGAAGCCAAAGTGCGTTTTAAAATTATCCCGTGGCAAATGGGCTTGATTGCAAGATTGATGCGCTTAATTCCACCGCGTTTATGGGATTATCTGATGAAAAATGCACCCCATAAAAAACGCATTGATTGGGATTGGCTGTAACTATTCTAAGTCGTCATTGCGAGCGCATCGTGGCAATCCATGTTTGGTATTGTCGTTTAGATTGCCGCGCCCAAATTTCGTTTTGGATCGCAATGACGAAACTAAGAATTTTCAATTTAAGATAAAACATATCACCTAGCAATCACCGTCATACCAACGGGGACTGGTATCCAAGCAAGCATCACGTTAGCCAACGCGGCGAATGAATACAGCTCAAAGCAATTAACCTGTCATTCTGAGCTAAGCGAAGACTCTAGTTCTTTGTTAGTAAAAACCTAGTTTCTTCGCTTTGCTCAAAATGACAATACAGAAGTTAACTCATTATTTCTTCAATAAAATCTTGAATTAATTTTGCTGCTGGTTTTGGTTGCGTTTGAAGTACTAAGTGACCCGAACTTAACTGTGCATGCTGCACGTTTGGTTTGATTTTTTTTATTTGCTCAAAATTTGCATGCGACACTAAAATATCGTGCTTACCTTGTAAATACAAAATTGGTAGATCACATTGCACAAGTTCGGGCGTAACATTTACTTTGATAACTTCTTTTAGTCGATAAGCCATGACTTCTGGCTTTACAATGGATAATGCCATTTGCATGTCATCACCATCATAACCGCCAAACCATGCATTAATTTTTGCAAATATTCGTGAGGCGTAAAATGGAAAATCAAAAACTAATACACATGCCCAAGTGGGCACTAATTTTTGGGGGCAAGTGATAAAGCTCGCACAAAGTACAACTGCTTTTAAACCCACAGGCATTGTTGCAGCAACTCGCATAGCAAGTGGTCCGCTGAAAAATTCACCTAACAAGATAAAGGACTCTTCTTTTGGTAACACTTTAATCACTAGATTTAGTAAATCATCATAACCTAGCTTTTTATCTGTTGGATAATCCACTACTATTGGCTTTATAAAAATAGGTAAAGCATTTATCAGTGGTCTAAATAACAGCCCTGTGCCATCTAGACCAGGCAGCATAACCAAGTAAATTGGTCGCATAATGTGATACCTATCTCGTAATCGGCTTATACCGAATCCGTTTCGGTTTCGCACCTTCTTCACCCAAGCGTTTGCGTTTATCGGCTTCGTATTCTTGATAATTGCCGTTAAAAAACGTCCATTGCGTATCGCCTTCGGCGGCTAAAATGTGCGTGGCGATGCGGTCTAAAAACCATCTATCATGCGAAATCACTAGTACGCAGCCTGCAAACTCCAGCAGCGCGTCTTCTAGCGCGCGCAGGGTTTCAATATCCAAGTCGTTTGATGGTTCATCGAGCAGTAATACATTACCGCCAGAGATGAGCGTTTTGGCTAAGTGCAAGCGCCCGCGCTCGCCGCCAGAGAGTTGCCCGACGATTTTTTGTTGATCGCCACCTTTAAAGTTAAAGCGGCCAATGTAGGCTCTTGAAGGAGTTTCGTATTTGCCGACGGTTAAAATATCCGAGCCGTTGGCGATTTCTTCAAATACGGTTTTGGTGTTGGCTAAATCATCGCGGCTTTGGTCAACGTAGGCCAGCTTGACGGTTTGGCCAATAGCAACTTCGCCACTGTCAGGTTTTTCTAGCCCCATTATCATTTTAAATAGTGTTGATTTACCTGCACCGTTGGGGCCGATAATGCCAACAATCGCGCCAGCTGGCACACTGAAGCCTAAATTATCCATCAACAATCTATCTTTAAAGGCCTTAGTTACGCCTTTAAATTCAATTACTTGGTCGCCCAAACGCTCACCTGCGGGGATAAAAATCTCCTGCGTTTCGTTGCGTTTTTGATATTCGGCGCTGGCTAGCTCTTCGTAGCGTGCAATGCGCGATTTGCTTTTGGCTTGGCGCGCTTTTGGGCTTTGGCGCACCCATTCTAGCTCGGTATTAAGCGCTTTACGACGTGATGATTCTTGGTTTTCTTCGAGCGCCAAGCGTGCTTGTTTTTGGTCTAACCAGCTTGAATAATTGCCTTTCCACGGAATGCCATGGCCGCGATCTAGCTCTAAAATCCATTCGGCCGCGTTGTCTAAAAAGTATCGATCGTGCGTAACCGCCACAACAGTGCCCGTAAATCTCACTAAAAACTGCTCTAACCATTCCACCGATTCTGCATCCAAATGGTTGGTGGGTTCGTCTAGCAACAACATATCTGGCTTAGATAGCAGTAACTTACATAAAGCCACACGACGTTTTTCGCCGCCTGATAACGGGCCGATTTTCGCATCCCACGGCGGTAATCTTAATGCATCGGCCGCAATTTCTAGTTGCGTGCTTAAGTCTGATCCGCTGGCCGCGATAATATTTTCCCACTTGGCTTGCTCTTCCGCCAGCTTGTCAAAATCGGCATCGGGCTCGGCATAGGCGGCATATACCGCCTCTAACATAGCCTGCGCTTGCATCACTTCGCCCATGCCGCTTTCCACTTCTTCGCGCACCGTTTTGTTGGCATCTAACTGTGGTTCTTGTGGCAAATAGCCGATGCTCATATTTGGCTGCCATTGCACCTCGCCCTCAAACTCTTTGTCGGCACCCGCCATAATGCGCAACACTGTCGATTTGCCCGAGCCATTTAAACCGAGCAAACCGATTTTTGCACCTGGGAAAAACGATAATGAAATATCCTTGATAATGGTTTTTTTAGGCGGGACGATTTTGCTGACGCGCAGCATAGACATTACATATTGAGCCATGACAAAACTTTGAGAATTTGAAAGATGAAAGCTTAACAGAAAGCGTGCTTGCTTGGCTAAAGTTGGCCATCAAACCGACTTTCTAAACTGCATTTAAAGCCAGCATGGCGCGTATAATGTGCCAACTTTACAAGACTTGTATTCAATATGGCCATTAAATCAACCATCTACAAAATTGACCTGAATATTGCCGATATGGACAGGCAATATTACGCACAGCACTGCTTAACGCTGGCCAAGCACCCATCTGAAACCGATGAGCGGGTGATGGTGCGGTTAATTGGCTTTGCACTATATGCAAATGAGGCGCTAATATTCGGCAAAGGTTTATCTGACGACGAAGAGCCAGATTTATGGCAAAAAGATTTAACGGGCGCGATTCAACTTTGGATGGATGTTGGCCTGCCAACAGAAAAAGATATCCGCAAAGCTTGTGGTCGTTCGCGCCAAGTTGTTGTGGTGCTTTACGGGGGAAGAATCGCCGATATGTGGTGGGATGCCAACAGTAAAGGCTTGCTGAAACTGAACAATCTAACCGTAATTAAGCTGCCTGAAACACAAGAGCTGGCGCGGCTTGCAGCCAAAAGCATCAACATCGCTTGCACGATTCAAGATGGTGAAATTTTGGTGAGTAATGATGCGGGTAGTTTTACAGTTGCACCTGTGAGTTTAAAATTGCCCAGCAACTATTAGCCAAACAAGTTCACGCTTAAACCTCGTTTAAACTAGCCTTTTTTTCATTTTCATAAATGGCTGTTCAATATAAATCCAACTTAAATAGCCTAAAACTGCCACACAGGCTAGCGTAGCTATCGTCATTACAACTGGCGAAATGTCAGGATAGCGCTGCACAATTAACATTTGTATGGGCCACGCATATAAATAAACGCCGTATGAAATATCACTTTTTGTGCCAATTTGATTCAGCGTTTTATTTTTGAAATTGAGTGCAAAATTAAAGATTAAATAGCCGCCAAAAATAAAAAATCCCAGCTCGGCTGTGTATTTAAAATTCAAACAGATAGTCAGTAAAACCAAACTGGCTACACTTAAGTTTCGGCTCCAAATAACGCGATCTCTAAAATAGTAAAAAGCGCCGCCAATTAGAAAAGCGCTGAGTAACCTTGTTGAATGATAAGCGCTTATTCTTAATGGATAGGGCAGCCATAAGTCTTTTTTTGAGATTAATAAAAATAGATATAGGCTAATAATCGCTAATGTTACGACTAAATATAAGCGTTTTTTGTGGAAGCCTAATATGAAAAATACGGGAATGCTAACATAACATAAAAATTCTAACCAAATTGACCACATTGCGCCATTTAATACAAACGGTTGTTTGCCCAACAATAAGCCATTTACTTCTGGGCTATCTAAAATTAAAAGCTTGGTAAACGCTTTAAACCAATCGAACAATTGAAAGTTTGATAATAAATGCCAGCCGCCTGCAATAGGCGTTACAACAAATAAACAGAATAATGAAGCGACGATAAAACCTGGATATATTCTTAGAATGCGCTTAGTGAAATAACTTTTTACTGATGATGTACTGTAGAAGCTTTTTAAAATTAAATAGCCGCTGATTAAAAAAAAACTATCAACGGCCAACTCTCCAAACGAAATAGTGCCAAAAATATTAGTTAAAATTTCTCTTGATCGGTTTTGGTCAATAATTTCTGGCGAATGTGAAACAATGACTAAACTTGCAAAAAAAAGTCTTAAAAATCCGAAATTGTTGTTATTTGCGGGCAACAACATCCTTTTATTCAACCGTCACACTTTTAGCCAAATTCCTAGGTTTATCCACATCGGTGCCTTTTAATAAAGCCGCATGATATGCCAGCATTTGTACAGGAATGGTATGCAAAATAGGGGAGAGTACACCCACGTGGCGCGGTGTGCGGATGACATGCACGCCCTCGCTTTCGGCAAAGTGGCTATCGGCATCGGCAAACACAAATAGCTCGCCGCCACGTGCGCGTACTTCTTGCATGTTGGATTTTACTTTTTCTAGCAGGCTGTCGTTTGGCGCAATCACCACCACTGGCATATCGCTATCTACCAGTGCCAGCGGGCCATGTTTAAGCTCGCCAGCAGGGTAGGCCTCGGCATGAATGTAGGAGATTTCTTTAAGCTTTAATGCACCTTCTAGGGCTATTGGGTAATGTATACCGCGCCCTAAAAATAAGGCGTGCTGTTTATTAGCAAAGGCTTTTGCCCATTCGCGAATTTGCGGCTCTAAATTTAACGCGTGTTGTATGCTGCCACCCAATTGCCGCAACGCGGTTAAATATTCTTGCTCTTGCGCGGTACTTAACAGGCCGCGCTGCTTAGCAAGCGTGGCGGCCAAGGTGAACAGGGCGACCAATTGCGTAGTGAATGCTTTGGTAGAAGCTACCCCGATTTCTGCACCTGCACGGGTGTAAAACACCAGTTTTGATGCACGCGGAATCGCACTTTCTTGCACGTTACAAATCGATAAGGTGTAGTGTTGGCCAAGTGATTTAGCGTGTTTAAGTGCCTCCATCGTATCGAGCGTTTCACCTGATTGGGAAATGGTGACAATGAGTTGCTTAGGGTTTGGCACAGATGCGCGATAGCGATATTCACTAGCAATCTCAACATTGGTGGCGATTTTTGCGATGCTTTCAAGCCAATATTTAGCAGTCAGCGCCGCGTAATAGCTGGTACCTGCGGCAAGAATCAATATGCTATCAACTTGGCTGAACACTTCGCTGGCTTCATCGCCAAACAAGGCGGCAGAGAAGCTATTGTCGTCAATTAAGGCTTCTATCGTATCTGTAAGGGCTTTGGGTTGCTCGTGGATTTCTTTTTGCATGAAATGTGCGTAAGGACCAAGCTCCATACTGGCGAGCGACACATCACTTAGATGAATTTTACGCTCGACCGTTTTACCATCGCGGCCAAAAATGGTCACGCCTTCGCGCTTCACATCCGCCACATCACCGTCTTCTAAATAAATGACTTTACGCGTAACAGATAACACGGCTGAAACATCGGATGCGATGAAGTTTTCGCCTTCACCCAAGCCAATTAATAGCGGGCAGCCAAGGCGCGCAGTAATCATGTGTTCTGGCTCTTTTACCGAAATTACACTGATTGCAAATGCACCTGTCAGCTCGGCCACTGCTTTTTGTGTAGCGGCTAACAGTGGTAAATCTTTGTGATAATAATGAATTAAGTGCGCGATGACTTCAGTATCAGTTTGCGATGTAAACTCGTAGCCAAGTGCTTTTAATTTATCGCGCTGCTCGTCATGGTTTTCGATAATACCGTTGTGTACCACGGCAATTTCCCCTTTTGAAACGTGAGGATGCGCATTGCTTTCAGTTACGCCGCCGTGTGTTGCCCAGCGGGTATGGCCAATGCCAACTTGGCCACTTAAATTGGCATCGATTGCTTTTTCTGTCATGGCCGCTACACGGCCAATGGCGCGTACGCGCTCTATGCCATTGCTATTTAGCACTGCTACGCCTGCAGAATCATAGCCACGGTATTCTAAACGGCTAAGGCCTTCAATTAAAGTTGAAACTACGTTTCTACTGGCAACTGCGCCGACAATTCCACACATTTTTTTGCTCTTTCATTTTATGTAAGACAGAATTTATTCGCGATTGCAGTATTGCTTTCGCGAATAAATTCGCTCCTACCAAGTGATATTTAATCAGTTATTTTTTAATCTTTTGCGGCCGCTGCCAATTAGCATACGTTTTTTGCTCTTTTGCACGGCAAACAGTTAATCCGGCCGCGGGCACATCTTTAGTAATGGTTGAGCCAGCCGCAATGGTGGCCTCTTTGCCGATTGTCACTGGCGCAATTAATTGCGTGTCAGAGCCTACAAAAACGCCATCTTCAATAATCGTGCGGTGTTTATTTGCTCCATCATAATTGCAGGTAATAGTGCCAGCGCCAATGTTTACATTTTTGCCAATAGTCGCATCACCTACGTAGCTTAAGTGATTGATTTTGCTAGCAGTTTCAACTTGGGTATTTTTAAGCTCCACAAAATTACCAACATGCGTATCAGCCGCTAGTGTAGTACCTGGGCGCAACCTTGCATATGGCCCAATGCGGCTATTTTCGCCGATGAGCGCATCTTCAATATGCGTAAACGGTAAAATTTGTGCTTTTGACGCTATCGCTGCGTTTTTGATCACACAATTGGCGGCAATTTTTACATCATCGCCAAGCGTTACATCGCCTTCAAACACGCAGTTCACATCAATTTCTACATCGCGTCCGCACCTTAAGTTGCCGCGCACATCAAGCCGCGCTGGGTCTTTTAATGTCACGCCTTGCAATAATAGTTGTTGTGCAACGCGGCCCTGGTAAATGCGTTCAATTAAGCTTAAATCGGTTTTTGAGTTTATGCCCGTCACCGACCATTCATCCGACGTGATTTCGGCCACTACATCTATGTTATCTAGCACCGCGAACTCTACAATATCCGTTAAGTAATATTCGCCTTGCGCGTTGTTATTGTTTAGCCGGCTTAGCCAGTTTGTTAGTTTTGCGTTCGGCATTGCCATAATGCCGGTATTGACTTCGGTAATTTGGCGCTGCGCTTGTGTTGCGTCTTTATGCTCGACAATGGCGTTTACGTCTCCGAGATCATTTCGCACAATGCGTCCGTAACCCGTTGGGTCTGGCTTATTAAACGATAATATTGCTAATGTATTGTTTGCCTGCTCAATAAGACTCTTGCAAGCTTCAACGTCAACTAATGGTACGTCGCCCAATAAAATCAAGCTATTCGCGTTAGCATCCAAATGCGGCGTTGCTTGTTGCACGGCGTGGCCTGTGCCTTTTTGCTCGGCTTGATTAACCCAAATAATGTTTTCATGTGCAAATGCTTCGCGCACAATTTCGCCACCGAAACCCCACACGACAATAATCTTTTGGGGCTTTAGCAACTTAGCACAAGCAATAACGCGCGCCAATATGGACTTGCCACCAATCTCATGTAACACTTTTGGCACATTGGAGTGCATGCGCGTGCCTTTGCCTGCGGCAAGTATGACGATATTAAGCGCGGGGCGTTTATTGGGTGCTGTCATTAAAATGTGATCACAATAGAGTTAATAGTATTGTAAAGTATTTAGCGCGCTCTAACAAAAAAGGCAACTTAAGCTGCCTTTTTAATCACACTAAATTGCATAATTTTACATTTGTTAATGTGTCTTTTTGCGGAGCCGCTCGATTGCTTGAATTTGCGCCATTGCCTCAGACAACTCGGCTTGGGCTTTAGCGTAATCCATGTCCGAAGTGCGATTTTTCATCGCCTCCATCGCCGCTTCTTTGGCTGCCTTGGCCTTAGCCTCATCCAAATCATGGCCACGAATAGCAGTATCCGCTAACACGGTAATCATGCCAGGCTGTACTTCCAACAATCCACTGGAGATAAAAATGACCACTTCTTCTGCTGCATCTGCTAATTGAATGCGAAGCGCACCTGGTTTGATGCTCGTAATCATTGGCGCGTGATTCGGGTAAATACCCACTTCACCTGCGACAGCAGGGGCAACCACAAACTCGGCTTCACCTGAGAATATGCTTGCTTCTGCGCTGACCACATCAATATGAACTGTATTTGCCATGATTTTATCTTTGATTTTATAAACTTAGTTTAAAGTTTTGGCTTTTTCAACGGCCTCTTCAATACCGCCCACCATATAAAACGCTTGTTCTGGCAAGTGGTCATACTCGCCAGCCACAATGGCTTTAAAGCCTTTTATGGTGTCTTTTAGTGACACGTATTTGCCTGGGCTACCAGTAAATACTTCAGCCACATGGAACGGTTGAGACAAGAAACGTTGTATTTTACGGGCGCGGCCAACGGCTAATTTATCTTCTGGAGACAATTCATCCATGCCCAAAATCGCAATAATATCGCGCAATTCTTTATAGCGTTGTAGCGTTTGTTGTACTGAACGCGCCACGTTGTAATGCTCTTCGCCTACAACTAACGGGTCTAATTGACGTGATGTTGAATCGAGCGGATCAACCGCTGGGTAGATACCTAAAGAAGCAATATCACGGCTCAACACAACGGTTGAATCCAAATGTTGGAATGTGGTGGCAGGGGACGGATCGGTCAAGTCATCCGCAGGTACGTAAACAGCTTGAATCGATGTAATAGAACCTGTTTTAGTTGAAGTAATACGCTCTTGTAAGCGACCCATTTCATCGGCTAGGGTAGGTTGATAACCTACCGCTGAAGGCATACGACCTAACAACGCTGAAACCTCAGTACCGGCCAATGTGTAGCGATAGATATTATCCACAAAGAACAACACATCACGGCCTTCATCACGGAATTTTTCCGCCATGGTTAAACCAGAAAGCGCTACGCGTAAACGGTTGCCTGGTGGCTCGTTCATTTGGCCAAACACCATCGCTACTTTTGATTCTTTCATGTCGTCTAGCTTAATAACGCCAGCTTCAGCCATCTCGTGATAGAAGTCATTACCTTCACGCGTACGCTCACCCACACCTGCAAACACTGATAAACCTGAGTGTTGTTTAGCAATATTGTTGATTAACTCAAGCATGTTAACGGTTTTACCTACACCCGCACCACCGAACAAGCCCACTTTACCGCCTTTAGCAAACGGGCAAACCAAGTCAATCACTTTGATGCCTGTTTCTAACAAGTCAACTGAAGGTGAAAGCTCTTCAAATTTTGGGGCTTTTTGGTGAATTGAACGACGCTCGTCGCAATCAATTGGGCCAGCCTCATCAATCGGGCGGCCTAACACGTCCATAATACGGCCTAGCGTGCCAACACCTACTGGCACGGTAATTTGTGAGCCAGTGGCTTTAAAAGCGGTACCGCGCGCAAGGCCATCAGATGAGCCCATGGCAATAGTACGCACAATGCCGTCACCCAATTGCTGTTGCACTTCTAGCGTTAAGCCAGCTTCTGCTTGGCTAGTGGCGTCGTCAATAATTAACGCATCAAATACTTTTGGCATTTGATCACGTGGAAATTCCACGTCAACCACCGCGCCAATACATTGCACAACACGGCCGATTTTAACTTGAGACTCGTTTACTGCGTTTGCTTTTGCCATCTTTATATCCTATTCAAACTTAATCTGTTGAATTATAAAATTTACGTTTTAATCTATTTGTGACTTTTTAAGAAACTGCTGCTGCGCCGCCAACAATCTCTGAAATTTCTTTGGTGATGGCTGCTTGGCGGGCTTTGTTGTATACCAATTTAAGGTCAGCAATCACTTCTTTTGCGTTGTCTGACGCTGATTTCATCGCCACCATACGTGATGATTGCTCTGAAGCCATGTTTTCTGCCACCGCGTTATATACCAATGATTCGGTGTAACGCGTCATCAGTTGATCAATCACCAGCACTGCATCAGGCTCGTAAATGTAATCCCAAGAACCATTCGGGCTGCCCAATTTTTCACCGCTTAATGGCAATAACATTTCCATTGTCGGCTCTTGCTTCATGGTGTTAATAAACTTGGTGTAGCAAATATACACTTGGTCAATTTCGCCGGAAGTATAAGCATCTAACATGACTTTAATCGCGCCAATCAGTGTTTCCATGTGCGGCACATCGCCCAAACCAATCACGTGCGATTTAACATCAGCACTCATGCGGTTCATAAAGCTAAAACCTTTGTTGCCAATCGCCGTTACAGCAATTTTTTTGCCTTCGGTTTCCCAAGTTTTCATTTGGTTAATCGACATGCGCAATACGTTGGTATTTAAGCCACCGCACAAGCCTTTATCTGAGCTTAACACTATCAAACCCACGTTTTTCACCACATCGCGCTTAATTAAAAACGGATGTTTGTACTCGGAATTGGCAAACGACAAATGCGCAGCCACGTTACGGATTTTTTCAGCATATGGGCGTGAGGCGCGCATTCTATCTTGCGCTTTACGCATTTTAGAAGCGGCAACCATTTCCATCGCTTTGGTGATTTTGCGCGTATTTTCAACGCTCTTGATCTTTGTTCTAATCTCTTTACTACCAGCCATATGTTTTCCTAAGCAAGCATTTACCTAATAGTAGATTAATAAGCGTTCGTTGCTTTAAAGTCTTGAATCGCTGCTTCAACCGCTTTTTCATTGTCGCCGGCTAAGTCTTTGCTAGATTCAATACCGTCCATCAATTTAGCGTATTTAGAACCCATGAAGCCGTGTAATGCGCTTTCAAAAGCCAATACTTTATTGGTTGGTACATCATCAAAGTAACCTTTATTCGCAGCTAACAACGTAATCGCCATTTTAGAAACGCTTAATGGGGCGTATTGCGCTTGTTTCATCAGCTCAGTAAACATACGACCACGGTCTAGTTGTTTACGGGTTGCTTCATCCAAATCAGAAGCAAACTGCGCAAACGCAGCCAATTCACGGTATTGGGCTAAGGCCAAACGCACGCCGCCGCCTAGTTTCTTAATGACTTTAGTTTGCGCTGCACCACCTACGCGAGATACTGAAATACCCGCGTTAATGGCTGGGCGAATACCCGCGTTAAACAAGTCAGTTTCCAAGAAAATCTGACCATCGGTAATTGAAATTACGTTGGTTGGAACGAATGCTGAAACGTCACCAGCAGCTGTTTCAATCACTGGCAATGCAGTCAATGAACCTGTTTTGCCTTTAACGGCGCCGTTGGTGAATTTTTCTACATAATCTTCATTCACGCGAGCTGCGCGCTCTAACAAACGTGAGTGAATGTAGAACACGTCGCCTGGGTAAGCTTCGCGGCCTGGTGGACGGCGTAACAATAATGAAATTTGACGGTAAGCAATCGCTTGTTTGGTCAAATCATCATACACAATCAGCGCATCTTCACCGCGGTCGCGGAAGTATTCGCCCATAGTACAGCCTGCATATGGCGCTAAGAATTGGAGCGCGGCAGAATCTGATGCTGATGCAGCAACCACAATGGTGTAAGCCATGGCGCCGTTTTCTTCTAATTTACGTACCACGTTAGCAATCGTAGAAGCTTTTTGACCAATCGCCACATAGACGCAGGTCATGTTTTGACCTTTTTGGTTAATAATCGCGTCAATCGCCACCGCAGTTTTACCCGTTTGGCGATCACCAATAATCAATTCACGTTGACCACGACCGACTGGCACCATTGAATCCACAGACTTCAAGCCTGTTTGCACAGGTTGCGAAACTGATTTACGGGCAATCACGCCTGGTGCCACTTTTTCAATTTTATCCGTCATTTTGGCATTAACTGGGCCTTTGCCATCAATTGGCACGCCCAATGCGTTTACTACACGGCCAATCAACTCTGGGCCAACTGGTACCTCCAAAATACGACCTGTACATTTCACCACGTCGCCTTCGGTAATATGCTCGTAATCACCCAACACCACAGCACCAACCGAGTCGCGCTCTAAGTTAAGCGCAAGACCAAAGGTGTTGCCTGGAAACTCGATCATTTCACCCGCCATCACGTTAGATAGCCCGTGAACACGAACAATACCATCGGTGACTGAAATTACCGTACCTTGAGTACGCGCTTCAGCTGCGGTCGTAAAATTTTCTAATCTGCTTTTAATCAGTTCACTGATTTCTGATGTAGATAACTGCATTGTGGCTCCTAAGTTTTTCTTTGGGTTTTTGCTAACCCAACTATCTTACGCGGTAAGTGCGTAGGTTAAATTTTGTAACTGACTTTTGACGGACGCATCAATCACCGTATCGCCAACAATAATTTTTATGCCGCCAATGAGCTCAGAATCTACTGAAACTTTGGCGTCAATTTTTTTACCAAACTTGGCTTCTAGGCGGCTAACTAAGTCCTTCACCTCTTTGTCGCTAGGTTTGGCAGCTGCGATAATTTGTGCTTCTAACACGCCTTCGTCTTGGGCTTTTAATTCTTCAAATGCGCTGCTAATGGCGGACAATATAGGCATACGGCCGTATTCAACCAATACTTTAATTAAGTTTTGCGCATTCGCATTAAGCTTGTCGCCACATACTTTTAAAAATGCAGCTTGCAGATCGCCCGCCAACACTTTTGGATCGTTAATGTAAGCTTGCATTTTTGAATCGTTAGCCACACTAGTTGCAAAACTTAACATTTCAGACCATTTGGCCAATGCTTTTTGCTCTTTACCCAACTTGTAAGCCGCTACCGCGTAAGGCCGCGCGATGGTTGAAATTTCAGCCATTACTTATAGCTCCGCCGCAAGTTTAGACAGCATGTCAGAATGCGCTTTGCCGTCGATTTCTTTACGCAATATTTTTTCTGCACCAGCAATTGCCAACACAGATACTTGCGCACGTAAACCTTCTTTTGCACGGTTTACTTCTTGGTCAATTTCCGCTTTAGCGCCTGTAATAATGCGGTCACCTTCTACTTTGGCTGCGCCTTTAGCATCTTCTACGATTTGTGACGCGCGTTTTTCAGCTTGACCAATAATTTCAGTGGCTTTTTGCTTGGCTTCATTCAAAGTCACTTCTGATTTTTTAGAGGCCACTTCAAGCGCACTTTTGCCTTCGTGTGCAGCGGCTAGACCATCGGCAATTGTTTTTTGACGCGTTTCTATAGCGCCTAATAAAGGTGGCCATACATACTGTACGGTCACCCAAATTAAAATCGCAAATGCAATTGCTTGCGCAACTAGGGTTAAATGAATATCCATGTTTGCTCCAAATTTAAGTTCTGATTAATTAAGCTTTTATATAGCGATTGCTATATATTGCAAAATTTAAGCAAGCGCACTTAATAATGGGTTTGCAAATGCAAACAACAACGCAATACCTACAGCAATAATGAACGACGCATCAATTAAACCTAACAGTAAAAATACTTTACTTTGTAATTGTGGAATCATTTCTGGTTGACGAGCTGCGCCATCTAAAAAGCTTGAACACATATTGCCCACACCAATACAAGCACCTGCAGCGCCAATACCTACCATTAAACCTACGCCAATTGCTGTGTAACTTTGTACCATTGCTAAATCTGCCATTTTACTACCCTCTCAAGTGAAAATTACTACCAAAAATTAAATCAAACTAATCAACCAAAACAATTGCTTACATTTATAACTATTAATGACTTTCATGTGCCATTGATAAGTAAACTACAGTCATCATCATAAAAATAAATGCTTGCAATGGCACTACTAATAAGTGAAACACTGACCAAGCTGCGCCTAACAAAGCCGCACCCACCATACCCAAGATGCTAGAACCTGCCAACATACCTAAAAGCAAGAAAATAACTTCGCCCGCGTACAAGTTACCAAATAATCGTAATGAATGTGAAAGTGGTTTTGAAATATATTCAATCATGTTGAACATAAAGTTTGCCAGCAATAATAATGGGCTGACAATCAAGCCAATAAAGCCAAGTACGCTTTTTGGTTTAAAGAATTTTGGACCGCCAAAGGGGGAATAAAAAATTTCATGAATTAAACCACCAAAACCTTTTACTTTGATGGAGAAAAAAATCATTAATATCCATACAGATAGCGCCAATGCAAAAGTGGTATTAATATCAGAGGTGGGAACTGGACGCCAATGCGCCTCGTGACCAGCAATCAATTCAACAACATTGGCAACATAATCAACGGGTAAAAAGCTCATCATATTCATCGCTAAAACCCACAAAAACACCGTTAAAGCGGCTGGGGCAATAAACGCATGGCGATCACCATGAAACATGGACTTGGCTTGCTCATCTACAAATTCAAAAATAATTTCTACAAATGCTTGGGTTTTGCTTGGCACGCCTGCTTGTGCTTTACGTGCTACCCACCAAATTAAGCCAATGACTAAGAAACCCAAAAATATTGAAGTAAACAAAGTATCAATGTTAATGCGCCAAAAACCACCCGCATCACCAACATTTTGCACATTAAAACCCAAGTGGTGGGCAATGTATTTTGCTGGTGTTAAGGCTTCTTGTGTATGTTCTGCAACCATATTTACTCTTTTAATTTGATTTACTGATTAATCTTTACCACTAAACTAGTTAAAACTTATAACGGGCTTATTTTTATTATTTACTCACCAATTTACTCATTGCGGCACCTGATACCAATACTGCCGCCATTAAACCTATTATTAAGGCCACCGGCACAAGGCTTTTATAATGCTTAAATACCAAAAACAAAAACGAAAATACAAACACCAGCTTGACCATTTCTGACACTATTAAGCTAATCAAAATAGCAGCAGCGTCATTTTTATTTCTGTTACGTACAAAAATTAAACTAGCCATTGCCGCAGCAAATATGATGGAAAAACCACCTAATCCAGCCGATATTGCTGCGTATTTACCATACATAACAAAAATTATTGCACTTACAACGCAGGTTGCCAGTGTTTGCCATGCCAGCATTGCTGTAAAAACGCGATTAGTTAATATCATTCACAAATGTTTCTTATTCTGCAAAACCTTATTTTGCAAAACTCAGATAAATTAAAAGCTTCGGTTAGCAAAGTCCGCGATTCTGAATTATTAAGGGTTTTTAGTCAAGTGTTATATGAAAATTAAACCTTAATCTATCAGCAAAAAGAAACACTTAGCATCAAAATATGCAAAAATAATTATCATGTCATTTTCCTAATAATGTCGTCTAGCTGATCTAAATTACTGTAGCTAATTTTAAGCATTCCCGCACCATTGGCTTTAGCAGAAATACTGACCACTGCCCCAATTTTTTCGCTTAATGTGTTTTGCAGCGCTAAAACGTCACGATTGACAGTGGTTTTCTGTTGATTTGGTTTGGCTTCTGCGCCCACTTTTTTGACTAAATTTTCAACGTCGCGCACCGATAATTGCTGCTGAATCGTTCGATTAGCCAACATAATTTGCTGCGCAGCATCTAAGCCAATTAAGGCGCGGGCATGGCCCATGTCGAGTTTATTGTGCATCAACAAGTCTTGCACGGGCGCGCTAAGTGAAAGCAGCCGTAATAAATTAGAAACCGCAACGCGCGAGCGACCAACCGCTTCGGCGGCTTTTTCGTGCGTCATGGCAAATTCGTCAATAAGGCGTTTAATGCCTTGCGCTTCTTCTAGCGGGTTTAGATTTTCACGTTGAATATTTTCAATCAGCGCCATCGCCAACGCAGATTCATCAGCAATGTCGCGCACTAAAACAGGCACTTGCGTTATACCCGCCATTTGGCTGGCACGCCAACGACGCTCGCCAGCGATAATTTCAAATTTGTCGGGCGAAACTTCACGCACCAAAATCGGTTGCATAATGCCTTGCGATTTAATCGAATCCGCCAGCGTTTGCAGCGCGGCATCGTCCATATAACTACGCGGCTGATATTTGCCTGGCTGTAATTGCGTCACATTGAGCATTTGTTGCGAATCTGTATTGCGTGCATCTTCTACATCATTCGCCAACAGCGCGTCTAGGCCCCGCCCCAATCCTTTATGTTTAACCATGCGCAGCACCTTTAACTTGTTGATTTTTATGTATAATCTCTTTTGCCAAATCTAGATAAGCTGTCGCGCCTTTTGATGTTTTATCGTAAATTAGCACTGGCAAGCCGTAACTCGGCGCTTCAGCCAAACGAATATTGCGCGGAATAACTGTGTTGTAAACCTTATCGCCAAAATGGCTGACAAGTTGTGCCGATACTTGCTGGGCGAGCATATTGCGCGTATCAAACATGGTGCGCAGCAAACCTTCAATCTCTAAAGTCGCGTTTAAATTAGCGCGCACTTTTTTAATTGTATTCACCAAATCCGACAAACCTTCTAGCGCGTAGTACTCGCATTGCATCGGAATCATCACGCTGGTGGCGGCAGTTAAAGCGTTCACCGTAACCAAATTCAGGGCAGGGGGGCAATCGAGCAAAATATAATCGTATAGTTGTTCTAGTTTAGACAAAGCTTTTTTTAAACGCGTTTCGCGCGCCAACTCATTTACCAGTTCAACCTCGGCGCCCGCTAGTTCACGATTAGCTGGGGCAACGTGGTAGCCGCCTTTTTCGCTGGGAACAATCACTTCACTTAGCGTTTTTTCGCCAATCAACACATGGTAGATGCTGTGCTTTAGATGCGCTTTATCGATGCCACTGCCAGTGCTGGCGTTGCCTTGCGGGTCTAAATCAATCAACAAAACTTTTTGGTAATTGGCGGCCAAACTGGCCGCCAAGTTAACGCAAGTAGTGGTTTTGCCCACACCGCCTTTTTGATTGGTAATCGCTAATATTTTCATCCCTGACCTTTAAAAACAAACGATTCTTAATTTAATTCTTTAAACTATTTCTCTTTGAATATAACCAATTTTCTCTAAAACCAGCAAGTGCCGCTTCGCCTCTAAACCCGCCACAGTTAGCGGGATTACATTTTTAATGTTGATTGTGTACTTTTCTATTTCTTGTAAGCTTGCTAATTCTTCATGCGGCACTTGGCCTTTCATTGCCAGCCATTGTCCGTTTTGCGTTATCAAATGCTGTGTGAGCTTAACGAACAAGCCGACATCCGAAAAAGCGCGCGAAACAATCGCCTCAAACTTGTCGCTTGGCTGATAGCTTTCTACCCGCGCATGCACCACCGTTAAATTACTTAAATCCAACTCACCTTTTACTTGGCGCATAAAAATGGCTTTTTTCTGCACGGTATCTATTGTCGTTACTTGCAACTCCGGCTTACAAATCGCTAACACAATACCTGGCAGACCGCCGCCACTACCCACATCCAACAAGTTGTTGCTACCTATATAGGGCAACACACTCAAACTATCCAGCAAGTGCAGCGTCACCATCTCAAGCGGATCGCGCACCGCAGTTAGGTTGTACACCTTATTCCATTTATGCAACAACGCTAAATAGGCCAGCAACTTTTCTTGTGTTTCACGTGAAATATTCAGGCGCATTTCTGCAATACCGCTGGCTAATAAAGCCGCTTGCGTCATGCTGCTTCTATATTGGGTAACTGGGTTTGTTTTTTATATTTGCGTTTTAAATACACCAATAGCAGCGAAATGGTGGCAGGCGTAATGCCCGAAATTCTGCCCGCTTGGCCAATCGTTTGCGGTTTATGCATTAATAATTTTTGGCGCGCTTCTATACTTAGGCCATGCACATCGTTGTAATCAATATCTAATTTAGTGTTTTCACTGCTTGCTTGTTTGGCGATTTCGTCTTTTTGCCTATCTATATAACCTTGATATTTGGCGGCAATTTCCACTTGTTCACGCACATCTGGCGCTAGCTCACCCTTACCAACCTCACCCAAACTTAACATGCTGTCATAACTTACTTCGGGGCGACGTAGCAATTCAAACAAGCTATATTCGTGCTCTAGTGGCTTTCCTAAAATACTTACTTGTGTTTCACGTGAAACATCGTCTGTCGCCACTTGCACAAAAGTCGATTTGAGCCGCGCTTGCTCACGCGAAACTGCTTCTAGTTTTTGCTCAAAAGCCGCCCAACGCGCATCATCTACTAAGCCTAACTCGCGACCTTTTATGGTTAAGCGCATGTCGGCATTATCTTCGCGTAATTGCAAACGGTACTCGGCGCGGCTAGTAAACATGCGGTATGGCTCGGTCACACCAGTCGTTATTAGGTCGTCAACCAGCACGCCAATATAGGCCACATCGCGGGCAGGACACCAAGATTCTTTGCCCTGTACATAAAGCGCAGCGTTAGCGCCAGCCAGCAAGCCCTGGGCAGCGGCTTCTTCATAACCAGTCGTGCCATTAATTTGGCCTGCAAAAAATAAGCCCTGTATAGATTTGGTTTCCAAGCTTGATTTTAATGCACGCGGATCGTAATAATCATACTCAATTGCGTAGCCTGGGCGCAAAATATGCGCGGTTTCTAAGCCATTAATGCTGCGCACCAGAGCCAGCTGAATATCAAACGGCAAGCTGGTTGAAATACCATTTGGGTAGATTTCGTGCGTGGTTAAGCCTTCAGGCTCCAAAAACAATTGGTGCGATTCCTTATCTGCAAAACGGTGAATTTTATCTTCCACACTTGGGCAATAACGCGGGCCAACGCCTTCAATCACGCCCGTGTACATGGGCGAGCGATCAAGGCCACTGCGGATAATATCGTGCGTCTTTTCATTGGTATGGGTAATCCAGCACGGTACTTGTTGTGGATGTTGCGCACCATAGCCCATAAACGAAAACACTGGCACAGGGTTATCGCCAGGTTGCTCTTGCATAACAGAATAATTGATGGTGCGGCCATCGATGCGCGGCGGCGTACCTGTTTTTAGTCGGCCAGCGGGCAGGCCAATTTCGCGCAATCTTGCCGCGAGGCTAATTGCAGGCGGGTCGCCAGCGCGGCCAGCGCTATAGCTTTGTAGGCCGACATGTATCAGTCCACCCAAAAAAGTACCCGCCGTTAGCACAACCGACTTTGATTTAAAATGCAATCCAATCTGCGTTACAACGCCGGCGGCGCGGTCGCCCTCTAACATGATGTCATCTACCGCTTGCTGAAAAAGCCATAAATTGGGTTGATTTTCAAGTTTGTGACGAATCGCCGCTTTGTACAAAATACGGTCTGCTTGCGCGCGAGTAGCGCGAACAGCAGGGCCTTTGCTAGAGTTTAAAATACGAAATTGAATGCCGCTAAGGTCTGTTGCTTGCGCCATTGCGCCGCCAAGCGCATCTACTTCTTTAACCAAATGGCCTTTACCAATGCCGCCAATGCTAGGGTTGCACGACATTTGCCCCAGCGTTTCGATGTTATGGCTTAATAAAAGAGTTTTTTGGCCCATGCGCGCGGCAGCCAGCGCAGCTTCGGTGCCTGCATGGCCACCGCCTACTACAATTACATCAAAAATATCGGGGTAATTCATATTCAAAATTCATCTATTAAGGCAACTATTTCAAAGAATTAGATTTTACTGGAATCATCAAACTAAGTCATGTAAAAGGTCATTAAAAACAACCAATATCAACTGTTTCACGTGAAACACGATTAATAAAACTTTACAAATTCAACTATTGACCAACGGGTCGCAACGGGCCTATAGTGGAGTTAGCGGTGCGGTGTAACATTTAAAAACTGTTTTGGGTTGTATTGGGAATGGTTTTTGCAGTTGTACCTAACGTTGCAATTAATAACACCCAATAACTTATAGGAGAATGGTATGGCTGATTTACAGGAGCACAAAAATATTGCAACCAAATATGCTGGTACAGTACACCAAGGTGCGTTAGATGGCATGGCAAAAACTTACGCCTTGGTGTTAACAAATAAAGATTCACAGTTTGTATCTTGCGGCGACGAGTCAGAACGCGATACAGTACGCAAAAACTTTTTACAAAAAAAATTGGGCTTGGCCGACGGTGATGATAAGTTAAATGCCGCGATTGAATCTGTGTGCGTAACGATGAAAGAAGATCGCTTTAAATCACGTTTAGCGTTTTACTATTTATTGGCAGCACATTTTGGAAAATTAGAAATGTTTGTTAAGTAAATCAATGGTTTAATGCAAAATTAAATTAAAAAAAAGCGCCTGTTGAGCTATCGAGGCGCTTTTTTTATGCTGATTAAAACATAAAATATCGCATCAACATTATTTACCAATACAAAACTTACTGAATATTTCGCCCAATAAATCATCTGGTGTAAATTCCCCGGTAATGCTACTTAAGCCAATTTGTGCTAAACGCAGCTCTTCTGCCACTAATTCTGCAGCGTTAATTTGTAAAGTCGCGTTTTTTAAATGATCGCTCACTTGGTTTAAAGCAAGCAAATGCCTTGTCCGCGCCATAAATACACCTTCTGTTGATGCTTGATAGCCCACTAATTTTAATAATTGCTGTTTCAAAATATCTAAACCAGCACCCGTTTTAGCTGACAAGTAAACATGGGTTTGATTATCAATTTCTGCAATAGTCGCAGGTTCTTGCGACACATCAATCTTATTATGCACCCAGATTTTAGCGATTTCATGCGGCAAACGCCCTAGAATCGATTTTTCTTTATCTGTAATGCCGTGCTTCACGTCTAGCAATAATAATGCGATGTGAGCGGTTTCTAGAGCCCGAAAAGTGCGAGCAATCCCAAATTTTTCGACTTCATCTTCTGTTTCGCGCAAACCTGCGGTGTCAATAATATGTAATGGGACACCACTAATCTGAATTTCATTTTTAATAGTATCCCGCGTGGTACCTGCAATTGCCGTTACAATCACAATATCTTCACCAGCCAGTGCATTCATCAAGCTCGATTTACCAACATTAGGCTGGCCAATCAAGACTACCTGAACACCTTCACGCAATAAACTGCCTTGTTTGGCTTTTGCAAACACGCTATTTAGCTCTTTACTAATATTATCCAGCTTAAGCGCTACTTTGCCTTGCGTTATAAAATCAATGTCTTCTTCAGGAAAATCTAGGCAAGCTTCAACATACAAGCGCAAATCAATAAGCTTAGCCAAAACAGTATTGATGCTATTTGAAAAATCGCCCGATAGTGATCGCATGGCGCTGCGTGCAGCCTCCGCAGTGGATGCATTAATGACATCAGCAACCGCCTCGGCCTGCGCTAAATCCATTTTGTTGTTTAGATAGGCGCGTCGAGTAAATTCACCTGGCTCGGCCTGACGCGCACCCAAAGCAATGCAACGTGCCAACAACAATTGCATTACTGCAGCGCCGCCATGGGCTTGCAATTCAAGCACGTCTTCGCCAGTATAAGAATGCGGATTAGGATAGAAAATCGCGATGCCGCGATCAATCAATTCATTATCGCCTGACTTAAAATCAAGGTACGCCGCATAGCGGGGGGCAGGACAATGACCCAAAATCGCATTAGCGATTGTTTGCGCCAAACTGCCTGAAACCCGCACCACGCCAATTCCGCCAGCGCCACTTGCGGTGGCAATGGCAGCAATAGTATCAATTAATACAACGTTGTTATTTTGCATTGCCTTTTTTAGCAAGCGCGGCGGCGTGGATGGTTTTATTGACATACCATTGCTGGGCGATGGATAAAATATTATTGACCAGCCAATACAACACCAAACCCGCCGGAAAGAAGAAGAAAAAGATGCTGAACACAATGGGCATAATTTTCATCACTTGTGCCTGAATTGGGTCAGTTGGCGGCGGGTTTAAATAAGTTTGAATAATCATGGTGGCCCCCATCAAAATCGGCAACAAACCAATTGGCATGCCACCCAGCAAAGGAACGCTATTTGGGATAATCCCAAACAGCGTATCAGGCGCCGCTAAGTCTTGAATCCAGCCAAAAAATGGCGCATGACGCAGCTCAACAGAGGCCGATAACATCCAATAAAACGCAATAAAAACAGGTACTTGTATTAAAATCGGCAAACAACCACTCATGGGATTAATTTTTTCTGTTTTGTAAAGCTCCATCATTGCTTGTTGCATTTTTTGCTTATCGTCGCCAAACTTTTCTTTCATGCTTTGCAAACGCGGCGCCATTTCGCGCATTTGCGCCATCGAGCGATAGCTTTTGGCTGATAATGGGTAAAACAGTGCTTTCAACAATATGGTGACAATGATAATTGCCACGCCCCAGTTATGTACCAAAGCCTCAATTTTAGAAAGCACCCAAAAAAGTGGCTTCGCTACAATGGTTAACCAACCGTAATCAACCGCAAACTCTAAGCCAGGCGCCGCGGCAGCTAAATCAGCGTGATTTTGTGGGCCAGCAAATAAACGTGCGCCAAATTCCGCTTTAGCGCCAGTGGCAATGCTAGCAACAGGAACAATTGCGCCCATCGCAAACGTATCATCATTAAGTTGTTTGGTATAAAACTCTCGTTTATCGCCCGCTTTAGGAATCCACGCACTGGCAAAGTAGTGCTCAATCAAACCAATCCAACCGTCTTGAGCGTTTATAGAAAGCTTATTCTTGGCCATGTCGGCGAATTTCACTTTTTTGAACTTGTCGGCGTCAGTATAATAAGCGCCGCCAGTAAACGTTGGCATCATTTTAGAGCCTTGTTTTGATTCATTGTCATGCACAACTTGATAGTAGGCGGAAGGCGTAATGGTTTGGCTACCGCCATTATTAATTTGATACCGCACATCAATCACGTAACTGCCGCGGTGGAAGGTGTAAATCTTATCAACAGCAATGCCGCTGGCAGCGCCCGAACCTGCCCATGAAAGGCGCACTTCTTGGCTTGCAGCGCCATCCGCCATGGTGTAACTTGTTGCTGTGCTGGTAAATGTTGATTTATGGTTTGGCAAGCCGGCGCCCAATAAACCGGTTTGCGCCACGTATAATAATGGCGTTTTTGCATCATCCATCAACACATAATTTCCATCTTTTTCGTTAGCCGCGCGGTGTTTATTCAACACCAAATGCCGTAAATCCCCGCCAATGGTGTCAATTTCTGCATCAAATAAATCGGTACTAACCTTAATGCGCTGACCTTTATCAAGCTTAAAACTGCCATCGTTATTGGTGTTATCAGTTGTTGCAGCGCTAGTGGAATTAGCAGCGCCATTGGTTGGAACATCGCCAGAAGCTGTTTGCGCACCTTGTTGCACAGGGACGATTGGCGCGTGTTGCTGCTGCCACCCGTCCCACAACATCATGATAGAAAAAGAAAAAATAACAAATAAAACTAGACGGCGAGTATCCATAAATTCTTTATATTCAGTAAGTTAACTAATGTTGTTGCACATGACAACATGTTTTTGGTGCAGGGCTTGGTGCAAGGATGGTATCTGCGCTGGGCACTGGGTCATATCCACCAACATGCCAGGGATGGCACCGCGACAATCGTCTTACCGTTAGCCAAAAACCTTTAACTGCGCCATGTTTGTGCAAACTTTCTATCGCATAATGAGAGCAGGTTGGCGCGAATCGACAATGTTGGCCAAAAAACGGACTTAAAGTGATTTGATACCCGCGAACTAATGCGATTAAAATTGGTTTCATTTTATCAGCTAGCTACTATACGAGCATGAACAGTGGGGGTTTTTGATGAAAGCTTAAGCAGTAAGTGGTCAAATTCTTGTTTTACTTGTAAAAAATCAGTTTTTTTAAACGGCTTTTGCACTTGAATCACTAAGTCTAAACAGGGTAATTGGTACTGATTTAAACGAAACAACTCGCGTAGCACACGTTTCATATAATTACGCCACACCGCCAACTTTGCCGTTTTTTTACCCACAATTAGACCCAAGCGTGGCCTATCTAGAATATTTGGCTTGTAGCGCACAACCAAGTGTGGGCTAGCAATGCGCTTGCGCAAATTAAAAACGGATGAAAAATCATCCGTTTTTACGATTTTGGCTTGTTTAACAAACTTAAACGACATCAATTTGCAGCGCGCCTGGGGTTTTGTTTTAATCATGTAACAGCATGCTTAACGAGCGAAAAAAGCCGTTATAGCGAGTGCAATTACAGACCTAGGCGAGAGCGGCCTTTAGCACGGCGCGCAGCAATCACAGCGCGGCCGCCTTTGGTTTTCATGCGTACTAAGAAGCCATGCGTACGTGCGCGACGAGTTTTAGAGGGTTGGTAGGTGCGTTTCATTCGAATTCTCCTGCTGGTATATGCTACAAAGCCTGCTATTAGACCTCATAACCGCCACTGTTGTCAACGCATATTTTGTTTAATAAAACGAGCATTGCCTGTGGATAAGTCTCTTTAAAGCAGCTAAAATAGATACGCCAATGATTGATTATTTAAACACATTAATTCGCTTGTATGATGATGACAGATGAAAATAAAAAAATTGTGCGTGCCGATAAAACAAAGGGAGATTAAGCAATCGATGGAAAAATTTTGGTCAACCTGCCTTAATCGCTTTGAACAAGAGCTATCTGCGCAACAATTTAATACCTGGATTAAGCCCTTGCAAACCGAGTCTGCCGATAATTTGCTGCGCATTCTTGCGCCAAATAAATTTGTGCTGCAATGGATAAAAGACCGTTTTTTAAGCAAAATTGAGGCGATTGCTACCGAGTTTTTGCCGCAAAATATTTTAATTGAATTATCGATTTCCCAAAAGCCCATTGCTGAAAAACTTACTTCTGAAAAAGCCGATGCTGAAAAAAATGCTCCAAAAAAACTGTTAAATGGCCAAGCAAACGCAGATGCACTTGCCAATAAAAGCTCTGTTGCGACCGGCTTATTAACCGATTTAACACGCAAATCTACTACTGCCTCTGCAACGCCCTATCTGCGCAGCACTGGATTAAACCCTAGCTTTAACTTTAATAATTATGTAACTGGTCGCGCTAACCAATTAGCACGCGCGGCGGCAATACAAGTCGCAGAAAATCCAGGCCAGGCTTACAACCCATTGTTTATTTATGGCGGGGTGGGTTTGGGTAAAACGCACTTGTTGCAAAGTATTGGCAATCATTTAAAACAGCTTCAACCAGAGGCCAATATTCGCTATCTGCATGCAGAGCGTTATGTGTCTGATGTGGTAAAAGCCTATGAAAATAAAGCGTTTGATGAATTTAAACGTCAATATCACTCGCTCGATTTATTATTGATTGACGACATTCAGTTTTTTGCCAAAAAAACCCGTACACAAGAAGAATTTTTTTACGCTTTTAATACGCTTATTGAAGAAAAAAAACAAATTGTCATCACTTGTGACACTTACCCAAAAGAAATTATTGATGTGGATGAGCGTTTAAGAACGCGCTTTAGCTGGGGCTTAACCGTGGCGGTAGAGCCGCCAGAACTTGAAATGCGCGTGGCCATTTTGCTAAAAAAAGCCGAAGAATTGAAAGTGAATATAAGCGAAGATGTGGCATTTTTTGTGGCCAAACAAATTCGCTCTAGCGTGCGCGAGCTGGAAGGCGCGCTTAACCGCATTATTGCGATGGCTAAATTTACCGGCCATACCATCGATATTCACCTAGCCAAAGATGCGCTACGTGATTTAATTGCAGTGCGTGGCCGGCAAATCACCATCGAAAATATCCAAAAAACAGTGGCCGATTACTATAAAATTAAAGTGGGCGAAATGCACAGCAAAAAGCGCTCGCGTAATTTTGCACGGCCACGCCAAATCGCCATGAGCTTAGCGCGCGAGTTAACCAATCACAGTTTTCCTGAAATTGGAGAGGCGTTTGGCAGCCGCCATCACACAACGGTGATGCACGCGTGTGATGAGATTGAACAATTGCGCTTAAACGATCAAGCGATTGCGCGCGATATTGGCTTTTTAACGCAAGTGATACGTGATTAATGCATCAAGCAACTGTGATTAAAGCCATATAATGTTGTGGATAATTAAAGAATAAAACCGCGCATTTTGTATTTTGCTATTTAATACACATTTAATCCGCAGTTTTTATTAGGCTTTATAACCATTTAAAATGGTCTGTAAGTTTTTGATTATTTGAATGTTAAATGACTTATCCACAGAAAATAAGACCATTATTATTACTATTAGTTTTTATATATAAAATAACATTATTAATTAGGCTCCAGTTTCAAACCCGTTTAGGTATGGATTTATACTTTCAATTTGTACCTGGTTTTTGAACTTTGGTTTTATACTTGTGCTTAATTTTTAGAATTTATATCTAGGATTTTTAATTAAGATTTATACTTAGGACGATAAGATGCAGATTAAAATTAACAGAGAAGTATTGTTAAAACCTCTCACCAATGTAACCAGCATTGTAGAGCGCCGACACACCTTGCCAATATTATCTAATTTATTATTAGAGGCGAAAAACAATCATATACAGCTCACTGCCACCGATTTAGAAATGCAAATATCGTTAAGTGTTCAAAATGAATTTTCTGGCGAGTTATCAACCACTATTTCTGCAAAAAAATTCTTAGATATTTGTCGCTCTCTACCCGATAGTGTTGATATCGAT